>NZ_CP077092.1:3747857-4060178 GCF_014268585.2 Pseudomonas iranensis
TTTGCTCGGCGAAGTCCTTGGGCACTGACGGCAGGATGTAATCCGCCCAGTTGTACACCCGCAGTTCGCGCTGCTCGGCCTGGACGGCGCTGGCCAGCAGCGTCAGGCCACACACGGTGGCGCCCAGAATGCGTTTGATCGTGACCATGGTTGTTTCCCCGAATGCGACGTGAGATCGATGGTTCTTATGTTCTGTACACGGCAGTGGCTGTAACGATAGCCAAGGGCAAAAAAGGTCGAGCCTGTTGTTATGGTTTCGATTCTTGCTGACAGCGTAGCGCGATGACAGTAGGCGGCAGGCCAAAAGGGGATCGATATGGCCAATTTGCTTGACCGCTGAAATGCGCAAACAAAAATGCCCGGCGCTGGGCCGGGCATTGCTGTGTTGCCGTTGGGATCAGTCGGTATAGCCGAGTCTGGCCGCCCTGCTCTGCTGCGCCTGACCGCGAGTTGCCAGGCAGTAATACAACGGCACGGTGACCACCAGGCCAACCAGCCACGACAGGTCGGCACCTTCCACCAGATTGGCGTACGGCCCGACATACAGCGAGGTGTTGGCAAACGGCAGCTGCACGATGATGCCGATGAAGTAGGCAATGATCGCGTGCAGGTTGAAGCGCCCGTAAATGCCGCCGTCAGCGCGGAAGATCGAGGCAATGTCGTAGTTGCCGCGCTTGATCAGGTAGAAGTCGATCAGGTTGATCGACGCCCACGGCACCAGCACCAGCAACAGCGCCAGAATCAGTCCGATGAATTCGGAAATGAAATCCGCCGAAGCACCGAGAGCGACCACGCAGCATCCGGCCAGAATCACGCTCGACAGCCCCACGCGCACCTTGATGCTCGGCGTCCACTGGCTGGCGAAGGTCTGGATCGAGGTGATGATCGACAGCACCGCGCCATACAGATTGAGCGCGTTGTGGCTGATGATGTTGAGCAGAAACAGCACCATCAGAATCGGCCCCAGCCAGCCGGTGGACTGCTTGACCGCTGCCATCGCTTCAGTGCCTTCCGGCGTCGCCAGCACCGCCACCGCGCCAAAGCTGAACGACAGAATCGTGCCCAGCGTTGCGCCCAGATACGTCGCCCAAAACGGTTTGGCAATGCCGATGTCCGCCGGCAGATAACGCGAATAGTCGGAGACGTACGGCGAGAAGCTGATCTGCCAGATGATCCCCAGCGACACCGTCGCCAGCCAGCCGGAGAGATTGAAACTGCCGCGCGTCAGGAAGTCCGCCGGCAAGTCATGGGCGAAGATGTAGATGAACCCGGCCAGCAACGCGCCACCCATCACCCAAGTGCCGATGCGGTTGAGCGTATGGATGAAGTTGTAGCCGATCACACCGATCGCCGTGGCGGCCAGGGCGCCGATCAAAATGCTCAGCGGCGCTGGCACTGACGGCGCAATGCCGACGATGGATTTGCCCGCGAGCACGATGTTGGAAATGAAGAAACCGATGTAGATGAGCGCCGCGAAAAACACGATCAGCAGCGCGCCATAGCGGCCGTACTGACCGCGACTCTGGACCATTTGCGGAATGCCCATGCGTGGGCCCTGGGCCGAGGCCAGCGCAATCACCACGCCGCCGATCATGTGCCCCAGCGCAATCGCCAGCAGCCCCCAGAACAGATTCAGATGGAACACCTGGACCACCATGGCGCCGGTGACGATGGGCAGTGGCGCAATGTTGGTGCTGAACCAAAGAGTGAACAGATCGCGGGCCTTCCCGTGGCGTTCCGCGAGTGGGACGTAATCGACCGTATGATTCTCGATCAACGGATCTTGCCGGGACATCTGGGACATATGCATGAACTCGAGTTTGTCTGTTTTTATCTTTGTATGAAGCCAAACCGGGAGGACTCTTGGGTCGCCCCTCAGATGCAGACCATATTATGGTATTCCAAACTTTGCACAAGCCTGATCCGCTGATTCTGTCGCTGTCTGATCCGCTATCCTCGCTGATCCCACCCCTGACCGGCTAGCTGAAAGCCCCGTAAACACTGAGTTTCCGACGAAAGTGGCACGTTTATCGGTTCACCAGAAAAGCTCTTGCAAGATATGTATTACGGTATACCATCAGACCTACTAACCATAAAAACCGCGTCACACCACCCGAGGACCACCCAATGATCGATGCTGCCATTTACAAACAAGTCATGGGCTCGTTCCCGTCCGGCGTCACCGTTATCACCACGCTGGACGACGACGGGCAGATCGTCGGCCTGACCGCCAGCGCGTTCAGCTCGCTGTCGATGGACCCGGCGCTGGTGCTGTTCTGCCCCAACTACAGCTCCGACTCCTATCCCGTGCTCATCAAGAACAAACGCTTTGCGATTCACCTGTTGTCCAGCGTGCAGCAAAGCGAGGCCTATGCCTTCGCGCGCAAAGGCAAGGACAAGGCGCAGGGCATCGAGTGGACGTTGAGCGAACTGGGCAACCCGATCCTCGCCAATGCCACGGCGGTGATCGAGTGCGAGTTGTGGCGTGAATACGAAGGTGGCGACCACGCGATCATGGTCGGCGCGGTGAAGAACCTGATCGTTCCCGAGCAGGTCGCCGGACCGCTGGTGTATTGCCACGGCAAGATGGGTGCGTTGCCGGTTGTGGCGTGATTTCACCAGATCTCGGATATCCCATGTGGGAGCGAGCCTGCTCGCTCCCACAGGTTTTGGTGTTGCCTGGGCGTCCGTCTCAGGTCCTAAACCGGCTCACCAACTGATTCAACGTCTGCGACAACGCCGTCAGGTTCTGCGCATCCTGCCGAGTCGAATCCGCCAGGCTCGCCACCAACTGCGCATCGCCATGAATCTGGCTGATGTGCCGATTGATGTCTTCCGCCACTTGATGCTGTTCCTCCGCCGCTGTGGCGATCTGCGTGTTCATGTCGCGGATCACGTCGACCGATTCACGAATCAATTCAAAACTCGCCCGCGCCTCGTTGATCGACACCACGGTTTCCTGTGACACCTCGAGGCTGGCGTGCATCTGCTTGCCCATCTGGTGGGTGCGCCGCGCCAGATTGCCGAGCAGTGCGTCAATCTCACCGGTGGAGTCGGAAGTGCGTTTGGCCAGCGCGCGAACTTCATCGGCGACCACGGCAAAGCCCCTGCCCTGTTCACCGGCGCGCGCGGCCTCAATGGCGGCGTTGAGCGCGAGCAAATTGGTCTGCTCGGCAATTGAGCGAATCGTGCCGAGAATCGACTGGATGTCGTTGCTGTCCTGCTCCAGTTGCTGCATCGACTCGGCGCTGTGGCCGATCTCCTGACTCAAGCGCCCGACGTTACTTACCGCCGCGTCGATCTGCTGCTGCCCGGTGTGTGCCTGACGCTGACCGTTGTCTGCTGAATCGGCCGCTTGGCTGCACGAGCGTGCGACCTCGTTGGAAGTGGCGACCATTTCGTGAAACGCCGTAGACACCATGTCCACCGCCTCACGCTGACGCGAAGCGACGTCGGCCATTTCTGCCGAGACTTCAGTGGCGCTGCCGGAGCTGCTGTGAATCTGCCCTGCCGCCTGGCCGATGCGTTGAATCAGCGTACGAATCGCTTCAAGAAACTGGTTGAACCAGCCGGCCAGTTGCGCGGTTTCATCCTGCCCGCGTACTTCCAGTCGCGCAGTCAGATCGCCCTCGCCTTGAGCAATACCTTCGAGACCACTGGCGACACCACGAATCGGCTTGACCATCAGTCCGGCAAACCAAGCGCCGGCCATTGCAAACAACAATGCGCAAACCACAGCGATAGCGCCGATCAGCCAGGTCAAACGAGTCGCCCCGGCCATAACTTCGCTCGCCTTGACCAAGCCGACAAACCGCCAGCCCAACGCCTGCGACGGCCAGACCAACGCCATGTAATCCTCGCCGGCCAATTGCACCTCGACCAGCCCTTTGCCTGCCTCGGCCAGTTGCTGATAACCGTCACCGAGATCGCTGAGTTTCTTGAAGTTGTGCGCCGGATCGCTCGGGTCCACCAGCACGGTGTTGTTGGCTTCCATCAGCATCAGATAACCGCTCTCGCCGAGGCGAATCTGCTTGACCAGGTCGGTCAACTGCTTGAGCGACACATCGATATTGACCACGCCAGCATTGCTGCCCAACTGGTTGTTGAAGCTGCGCACAGTGCTCACCAGCACCACGGCATCCGCCGCCCAGTAATAGGCCTCGGTGCGCAGGGTTTTGCCGGGATTGGCCATCGCGGTTTTGTACCAGGGCCGGGTGCGCGGATCGTAGTTCGCCAACTTCGCATCGCCCGGCCAGAACAGATAACCGCCCTGCTCGGTGCCGACGGACAGATAGGTATAGGCCGGGTGCGCCTTGGCCATACCCTCGAACAGCTTGAACAGCTGTTGATCCTGCGGCCCCATCGGCACTTGCGCGGCGTCGCTGCTCAGGTAGCGTTTGAGGCTGGTGTCGATGCTCTGCAGTTGCGGATGCTCGGCCAGGTAAGCAACGTTCTGGCTGATGCCCTCGAAAAACAGCTGCATCGCGTTTTCCACCTGACGCACCTCGCGCCCGGTGCTATCTGTAAAGGTGTCGCGCGCGCCCTCGCGGACATTGAGGATGATCAGCGCCGCCACCAGTAACACCGGCAGGCTGGCGATTACCGCAAACGCCAGAGTCAGTTTTTGTTTTATGTTCATTGCTTGCGCCTTCCTTGTTCGAAGTGTCGGTCAGAAATATTTTGCGGATATTCCGTATTATGGTATACCAATATTAAATCAACCGAACAGCCGTCCTCGAAGGCGTGCTTGAATGGTGAGAAGACTCGCGAGCGCACAGCGCTCACGTCAGTTCGACAGGCCCGCATACGACCGGCCAATTACAAAAGACTCGAGGTAGCGTCATGAAATTTTCCCTGTTCGTACACATGGAACGCTGGGACGAAAGCGTCAGCCACCGCCAACTGTTCGAAGACCTGACCGAACTGACGCTGATGGCCGAGGCTGGCGGTTTCAGCACCGTGTGGATCGGCGAACACCACGCCATGGAATACACCATCTCCCCAAGCCCGATGCCGCTGCTGGCCTACCTCGCAGCAAAAACCACGACCATCCACCTCGGCGCCGGCACCATCATCGCGCCGTTCTGGCACCCGCTACGCGTCGCCGGCGAATGCGCCCTGCTCGACGTGATCAGCAACGGCCGCATGGAAGTCGGTCTCGCCCGTGGCGCCTATCAGGTTGAATTCGACCGCATGGCCGGCGGCATGCCCGCCTCCAGCGGCGGCCAGGCCCTGCGCGAAATGGTCCCGGTGGTCCGCGCCCTGTGGCAAGGCGACTACGCCCACGACGGCGACATCTGGAAATTCCCCACCTCCACCAGCGTGCCGAAGCCGATCCAGAAGCCCAACCCACCCATGTGGATCGCCGCCCGCGACCCCGACTCGCACAACTTCGCCGTGGCCAACGGCTGCAACGTCATGGTCACGCCATTGATGAAAGGCGACGAAGAAGTCCTTGACCTGAAGAACAAATTCCAGACCGCACTGGACAACAACCCAGACGTACCGCGCCCACAATTGATGGTGCTGCGTCACACCCACGTGCACACCGCTGATAACCCGGACGGCTGGAAGGTCGGCGCGAAAGCCATCTCACGTTTCTATCGCACGTTCGATGCGTGGTTTGGCAACAAGCAAACACCAGTCAATGGCTTCCTCGCGCCGAGTCCGGAAGAGAAGTTTGCCGGACGTCCGGAGTTTGAACTGGAGAGTCTGCACAAGACCGCGATGATCGGCACGCCGGAAGAGATCATTCCGCGGATCAAGTACTACCAGGAACTGGGGGTGGATGAGTTCAGCTTCTGGTGTGACAACAGCCTACCGCATGAGGAGAAGAAGAAGTCGCTGGAGTTGTTTATCAAGCATGTGGTGTCGGCGTTTCGTTGAGTCACTGCTGAGTGCGTTGCCCAAATAAAAAGCCCCGAGCAATTCGGGGCTTTTCAGTTCTGCATGCAAATAATCTTCTGGGATATTCCCACCACCAAACCAGGACTCAAAAAATCTGTCTTGTCAGAGCCACTTCTATATCTGGTCGACATCAACTCCTACTGCTGTTGCTCATAGTACACGGCCGAAAATTTGGCCTTCATCGTCAGAGTCAATTTATATCCAGCAATAATCAGGCGTAATCTCACGAGCTATCCCAGCTGACACAAGAATATTTCTAACCCGAAGGATCGACTGCGCGTGACCGCTAAATACCAGAGTAGAGCTTTTTTGGAGCATATTTCTCGACATTAAAAAATTGTGACCTGTCACTTCGGAAACCGCCCTTATCGGTGCTTGATTTCGAAAGTCGCCGCGACAGCGAATTTCATACAAGATCCGCAACGGTCAAGCACCGTGCTTCGGTTTAAAATCATCGATGGTTTTGTTTTTTTGCTTCAGTAAAGACTCTACAAATTCGATATCAAAATGCAGTAAAAACACAATAGCATCGTAAATTTTCCAGCGATGAATTTCAAAACTATCGACTATCGAAAGAAGATGGTCTTTTATAAGAGGTAGATATTCTTGATATCTTTCTCTCTTTGCAAAATCAAGCGCAGCAGTTATTTCAAATGGTTTACTGTTCGCCAGCAAAATCATTTTCGAGACAAGTGGAAAGACTTCAGCTCTCGCGGCCTCAGCGTGGCCTCGTTCGGCCCTATTGGCATAGTATTGAGTCAGCGCATAAAGTATATGACTATAAGTATCGTCATAACCGTGCAATCGATGGAAGTAATTCCCTTCGATGCTTTCAGGCTTTTCCATACATTTCTCGAGAGCCATGAAACCATCTCGGCATCCCCAATGGGTCAAAAGCTTCGCGGCCAGGAACCGCTCTTTATCATCCCGTGTGCGACAAAGTAATGCCCTAACGGCGTCAACTCGCTCCTGAGGAATATCCTCTGAATCCAGGTCTCCGGCTTCGACAGCATAATCAGCATGCTCCGGGATATCGTTTAAAAGCCCGTATATGTTCGAGTCCATAGATGTTTCTTTTATACCTTTGTCTGGTCATCCCAAAACAAAATGAGGGACGGGTCACAACTTGCGGAACGCTTACTAAACGAGATCAGTGCCTTTCTATGTTCCGCCCTACTCAATTGCTGCGCTTAAACCCTTCACCCGCACTGAGGCGCATGCCTGAATACGGATCACTCACATCTGTACCAAGCTGAGCGATGGCGTCTTCGATAGCTTCTGCAACTTCAAACGAAACTTCGTCAGCTTTACGACTTAAAATAAAATCGTGCGTGCCCTGAAGCCCAAGCCCTGCGCTGACCGAAATGGCAAGCTCAACACAAGCAAGGTCGAAGCCGTCCCAGCAAGCAATCAAAAAAGTGTCGAGCTGCGTCTTCAACGGCTCCTCCAGTACGGTATAACTGTGCCATTGGCGATCACTCAACGCCCATAATGCCTGTAAACACTCGCCTCTTTTCTTGCGCTGAATGGGAATGCTATCGATGATGCTGGAAAACTCGTGGCGCAAGTCTTCGGCCGTCATAGTGTCTGGTAGCGCATCATAGTAAGAAACTGCTTTCATCTCTGAACACCTCGAAGTACCTGCTCACCGCACATAAAAAGGAACAGCGAATACCAGGAAAAACTGGCGAAAGCTCTGCGTGATGAGGTACATCGTCAACCGCAGAGCCTAAAATGGCTTTGAGGGGATCCCCCAAGGTCTGCCCCTGAGGGGTCCCCGATTTTTCCTACAGAAAATCAAGATATTGGATGAGTGAAGAGATCTGCATGCGTCGGCAACCTGGTTCAGCTTTGATAGCTGGCTCATGCTGACCCCATACTTCTGTAGGACCATGGACACGCGGGGCATGGATCATTCGATCATGCCCCCTTTGGTTTTCCCTGATAGAAGAGAAAACAAACACTCACCCCTCCACATAGTCTTTAACTTTATAAAAGTTCTTGTAGATCCAACGCACTGACAGAAGAACTGAAAGAGGCAGCCCAAACCACTTGAATACCATGTTGACATCCGGTTCAAAAAACAGATACAAAACTGCCATAAGCAAAAAAACTAAAAGCAGCGATACCAGAAGAAACGCGGACCAAACAAATCCGATCACGCTAAAGAAAATAATCCCCCTTAGAATAATATTTTTATTTCGCACCGCTCGCCTCCTTATAAAAGTCAAACACTTTTCCGCCCACTCCACCTGTGTACACACCCAGTGCCGAACCATAAGGCAGACCGATACCTGTGAGCGGTAAATTATTATTATCGAACTGCCTTACCGTCACACCGAATAAAGATGTTGACTTCCAGCCATCTGACGCTCTGACTTTCAAGGAACCTTTGCAAACCCTGCTCCTGCGTCATCAGGCGCACAGCCTAAAGTAGATTTGTGAAAAAAGGGAGGCAGACCAATTACATTAAACTTAGTCAGTCCCCATTTAACCCCTAGAAAATATTATTATAATCATACATATACTCTTCATATTCTCCAGCAGTCCAAATATGACCATCGAGACGATCGACCATGATTATACCGCCCGCTTTATTCTCTACGGCGTTATCATATCCCAACGTGAAGGACCAAAACAAAGGCGGCTTTTGTCCTTGTTCACTTATCCTAATTTTTCCGAGATTCGTGACATGTGTCTGCGCCAACTCAAACGCAACCGTAGAAGAAATTCGGCTTTCTCGATATTCGACTGGCACGCTAAAACAAGGTATGTGATGCCTTCTAAAATCAGAAACCACCGCCACCAACTTAACCCTATCAACACTGATAAATAGATAGCCTGAATAAATCAACCCGTTATCCGGCCTGAAACCTTTATCAAATAAACTGATGAGCTTCAACCCTGAAGCTTTAACCGGCTCACATAAAAACAAATCGCATTTCTTTTGCATAACTTCAATTCCTCATGGATGAACAATCACGCCGCCGCTTTGAATATCCTCTAACGCATTCGCGGGTACGGCATAACTTGACCCCACTCCTAACGGCCACGGATCACGAATTCCTGCCATTCCGTTCTTTACGGAGTCGATAACTAACGCAGGCAGCCGCCCAGTTCTGTCTTCACGTTTACGATAACTGCGCTACCGCTTTCTGTAGAGGCTTTGATCATTTCCATAGTTATGACACGCGACGGGGGACAACCCACGCTTTTACTCCTTCTTGTCGTAGAGGGTGCGGCCCTTGCTTTGCGCGGCCAGCAGGTTCAGCTCATTACCGGCGTAGACGTATGCTTCGTTGCCTGCGCTGATCTTACCCGCGACCAGAGTGGTGTCGAGGTGCGAGTTGGGGAAGGAAACGGGGACAGACCACGTTTTCGAGTGCCTTCTATACGTGGTCTGTCCCCATTTAACCCCCCCAGGAGTACCCAGCTTTTGCATTCAACGTGGTCTGCACCCATTTATCTCTCAGACGATATCGACAATCAGCGTGGCGACCTGCGCGGAGCTCAGAAGGAGAAAAATAGCGAAATTCGGTTTTACGAATTATCAAAGTTTGATAAAAGATCATCCAGCACTTGTCGTTTTCCGACAGCGACAACTCCTCTATCAAGATCATCAAATGCACCAATCTTTGCCATTAACAGTCCGTTCCCCTCCGCCACATATTCGAAGAGCATCAGATCTTCCGAAATCTTTCCAGACCAGCCAATGAGTAAGGCTTCTTCCATATCCAAATCTATAGGCACAATGGCTACATAAGAACATCTCTCAGCCAAGAACGCCTGCAGAATTGCCCCATCTGAAAGATCCGATAGGCGAATATCTCCAAAAAACTTTAGCTTCCCATCGCGTTCCATGGTATGCACTATCGAATGACTTCCTTGGGGAACTTCAATTCCCCGTGATTTGAACCCACTCCATAGCCCTAAATATTTGACGATCTCGTGCCTGGCTGCCAAGCCGAGTTACCCAAAAGCAACCAGGCTGCATATCCCTGCATATTTTCGACAACGCGTTCATGTATGAAGTCGAATATTGCTCTCAATGAATCATGAGGCTTCGCCGAGGCAACAAAGCTAGCTGCAGATAATTTTAATCTGCATCTGTTTTCCCCATTCAGATTGATTGTCTGATCGGGATCTGACAAGTCATTTTCTCTCGAAATTTTGATTTCAGTAATCATAATGATTTCCCGCTTCGTCGTTAAAATGCGCCCCCCGATTTTGCGGATCACCTTCCCCATAATCATGTCCCGCAGCATCGTCACGAATTCTCACTGTCCGCGTACCGCCACCTGAAGCGGGAACCTCAAACTCATAAATGGCTCCGGACTGAGGGTTGCCCCGTTTGTCGACACTTTGAATTACTCGGCTAGGCTGCTGACTGGTCGGAATCCCGGCCTGCCGTTTCGCTTCATTAAATGCTCCTCCTCGACCAAGCCCCGGGGGCTCATATTTTCAGAAATTGTACCTATTTCGTCTGGACTCTTTACAGCAGAGGAACCTTTGCCTGCAATCCTTTCTGGCAGAATCCCGGCGCCCATCAAGACCAACTCAGTGGCGTCTGCCGCCGTTTATTTCCCGCTATCGCACCTTCGATGCGTGGTTAAGCAACAAGCAAATCCCGGACAATGGTCTCCTCGCGCCGAACCAGGAAGAGAAGTTTGGCGGGCGTCCGGTATTTAAACGGGAAAGAAACTACCTTGCCTGCTGTGGGTTTCGACCTTGTGTTCATCACCGGCCAAGGACAGGGAGATATCGCGCTTGGCCTCGACGGTGAGGTTGCCGGTAGCTTCGGCTGTGCTAGCGACGACGTTGATGTCGCGACCGGCATCGAGCCTCAGGTCGCCGCGGCCTTTAACGCTTGACGCCAATTGAAAGGTGGTCTGTCCCCGTTTATCCTCGAAGAGCTGTTTGGTCAGCAGCAGAAAGCCAATATGCGTAAGCGTGGCCCGGCTCCGAAATGGCAACAGTAACTGGAATCCATCGACCAGCTATCTAAGAGCCAGCAGAAATCCGTTGCGCAGATGCTCGATGCCCTGATCCCTCAGACCACGACCTAAAGCGAGCAGTGAAGGAAGGGAAATTTCGCAGTAAGTAAAAAGACTGCGACCAAATCCTGAAAAATCGAAAAATGCATGCAGGACAATCATGAATAACAAGCAACTGAACGAAACAAGTATGAAAAGGGGACAGACTACGTTTTCGTAATGCTTTCTAAACGTGGTCCGCCCCCATTTATTTTCTCCTGTCAGTCCAGACTGAATTTAACCTGAGTACCGTCCGGTAAATTTTTAATCTTATCGGCTATATCGGCTCTGAGCCGCATGCCTTCTACAGCATCGGCAACATATAAATTATCCAAGGAAAAATCACCACCCATTACAAAAGGCACTTTGGGCAGCAAACGCATCCCAGCACGAACTGGACCATTGCGCTTTTGCCACTGATGAGCCAACGGATAGCCTGTCAATACTTCATAGTCGTGCAGAACTACTTCAGCCCAGCTTTCAACATCCGCAGCCAAGTACTCTAACGAGCCAGTTTCCGGATCAAAAATGTAGATACTGCCATCCTTGATACAGAACTGTCCACCAAAGATATCTTCAGCAAAAAAGACAACGTTATCGGCTACGTCATTGTAGCTACTGCGCCACAGGTCAGCGTGATTCCAATCAGATATGCCTATTTCACTTTGGCTGGAGTCGCTTGGAAAAACATGCAGCGCGCCTTCAAAAGCATAGAAGCCATTGCGCTGACGCAGCACATTAACAAGTTGTTCCGCCGAAGTCCCTGCCAGTTTGCGTATTGGCCCAGACAGTTCTGGTTCACGCTCACTCAAGGACGAACTTGCAATCGATAACAACTTATCCAAATTATTCACAATCTAATCTCTCACCTCTATTCTAACCTTCGTCCCGTTAGGCAACTCTCTGCATTGAGCGCCAATACAAGCGCCTGCCCCACGGTTATCACCAGCGGTGATATGCCTTACTGAGGCTTCGTGCCCCCTTCCTGGAACATGGCGGGCGGATATTCATCACGGTCGAGGCCCGGTTTTGTTTCAATTCCGCGCAAAGAATCACGCCTGCGCGCTGCCGCATTATCTCGATCTATGGTCAACGTGTCAGGCTTTCCTGCCCCTAGAAGGAAACGGGGACAGACCACGTTTTGGAGTGCCTTCTAAACGTGGTCTGTCCCCATTTATCCCACGCATTTCTTGGCGCTCATCATTACTGATGACCGACAATTTGCCCTGCCTGCCTTCAAGTTTTATGCAACTCACACATCTTATTCAAAAAAATCAGAAGCCTTGAATAAATCAGTAACGGAACCTCAATCACAACTGTATCTCCTGATGTCTCTATACCTAAAGGAAGCGAAACGTAAAAATCCTTTTGCTGAGATGCCTCCGAGAAAATCGAAGCATTTAAGTTGCTTTTTATACCTATAACATCTTTAAAGAAAACACACTTTTCCGCCCCTTCCGACAAAATTGAAAACCCAATTTTAAAAATCCGAAAAACTATAAAATCAAAATTTAGCTGATAAATCCCAACACCTAAACCCTCATGAATAGTAGATGGAATAAAAACTCCATACCCGGACAAACTTATACTATTTAGTTGCTTCAAAGCACTCATCAATGCAACCCCTTTAGAAACTCTCTAAGCCCTTCATTAGTAGCGGGAAAGTATACGAAAATTTTTGCCCGACTTCGCCACCACCTAATGCTGCCCCTTCCTCAGATGCGAAATATCCTCTGAAAGTAATGTTTTGGCCACCTTTGGACTGGGTGTACTCCAGCATTTTCTTTAATGGGCCTACCAGTTCTGCTGCGCCATCCGGACCAACGCCCAAAAATCCTTTACTCGTACCAATTGCTAAATCATCAAAAATCACATCGGTTCCGATCATGCTCACTTTTGGAGAGTATATTGACCCTATATCATTGGCAGCTTAGAAATTGACTTTACCGAGATCGACCGGAATCTGCCCAACACCCTCTGCGCCAGAGTCGAGCAGGTTAGCTGTACCCTGTTCAACTTTGGAAAACCACGAGCCCGCCTTTCCGATCAAAGCTAATAATCCTGCACCGGTGATTTCACCGGCCATGAACGCACCCCAGGCTAGGCCGGTGTCAGATCACATCTAGGCCTCTACAATTAACAAGAGACATTCAAACCACAAGCAGAGATAAAATCACGTATCGGTATATCAAGAACGCTACTTTCTCCAGCGGAGAGTACATCTTGCAATGTGACGATGCCTTTTTCAAAGTCTAAAGAAACGTCAAAGCAATTAAACTCGAACGCCCTGAACAGAATGCTCTCTGAGCAAACCCGCTCATCAAAGGCGTTTTTCAAAATAGAGCGAACGCTGTCGTCCAACTCTTGGGCCACAAATCGTTCTATTATCGTGCCGCCACTGCTCATAACCATTCCTAACCAGTACGAGAACGCAGTCTGGATCACACCATCCCGAACATTTATTTTGATTGTCGAGATCGGAGCGCATCAGACGTTTGTTCCAATCACCTTACTTGGGAAAACGGCGGACAGACACGTTTTACTCCTTCATGTCGTAGAGGGTGCGGCCCTTGTTTTGCGCGGCCAGCAGGTTCAGATCATTACCGGCGTAGACGTAGGCTTCGTTGCCTGTGCAGATCTTCCCCGCGACCAGTGTGGTGTCGAGGTCCGGGCTGGTATTTGCGTCGCCGCTGGCGATGAATCAGCAGCTTCCTGAAAAGAGTGGTCGTCCTCTTCATGGACGCGTTTCTTGCCGTGCCTGCTGTGGATTTCGACGTTGTGTTCATCACCGGCCGAGACAGGGAGATATCGCGCTTGGCCTCGGCGGTAAGGTTGCCGGTAGCTTCGGCGATGGCGACAACGTTGATGTCGCGACCGGCATTGAGCTTCAGGTCGCCACCGCTTTTACGCTGGACGAGAATTGAAAGGTGGTCTGTCCCCGTTTATCTCCTCCATTTGTTGTGAATAACGCTTTTCTAATCTTTCAGCAGACCTTTGAACTCCATCGCGTTCATCTGGAAAGTAAGCAGAATAAACATCAGCTGCAATTTTCATCAGAGAAACGTAGTCAGCCACAGGTATGCTAGAAGTTAACGCTTCCCCCAAGAAGAAACTTACCTCATTGAATTCTTCTGGATCGTCCCAATCCTGATCAAGCGAGTAAAAAAAACCTTCAGCCACTGAGGACCCATGTCCCTGCGAAGCGTCGTAGATAAACGCAGGAAAATTAGTCCTCCCTCTTACGATAGAAGCCTCAATTAACTCGTAAAGACCCTCATAATCTGCGTCAGTTGAAGAAAATGATTCCTTGAGAACCTCTAACCAAACCAAATCAGCCATTATTTCGTCCTCGGCGGCATAGTAATAAATGAGTTTGTTATATCTCCAGTTTTGCTATCACGCGTCACTTGAAAGTAATAACCATCAACTTTGATACTGGCCTCCCTCATGGCTGGATTAGCTCTGAACAAAGAGCCAGCTTCGACTGCCGCCCTGCTCGACATATCAGCCACCTTGATATCTGACAGAATTTTCGAATCATAAGTTGTCTTGGTGGATTTGGACTTGTATCCACCGACCAACTCGCCCCGAGTGTTAGTTTTAGGCAACTGATAACTATACTCCACAAGGCCAGGATAACGGACATCCGTAGTTTTGTTGGAGATTTTTGCCCCAGTTTTTTCAACCGACTCCAAGAAGGCATCGCTGTTATGAGCACCAGAAATCGTCCCCGCCTTACTATTACGCACGCCAATCTGGGTGTTATGACTAAGAACTTTCTCGCCAAAATCTTTCAAAAATGTAGAGGTTGCCTGACCTCCAACGGTGGCTGCCCCCTCTGAACCTATCGCTGCCGGCCTAACGACTGCCGCAATCTGCTCAGCCGTTAGCTTAGCCCCAGTTTTCGCTTCGATCTCCATCAAACCGCGGAGATCACTCAGTTCCTTGGCTGCGGCCCCACCTGCTGTGGCCCCTAACCCCACGGGAAGTGCCTCCGACATTCCTGCCTCAGCGGTCCAGATCGCGACTTCGTTCGCGCACAGCACTGGGTTTGCTGCACAAGTAGCTGCACCTCTCGTGGCCAACTGTCCAAGCAAACCAATCGCTTCCGGCGCAAGAGCAATAATTCCCGCTGCAGCCAACAATTTCACCGCATTAGCCGGATCCCCTTTCGGAAGGTGGTCGAGGACCGCTCGCGTCCTAGCGTTGGTCGAGTCGGCGATATTGCTATGAAGGAATTGATCTGTGATCCCCGAATCGTCATTTTCCCAAAGTTTATTTAATGCAAGAGAGCCTTCATCAATCTCAGCCTTGATCTGCGCGCAATCGCCGGTCGCCCAACAGTTATTGAGCCGCGCCGTGTTATCCGCATCACGCTTGGCAAACTCAGCTCGAACAGCATCACAGTTGTCTTTACACTCCTTAAGCGCTTTCTCGAGGTCTTTTACATCCTGGTGATTCAGGAAGTTGTACTGTGTCGCGTTGTTGGCAACCCAAGAAGCGTTTTCCAATGACTCTTGATCAGTATTGCCCAGCGCAGTTGCGGAGAGCACCCCCACTATCTGCGACCCCATGAGCAACAACTCGGGATTGCCCTTGAACCATTTGTTCATCTCACCAACAAGCGCTTCATTCGCACCAGCCGCCAACGCGCCTGTCGCAAAATCCCCGCCGGTCATCTCCGACAACAGCCCACCCACCGCCGCATGAATGATGATTTTGCCCGCTGAGCCATCATCCAGAACGCCCTGCGTGAGATCGCCCACCATGTTGAAGCTGAACGCTGCGACGGTATTGAACAGAGCCGTCTTCAGAACGTCACCGGCACTTGCATCGCCGCCGACTGCCTTGGTGATCAGCGCCGAAGTGCCACCCTGGATGATTTGGCTTCCAGCGAATCTGCCGACGCCCTCCCACGTGGCTAACGACGGGCCGAGCAACTTTCCGGTATTCGGATCGTATTTCATCCCCGTCAGCTGGTTCAGGTATTCGGCCATCAATCCGGCTGTCACTCCGGAAATCACATAGCCCTTCAGTGCATCGGATGAAGTAACGTCCGCGAAAACCGCTCCAAGGTTTCCGCCGTTATTGATAAAACTGGTCGTGGCATTTGTGGCTGCACCTGTTGCCACAGCGGCGAGGCCTGCGGCCCAGGCAGTACCCATGCTCGCGCTTAGCGAAGCGAACGCAGCAGGCCCGACAAAGGCAGCCATGACGATCGCAATAATCATCTGCGAAGCCGGGCCAAGCCCCGAGTTGCTGTATTTAAACGACTCGTGAATCTCCTTCACGCGCCGCCAATCAACATCTCCCCGAGCCTCCGCATCCTTCAACCACGCCAGTTGCGGATCAGCCTTGACCATCGCATCAATGGTCTGGCTGACGGACTCCTGACTCACATCCTTGATGTCAATCTTCAGCCCATCGACCGCTTTCAGGACGATGTTGCCCTTGGCGATCATCTGCGTCTGGCGCAGGGTTTCGTCGGTGTTGCCGCGACCCTTGGCCGAGACCCATGCGGCGTTGTTGTTGGTTTTGGTATGGCTCTCGTCATGCAGATCCTTCACCCCTTCGAAGGTGATGGTGCCGCCGCTGTCGAGGAGGATGTCCTTGCCGCTGTCGAGTTTGGCCACCTGGTAATGCTGGTCGCCCAGGCTGACCAGAGACAGGTTGCCGCCGGTCTTGATTTCGCTGCCGACGTGGGTGACCTGGGTGACTTCGTCGCGCTGGAGTTTCAGGTTGCCGAAACCGCCCTTCTCCTTCATGTCGTAAAGGGTGTGGTCCTTGTTCTGCGCGGCCAGCAGATTGAGATCGTTACCGGCGTAGACGTAGGCTTCATTGCCTGCGCTGATTTTGCTCGCGACCAGTGTGGTGTCACGGCCGGAAATGGTTTTTACGTCGCCGCCGGCGATGAACTCAGCTGCTTTCTGAACAGTGTGGTCATCCTGTTCATGGACGCGTTTCTTGCCGTCCTTGCTATGGGTTTCGACGTTGTGTTCATCTCCGGCCGAGGACAAATAGATGTTGCGACGGCATCGAGCTGCAGGTCACCGCCGCTTTTACGCTCGACGCGAATTTGAAGGTGGCCTGTCCCCGTTTGTCTCTCGAAAGGTGGTCTGTCCCCATTTATCCGGTCCCCATCTATCCGCTTTTCTTTCAATCGTCGGGAATCTCGATATGAAACGAATCTGCATCAATTTTCAAAGACATCCATCCTGGCCCAGGCAAAACATTTATTTCACCCTCAAGAAAATACTCACTTGCAGACTTATCGACTTTAGGCCCACTAATAAACTCCTCGACAAACTCATTACCTGAGGAACTCTTTCGATCGAGAGAATATTCATAGATAACTTTTCTCAACACACTCACACCAGAAAAGACCAGCCAGCAGTCACCCACATATTCATGCATTGCGTGCAAACCTTCACTCTCGCTCTCGTATCTGACCCATTCACCACCCTCGCTTCGAGCGTGTAACAAACCATTTACAAGACTCCATTCAACATACTCCACATCTCTAGCGGGATCGTAAATGTAATGAACAGGAAAAATACTTTCGCCCTTAGGACACTCATCTTCATCACACTGTACGATCCGAGCGCCATCCGCCGCTGTTACCAACTTCGTTTTTTTCAAGGCTAGGCCTCTTTCGACATAAAGGCGAACTACTCCATTTTCGAGCTCAAAGCCTCCATATACGCAGTCAAATGTGACGAGGGAATCAAACATCGCTGAAACTATCATTTTATTTTCTCTAGAACGATGGTTTTCATACTATGGAGATCAGTAATCTTACTACCGTCTGTGCGTAGGAACGTGTGCCCCGAGAATCGAGCATCTAGACCTCCATCCTGGATAACCCTGACGCCAACCGACTCAAGATCGGCTGCACTTGGTAGTTTTCCATACGTGGGGAAACGGGGACAGACCACGTTTTGGAGTGCGTTGTAAACGTGGCCTGTCCCTATTTACCCTTGTTCGAAATTTCGCTTCCGAATTTATTGCTCTGTTGAGTATTGAGGAAACGGGGACAGACCATGTTTTCGAGTGCCTTCTATACGTGGTCTGTTCCCTTCCCCCCCAAGAGTACCCAGCTTTTGCATTCAACGTGGTCTGCACCCATTTATCTCTCAGACGATATCGACAATCAGCGTGGCGACCTGCGCGGAGCTCAGAAGGAGAAAAAATAGCGAAATTCGGTTTTACGAATTATCAAAGTTTGATAAAAGATCATCCAGCACTTGTCGTTTTCCGACAGCGACAACTCCTCTATCAAGATCATCAAATTCACCAATCTTTGCCATTAACAGTCCGTTCCCCTCCGCCACATATTCGAAGAGCATCAGATCTTCCGAAATCTTTCCAGACCAGCCAATGAGTAAGGCTTCTTCCATATCCAAATCTATAGGCACAATGGCTACATAAGAACATCTCTCAGCCAAGAACGCCTCCAGAATTGTCCCATCTAAAAGATCCGATAGGCGAATACCTCCAAAAAACTTTAGCTTCCCATCGCGCTCCATGGTATGCACTATCGAATGACTTCCTTGGGGAACTTCAATCCCCCGTGATTTGAACCCACCCCATAGCCCTAAATATTTGACGATTCTCGTGCCTGGCTGCCAAGCCGAGTTACCCAAAAGCAACCAGGCTGCATATCCCGGCATATTTTCGACAACGCGTTCATGTATGAAGTCGAATATTGTTTCCAATGACTCATGAGGCTTCGACGCAATAAAACTAGCTGCAGACAACTTTAATCTGCATTTTCCGTTACCCTCATTCAGATTGATTGTCTGATTCGAATCAGATACGTCATTTTCTCCCAAATTTTTGATTTTAGTAATGATAATAATTTCCCGCTTCGTCGTTAAAATGCGCCCCGCGATTTTGCGGATCACCTTCCCCGCAATCATGTCCCGCTGTGTCGTCACGAATTCTCACTGTCCGCGTACCGCCACCTGAAGCGGGAACCTCAAACTCATAAATGGCTCCGGGCTGAGGGTTGCCCCGTTTGTCGACACTTTGAATTACTCGGCTAGGCTGCTGAATGGTCGGGGGAAAATGCGGACAGACCACGTTTTGGAGTACTTTTTCAACGTGGCCTGCCCCCATTCATCCACACTCTTCCAATACCGTTTCAACGTAATTTTCCTTCACTTAACCCTTAGCAATCAGGGTTACCTTCCACAACTTACCATCCTCTGAAAACTCCATACGTAGATCGTATGTTGAAAACTGATATTTGCACCACTGCCGGACTTTACCAATCAACATATCAACTTTAGCAGATGCTCCTGCGTCTGCCGTACCCAATACCTGAGTGACATTTTTGGCAGTCCAAGCATGAGCAGCCCGATCAAGCACATATTCGTTATACGGTGAATAGCCTTCATCCTCCTGCACAAAAAAATGAATGTGATTTAATTGTCCCGCGCGAAACCCAAGCTCTATCCCAGACTTTATAAACTTGTAATATTTTGTTTTCCCGCCTGGATCATTATAGGCATCAGGAGTCTCTGAAATGACGGGCTTTTCTTCAAAACGTTGCCATAGACCCGTGATGACTGATCCATTCTCATCTTGACCGAGAGCGTGAATAAAGTCAGACCAAGTATTCATTATTTGATAACCCCAATCTCTCGATTTCTTTCCACTATTTTTTTAATTGTCTCATCGACAATTTTTGAATCATAACCTCGATTGCGTAAATTTTCTCGCAATGCGTCTGTATCACGGCACACCGCGCCGCACAGATCAATGGCGTCCTGTTGAACCTGTGCACGGGTATTTTTACCCCCATACGTGGGACCCGCAATGTGGACATCGCGAGGAACCTCCACGGCTGTTGCGTTTTGGTAAAGCGATTTGGCCTCCACCTCTGTAAGGGGACGACCTAATTCAGCTTCTTTTGCCGTACGCAATGCAGCAAAGGAAGGGATGTGGTCGTGCTCTAACCCGTCAGCAACTACTTCTCTTGACTTGAGATTTTTATAGGAGTCAACCTCAAGTTCTTGAACCGGTGCTTTGGACGCTTCGTTTCCTTTTACACCACCCGTACCCTTTACGTCGGCTTCCTTTGTGGCAGTCGTACCTTTCCCGGTTGCCCTACCCGGAAAAATTCCACCCCCCATCTGGATCGCGACAGCACCCAATTTTGCAAAGAAACCACCTTCCTGTAAATTCACGATGGAGGCTATTGACCCAGTGGAGTTTAGATTCCCTACCTGAACAACTCCTACCCAATAGGCTTCTCCACTTTTGCCTTCACTTCGTAGCGTCGCTATCAGCTTCGAGAACTTTTCGTCATCGTCGGCCAAATCGTGGGAGATTTGACGGCAGGTATCAGGTGCCCCTTTACAAAACTCGTCCAGCTCTAACTCTCTTTGCTTGTCAAGCGCTTCATATTTATCCCTGACAGCAAGCTTTTCCTTATCCGTGGTCTTGCTGTCCATCTCAGCGAGCATCTCTTTCACCTCACGGTGGTAGAGATAGTTATAAGTCGTGGCACTCCCGGCGATGCTGGCTCCCAACTGTGAATTGCCATCAACGAGGGCCGCTGCAAGAACACCCGTGAGTTGGGACAACATCACCTGCAGCTGATCATTGCCAGCGGCGAACTTCACCAGCGTATTCATCGCAGCTTCATTCAGCCCAGCAGCCGCCGCACCGGTAGCAAAATCCCCGCCAGTTACTTCGGAAATCAAACCGCCCATCAGCGCATGCGCGACAACTTTTACTACGCCACCTTCCGGGAACTTGATCGTTTGATCGCCAACGAAATTGAACCCGGTCGCCATCGCGACACTGCCCGCTTCTCCCAGCAACGCGGAACCAAAGTTGTCAGCAAAACTTCCGCCACCAATGGTGGTAGAGATGCCACTGGAAATGAACGCGCGACCCGCAGTTCGGATCGCTACGTCGGTAAAATTACTGCTGGTCAGAATACTTGCGGCTTTGCTGCCCCCCGCTGTAAACCAATTGGCATCGGCATAATCAAGCATGCCTGCGGTGAAGCCAGCGATAGCTGCGTTCTTGAGACTGTCGGCGCTGAATGTTTCCTTGAATGCAGCGCCGAGGTTCCCTTTATTGCTGATCGTGCTTGTCACGCCCGTCGTAGCGAGAGTTGTGGCGAATGCGCCGCCGAAGCCACCGCCGACCAAGCCCAGTCCTGCCGGCCCCATCACAAAAGACATCATGATGGCGATGGCAATTTGCGCCGCTGGCCCGACGCCCGAGTTCTCGTATTTAAACGACTCGTGAATCTCCTTCACGCGCCGCCAATCAACATCTCCCCGAGCCTCCGCATCCTTCAACCACGCCAGTTGCGGATCAGCCTTGACCATCGCATCAATGGTCTGGCTGACGGACTCCTGACTCACATCCTTGATGTCAATCTTCAGCCCATCGACCGCTTTCAGGACGATGTTGCCCTTGGCGATCATCTGCGTCTGGCGCAGGGTTTCGTCGGTGTTGCCGCGACCCTTGGCCGAGACCCATGCGGCGTTGTTGTTGGTTTTGGTATGGCTCTCGTCATGCAGATCCTTCACCCCTTCGAAGGTGATGGCGCCGCCGCTGTCGAGGAGGATGTCCTTGCCGCTGTCGAGTTTGGCCACCTGGTAATGCTGGTCGCCCAGGCTGACCAGAGACAGGTTGCCGCCGCTCTTGATTTCGCTGCCGACGTGGGTGACCTGGGTGACTTCGTCGCGCTGGAGTTTCAGGTTGCCGAAACCGCCCTTCTCCTTCATGTCGTAAAGGGTGTGGTCCTTGTTCTGCGCGGCCAGCAGATTGAGGTCGTTACCGGCGTAGACGTAGGCTTCATTGCCTGCGCTGATTTTGCTCGCGACCAGTGTGGTGTCACGCCCGGAACTGGTTTTTACGTCGCCGCCGGCGATGAACTCAGCTGCTTTCTGAACAGTGTGGTCATCCTGTTCATGGACGCGTTTCTTGCCGTCCTTGCTATGGGTTTCGACGTTGTGTTCATCTCCGGCCGAGGACATGTTGATGTCGCGCTTGGCCTCGGCGGCGAGGTTGCCGGTGGCTTCGGCTGTGCTGGCGACGACGTTGATGTCGCGACCGGCATCGAGCTTCAGGTCGCCGCCGGTTTTCACTGTCGACGCGAGGTTTTCCACGGTGGAGGTAATGACTGAGCGGTGGCCGCCATCGAATGATTCGTGGAGTTCGTCTTCGTCGCGTGTCGCCAACAGGTTGATGTAGCGCGCTGCACTCAGGCTGGCGTCACCGCCGCTGCTGATGGCAGACGCGTTGGTCAGATCCTGTCCGGACTTGATGGTCAGGCTGTCGCGAGCGCTGATGAAGCCGCCGTCGTCGACAAGGGTGCGCATGCCGCTGCCATCACGCACAGCGATGGCGGTACGATCGTTGACGATATCGCCCTTGAGTGTCGTCAGTTCGACCTGATTGCAACGGATTTCGCCGGCCAGTGCGTTGCGAATGCTGTCGGTGGCCATGAGTTTGATACGCTCATCGGCTTCCACCAGACCGCCCTGATAGAGGCTGCCCTTGACGTCGACGGACACGTCGTTGCTGGCCTTCAATGTGCCGACGTTGACCAGATCGCTACCGGCCAGCATTTCCAGATCTCGGCCCTGAATCAGGCTGCCACCGCGCACGTTGCGCGACTCGGCCTGCGCCAGATACAACACCGGCACCAGCACTTTCTGGCCGTCGACGATGCGCTCTTCCATCCAGACAATGTCGTGGGTCAGCGCAGCGACCTGCGCCGAGGTCAGGCTGACGCCGACAGAGAGGTTCAGTTGGTTTTTGCTGGCGAGAGCGTTATCCATCAGATAACGAAATTGCTCGTAGTCGTTCTCCAGGCCACCGGCGAGAAAACGCTGGCCGGTCTGGGCCATGACGGCGTCGCTGATCAGCCGCGATTCATAGCGACCGTCACCGAGGCGACGCGCCGCTTCGTCGGCGCTGAAGTCGAGCTTGCCGAGCAGGTAGTCGGAGCTCATGAACGCGGTCGTCTGGGTCAGCTCCGGATTGGTTTCGATCAGATAACGGCTCTGCGGATTCGTGCTTTGCACGAACATGCCGTACGGGCCTTTCGGCAACCGGAAGGTCGAGGAAGCCGTCGGGTCGACTGCGGCGAACGGCACACCTTTGAAGTCCACCGGTGTGAAGCTGATCTGCTTCACGCCATCGGCGTCGACATGCTCGATACGGGTAACGGATCTGGAGGTTTGGGCGACAGCGTCGGTGCTATGTTTGCCCAGGTTGATGTTGATGCCGCCGACCGCGTCAGTCTGGTCGCTGGCCAGAGAACCTGTCAGTTGACCATAAGTGTTGTCGTATAGCGTGCCGTTCTGGATGCTGTTGGTGACGTCGAGCTTGACCTTGCCGCCGGCCTGCATCACCGCAGCGTAAACGGCGTTGCCGTTTGCATTCCAGGTGGTGACGTCACTCATCAAAGAGAATCGCGAATCACTGGAGCGACTGATCAGTTCATCGAACCGCGCCTGATCGAAGTTGCCGGCCGCGGTAGCCGCGTTGAACGCCGGAACATCGACGAACTCCATCTTGTCCCAGAGGCTGTTGTCGATACGCCCAGGGGTGCCCCTTTTCACCACTCGCGTCCCCGAACGCGACTCCGCGCCCTGGTTCAGCAGGCTGTCAGCCGTCACGGTCAGGTCGCCGTTGGCGGCCAGCAGGCTGTAACGGTTTTCAACCTGGTTGGCGTGGATGGTGAAGTTCTTGCCTGCCACGAATCGCGCCGCGCGCGAGTCCTTGAGCACCTCGTCGTTGAATTGGGTAGTGATGGTGATGGTGCCGCGCTTCCAGCCATCACCACCATCGCAGTGCTGACCGCACACCCAGCTCAAACTGCCGGACGACTGACCGGAAGTCAGCTCGAACTCGGCTTTGGCGTTTTCGAAGGAAACCGCGTTGATGTCGACGTCACCCTCGCCTTCGATGGTGCCCGACAAGTTGCTGAACAACGCCGCGCGCCCGCCATCGACAGCGTCGAAGCTCATGTTGCCGCGGCTGTAAATATCGCCGTAATAGTTATTCAGGCTGTTGCCGTGCAGCTTCATCGTGCCGCCGCTGAACAGCAGCGTGTCGGCATCGTTGTAGAGACCGTTGGCGGCGGTGAATTCGAGATTGCCTTGGGCGCCGAGGGTGCCTTTGTTATTGATCCGTGCCGCCGTCACCGTGAGGTTCTGGTTGGCGATCAGGCGACCGAGATTGTCCAGTGTGCCGCGCAAGTTCATCACGGTGTCGCCGCCGCTGACCAGTCGCCCGTCCTGCTGGATCACGTCGCTGGCGCTGATCGTGAGTTTCTGCTGCGCGGAGACTTTGCCGCTGTTGAGCAGATTGCCGCCGAGGGTCAGCGCCAGATCGCCGCCGCTGAGCAATTGTCCGGCATTGTTCAGGTTGGCCACGTTGAGGCTGAGCGCCGAAGCACTGGCGATCCGCTCGCCAGCATTGAGCGTCAGGTTCTGCGCACTGGTGTAGGTAAGCCCGCCGTTCAGTTGCCAGGTGCCAACGCCGTTGACCGAGCCGACATCCCATACACCATTGCCCAGCCCGGTGAGACTGCCCTGGTTGTTGGTCAGTTGGCTGACATCCAGATCGAAAAGGCCCTGCGCCGCATGGCGCACATTGCCGCTGAAGTTATTGATTTCGGCACCAGACAGCAGCAGGTCCTGACTGCCGATTTCGATCACGCCGCTCTGGTTGTTCAGATTGCCGAGCAGCTTGATCTGACTCGCAGCGCCACCGAGGGCGCGGAGCTGACCACCGGCGCTGTTATCCAAGCCGCTGGCAGTCAGCTTGAGGCTGTTCGCCGATTCGATCAGGCCGCCCTGATTGAGGACCTGCCCGACGGCTTCGAGCCCCAGCTGATTACCGCTGATCTCGCCGCTGATGTTGTCCAGGCTGGCACCAGTGAAGATCACCTGATCCTTGCCGAACATCTTGCCGGCGCGGTTGGTTAGGCGCGTCACGGTCAACGTCACGTCATCGATCAGGCTGGAAATCAGCCCGGCCTTGCCGCTGGCTGCACTGTTGTCGAGGTCGGCACTGGTGATGCTCACCGAGTCGGCTTGCAGCGTGCCGCCCTGGTTTTGCAAATTGCCGTTGTTCAGCGCCAGTTCGGCATGGCTGCCGTTGGCCAGAATCACACCTTGCTGATTGAGCAGTGTTTTGCCAGTAATCTTCAGGCCGTCGCTGCCAGCGATGATCTGCCCGGCAGCGTTGTTGTTGATCCAGGCGCTATTGATGTCCAGGCGCTTGCCTTGCAGGGTGCCGCCGCGGTTATCCAGCGAGGTCAGTTGATCAAGGAGTAAGCGCTGTGCGCCAGCATCGACCAGACCGTTGACGTTGCTGAAGACTCCGGCAATGTTGAGGACGACATCGCCGCCATTACCGACGATGCCGCCCTTGTCGTTGTTGCCAAGTTGTTTGGCATTGATGTCGATAGCGTTGCCAAGCAGGACACCGGCGCTGTTGTCGACCTCGTCACCGTCGATGTGCAACTGACCTTCGCTCTGAATCCGGCCCTGTTGATTCAGCAGTTGCGACTGGCTTGGTGCAGTTTGCTTGAAGATCAACCGCGCGCCATCGGCACCTGCGGCCAACAACCCGTTGGCACGGTTATCAAGGCTGGCCGCGTGCAACTCCAGGCCGTCGGCGATCATCCGCCCGCCACGGTTGTCGACGTGTCCGTCCTTGGCCAACACCAGCAATTGCCGGGCGGCGACTACACCGCCACGGTTATCGACCGAGCTGGCACGCAGTTCCACATCGCCTTTGATGGATTGCAGACGGCCCAATGCGTTGTTCAAGTGCTGCTGGACGAGGAGCGTCAGTTGCCCGGTTTCGGCACTGAGCGTGCCGTCGTTGTTGCCGATCAGATTGCGCAGGTTTGCGTCGACGATGCCGCCCAAAAGTTGGCCGCTGGCGTTTTGCAGATCTTGCGCGGTCAGGCTCAGGCGATCGGTCCCCTGGATCAGGCCAAGGCTGTTATCCAGGTCTGCACTGGAAACCACGCTGTCATCGGACGAAATCGAGCCTTGCGTATTATCCAGCGTGCCGCGACTGGCCACCTCGAGGGTTTTGCCCGTCAGACTTGCGTTGCGGTTGTTGATGCTCTGCGCAGTGACGGTCAAGCGATCCGAGGCTTGCACCTTGCCGTCGTGGTTGTCGAAATCCTGCATCAGCGTCAGATCAGCAGCACCGTTTTCCGCGCTGATCACACCCTTGGCGCTGTTATCAAGGCGAGTGGCCGTGACGTGAATGTCGTCGGCAGCCAGCGTCCCAGCCTGATTGAGCAACTCCCCTCCCGACAGTGCCAGTGTGGTTTTCGCCTGGATCTTGCCCGCGCCGTTAGTCAGACGTTCGCGGGCGACAACCTTGGCCTCACCGTCGCTGGCGCCGATCAGGCCGCCGCTGTTGTCCAGTTGACGGGCGTCCACGTCGAGGCGACCGGCGATCACTTTGCCGCCGGTGTTTTTTACCTCCTGAGCATTGAGCTTGAGGCTGCCGCCGGCGATTTCGATACGACCCTGACGGTTGTCGATACTGTCGACCACCAGTGTTGCCGCTTGCCCATCGGCGAAGCGAATCAGGCCGCTGAGGTTGACGATGGCCGGCGCGCTCACGACCAGACGGGTTTCACCATAAACACGCGCATTTACACCTTGGTTGACCAGGCGCGCCGCGTTCAGAGTGAGGTCTTGAGCCTGCACGGTACCGTTCTGGTTCTCAAACGTTGCGGCTGCGCTGGCGGCCAGGGTCCGGCTGGCCAACACGCTGCCACTGTTACTTACCGAAGCACTGTTGATCGACAGATGACCATTGGCGTTGCGGCTGTTGTCTGCGTTTACCCCGGCTTCAATCACACCGGTATTGGTCAGCCTGCCGCCGCTGCTCAGGCTGACGCTGTCACGGGCAGCGAGGCTTTGGCGATTGATCAGGTCTTCGGCGGTTTGTACGGTGACCTGCGTACCGGCATAAACCGCGCCTTGGGCATCGAGACTTTTGGCCTTTACATCGACGGCATTACCCGCCGTGACTTTAGCCAGGGTCAGCTGGCCATTGGCGTCGATCTGGATGTCACCTGCGCTGGCGGCAAGATCCCCCGCCAGCTTCACACCAACGCCCTGCTCGGTGCCGACCAGTTTGATTGCACCGGCATACATGCCGCCGAGCGCCGAGGAGTCGATGGCCAGTTGTGGTCTGGCGCTGCCGTCATCGGCACGGGCGGTGGCGTTGAGGGTGTCGGCGTTGACGTCGTTGCGACCGGTGGTGATGTTCAGGTTTTTTGCGTGGATCTGTGCATTGATCTGCGCACTGCGGGTAATGATTTCGAAACTGTCGACATTGCTTGCATCAAGACCAACGCCGTCAATCGACACGCTTCCCTGGTCGACCTGAAAGCGTTCCAGGCGACCGTTGTCGAGCACCGGTTACCGGTGGTCAGCGTGACACGTGGCGTGTTGATGAAACCGCAACCGTTGCAACTGATGCCGTAAGGATTGGAAACGATCACCCGTGCCGATTGCCCTGCGACTTCGGTGTAGCCGCGCAACTGGCTCGGGCTGCCGCCATTGACTTCGTTGAGGATGGTTTGTGCCGCTGCGCCACGCAGGTTCGGGTTGCCGAGAATGATCCCGCCCAGTTGCGTCTGTTGCATGCGGTCGGTGGCGTTGTTGAGGATGACGCCTTGCGCACCGACGTTGTAGTCGTGGAACTGGTTATGCGACAGGCCACTGCCATTGGGCGCTGCGATGTTGACGATTGGCACGCCATTGCCGGCGCGATCCAGACTGGTGCCGGGTGCACTGACAACGATGCCGTCCGCCTGCGCCCACACCGGTTGCCAGAACATGACGTTCGCCAGCAAAAAGGCCAGACCACGCTTGGGCATGCCGCAGAATTGCTCGCGCTTTTTTACGGCCGCAGAAGGTTGGCTGGCCAGGAAGGCCAGGTGGCGAATGTCCATATCAGAATCTCGAAGCGGGCAAAAATTAAATGAAGAAATCCAGGCGGAAATAGATCGGCGCTTCGCGCTCGGTCAGCGCGTCCGGTCGTTCCAGGGAATGGGCGAAAGTCACGCTGGCGGCCACATGCTGACCACGTGCGAACAACTCCAGCGAGTTGCTCGACATGCGTCCGTGCTGATCGCCGTTGTAGCGATCGCCGCGAATTACGCCCTGGTCGTAACCGAGGCTGGTGCCGTATTCGGCGAACACCGGTTGCAGCCATTCGGCAGTCACCGGGCGGCTCCAGCGCAGGTCGTTGCGCCAGTAGCCACCACTGTCGCCGGACAGCGATTGATCCTTGTAGCCGCGGATCGACGCCGAGCCGCCGAGGCTGGTGCGCTGTGGGCTGAACAGCACGTCTTCGCTGCGCTGGCCGGTCATCAGGCTGCTGAAGCTGAAGGACTCACCGAGTAATTTGAATGGCTGCAAATAGCTCAGGGTTGCGCTGTATTTGCGGTAGCGTGCATCCGGTTCGCCGGGGCCGGGATCGTGACTGCCCTGCGCATCGAAAGCGCCGATGCCCTCCTGCATGCCAGCGTCGAAGTTGACGAATGCGCTGCCGACACGACGGCCATGGTTGAAGCCGAATTGCGCTTCGCTGATGCGATTGCTGCTCAGTTTGAGTTTGCTGTCTTCGATGAAGTTGTTGCTGCGCAGGTAGGAAAGTCCCGCACTGAGGGAGGTCTTGCTGACCGCGTCGCGATGGATCACGCGCTCGGCGCGCAGTTGATGGTTTTCGCTGTCGCCGGTCTGCTTGAAGTTGTAGCCGTTGGCGGCGATCTGCGAGCGGTACTCGCTCTGGCTGTAGGTGTAACTGAACGTCCACCAGCCCCACGGCAGGCTGTAATTGAGCATGGCGTTGTTGGAGGTGTGCTGATGATCGGTCATCGCATCGTGACCGCCACGCAGGCTCAGTTGGTCGGCCAGACCCAGCGGGCTGTCCCAATCGAACGATGTGCCCCACTGCTGCTCGCCGGTGCTGCGCTGACCGTCGTTGCTGCGCGACAGGCCGGCGCGCCAAGGTTTCTGCGGCGTGTTGGTGACGCGCACTTCACTGCCGCCGACATTCTGCCCCGGCGCCAGCTCCATTTTGGCCTGGTTGGACGGCAGGCGATTGAGCTGGTCGACCATTTGCTCGATCTCGCGCAGGTTGACCAGTTCACCGCTTTTGCCGGGAAAGGCCATGGCCAGTTCGCGATCCGAGAGCCGGCTGTTTTCCGCGCCCTTCATGCCTTCGAGCTTGCCTTCGACCACGAGCACTTTCAGGTGCCCGGCGGACAGATCCTGTTGCGGCAGATACGCGCGACTGGTGACCAGACCTTTTTCGATGTAGTGATCGGTGATGACTTTGAGCAGCTCGTTGAGCTGCGGCACGCCGAGGCATTCGCCGATATAAGACTTGAGCAGACGCGCCTTTTCACGCTCCGAGAGGCTGTCTGCACCTTTGAGTTCGATGTCCTTGATGGTGAAGCAGCGCGTATCGGCGGGTGCTGTCGGTTGCGCCGGTTTGGCGTCTTTGCCGGGCAGATCCTTGAGTTCTTCGAGGCGCCGCTGCTGCTCTTCGAGCAAACGGTTCTGACGTTCGCGGATCAGGTCGGTTTCACCGGGAGTGGGCGCAGCCCAGGCAGATTCAAGCGGAGAGAGGCAGAGCAGCGCCAGGCACAACCGCGCCGTGAAGGCGGGTGAAAACATGTTCGATCCCTCGACACAAAAAGTGACATCAAAATAGTGGCGCGATATTAGAGGGCCATCATTTTGACGTCAAACTTAAGTTTGTACCGCTCATCGGGGTTTACCGCGCTTTCATACGGGTGAAACCAGCACCTGCGTACAAGTGGCGGGCGCGTTTTGCGCGGATAGTGGCCGTTGCCCATTCGGCATCTATTCTTGCCATACACGATCACAAGGAGTTTGCATGAGAACCTTCAAGACCCAAGACGGCACCGAGATCTATTACAAGGACTGGGGCAGCGGCAAGCCCGTGCTGTTCAGCCACGGCTGGCCGCTGGATGCCGACATGTGGGAATACCAGATGGAATACCTGAGCAGTCGCGGCTACCGCACCATCGCCTTCGACCGCCGTGGTTTTGGTCGCTCGGAGCAGCCGTGGACCGGCTATGACTACGACACCTTCGCCGATGACATCGCTGGCCTGATCAACCATCTGGACCTGCGCGACGTGACCCTGGTCGGCTTCTCCATGGGTGGCGGCGACGTCAGCCGCTACATCGCCCGCCACGGCAGCGAGCGCGTTGCCGGTCTGGTATTGCTCGGTGCGGTGACGCCGCTGTTCGGCAAGAAAGCCGACTTCGCCGACGGCGTCGACAAATCGGTGTTCGACGGCATCAAGGCCGGCCTGCTGAAGGACCGCGCGCAGTTCATCGCCGACTTCAACGCGCCGTTCTATGGCACCAATCAGGGCCAGAAAGTCTCTGACGGCGTGCTCACGCAAACCCTGAACATTGCGCTGATGGCATCGCTCAAGGGCACCGTCGACTGCGTCACCGCGTTCTCGGAAACAGACTTCCGCCCGGACATGGCCAAGATCGACGTGCCGACCCTGGTGATCCATGGCGACGGCGACCAGATCGTGCCGTTCGAAACCACCGGCAAGCAGGCCGCCGCACAAATCAAGGGCGCCGAGTTGAAGGTCTACGCCGGCGCGCCGCACGGGTTTGCCGTGACCCATGCGCAGGCGTTGAATGAGGATCTGCTGGCGTTCCTCAACCGGTAATCCCGCCCGGCAAAAGCCGTAGTCAGATGCTGATGAATTAAGGCCCGCGCGATGCGGGCCTTGTGTTTTGCGCTATGGTATTTTCCTGCGTCCACCACTCGGAGAAGGAAATCCCATGCTGCGAATACTCGGCAAAGCCTCATCGATCAACGTGCGCAAAGTGCTGTGGACCTGTGCCGAACTGGACGTGCCGTTCGAACGCGAGGACTGGGGGTCGGGCTTCAAGTCGCCGAACACGCCGGAGTTTCTCGCGCTCAATCCCTGCGCCATGGTGCCGGTGATCCAGGACGGCGGTTTCACATTGTGGGAATCCAACACAATCATTCGTTATCTGGCGACGCGTTACGGCGGCGCTCACTTGTATCCGGCCGAGTCCATCGCCCGCGCGCGGGTCGATCAGTGGATCGACTGGCAGGCCTCTGAGCTGAATCGCTCTTGGTCGTACCCGCTGATGGCGCTGGTGCGCACGTCGCCGGATTATCAGGTTCGCGATGCCCTGGCTGCTGGCTGCCGGGACTGGACGCGCAACATGGAAATCCTTGACCGCCAACTGGAGAAGACTGGCGCTTACGTCAGTGGCGAGCAGTTTTCCCTGGCGGACATTCCGATCGGGCTGTCGGTCAATCGCTGGTTCGAAACGCCGCTCGATCACGGGGACCTGGCTGCGGTGCGCGCCTATTACGATCGCTTGAATCAGCGCGACGGTTATCGTTTGTACGGGCGCAATGGCACGCCATAAAGATGCGCTCGATCAGGCTTGCTCACGCACCACGCCCCGCTCTTCAAGCAAACGCACGAACATGCTCAGACTGCGCGACACCGTGCCCCGTCGCCACACCAGCCAGGTAGTCAGATAGCGGAAGTCCGCCGTCAGCGGCCAGACACTGACCGTCGCGCTGCCGGGCATGCTTTGCAGCATTTTGCGCGGCATCAGCGCCAGGCCGGCACCGGCACTGACGCAGGCGAGCATGCCGTGGTAGGACTCCATTTCGAAGATCTTGCCGGGTACGGCAGCGTCAGTGCTGAACCATTTTTCGAAATGATGCCGGTAGGAACAGTTGGAGCGGAAGGCGTAGATATTCTCGCCGTTAACGTCCGCCGCACGTTCGACCGGTGAATGATTGAGCGGCGCGATGATGACCATTTCCTCCTCGAACGCCGGCACACCTTCCAGAGCCGGATGCAGCACCGGACCGTCGACGAATGCAGCGGCGAGACGCCCGGACAGCACGCCGTCGATCATCGTCCCCGATGGCCCGGTGGACAGGTCGAGGTCGACCTTCGGGTGCTGCTGGTTGTACGCCGCCAACAGTTCAGGAATACGCACCGCTGCGGTACTTTCCAGCGAGCCCAGAGGGAACGCGCCTTGAGGTTCTTCCCCTGCCACCGTAGCGCGGGCTTCCTGCACTAGATCGAGAATGCGCCGCGTGTACTCGAGAAAACTCCACCCGGCCGGCGACAGGCGCAGACGACTTTTCTCACGGATAAACAGATCGACGCCGAGGTCCTGCTCCAGCTGCTTGATCCGTGTAGTCAGGTTCGACGGCACGCGGTGAATGTGCGTGGCGGCAGCGCTGATGCTGCCGTGCTCGGCCACGGCCTTGAAGATTTCCAGTTGCACCAGATCCACAGTCATTCTCCAATCGTGAAAGAAACGCTCTGTATTATTCAGTTTCCAGAAAACTAACACCACCCTACTCTAGGCCCATCCGACGAACCTACAGGACAACGTCATGAGCCAGATTTCCAGCCAGACCCACGCCATCTCGATCAACCCTGCCACCGGCGAGCAGATCGGGCATTACGCGTTTGAATCCGCCGCTGCCCTTGATGCGGCACTGACTCGCGCTGCCTTCGCTTTTGGCAAGTGGAAGCGCAAGCCGCTGCAGGATCGTTCGCTCCTTTTGACCGCCCTCGCCGGCGCGCTGTGTGAAACCTCAGAAGCGATGGCAACCATGATCACCCGGGAAATGGGCAAGCCGATCGCCCAGGCCCGTGGCGAAATCGAGAAATGCGCCAAGCTCTGCGAGTGGTACGCCGAACACGGCCCGGCCATGCTCGACGCTGAGGCGACCCAGGTTGAAGGCGGAAAAGCGCGTATCGAGTATCGTCCGCTGGGGCCGATTCTGGCGGTGATGCCGTGGAACTTCCCGATCTGGCAAGTGCTGCGCGGCGCGGTGCCGACGCTGATCGCTGGCAACACTTACGTGCTCAAGCATGCGCCGAACGTGATGGGCAGCGCTTACCTGCTGCGCGATGCGTTCGTCCGCGCCGGTTTTCCCGATGGCGTGTTTGAGGTGATCAACGTCACCCCGGAAGGCGTTTCCAGCGCCATCGCCGATTCGCGCATCGCCGCCGTGACGCTGACCGGCAGCGTCCGCGCCGGCATGGCCATCGGTGCTCAGGCCGGTGCGGCATTGAAGAAATGCGTGCTGGAACTCGGCGGCTCCGATCCGTTCATCGTGCTCAACGATGCTGATCTGGATGAGGCGGTGCACGCGGCGGTGGTCGGTCGTTATCAGAACTCCGGCCAGGTCTGCGCGGCCGCCAAACGTCTGATCATCGAACAAGGTGTGGTCGAGGAATTCACCCGCAAGTTCGTTGAAGCGACACGTCAGTTGAAGATGGGCGATCCGCTGGAGGCCGAAACCTATATCGGGCCGATGGCGCGCTTCGATCTGCGTGATGAACTCGATCAGCAAGTGCGTGACACGTTGGAGGAAGGCGCGACGCTGCTGCTCGGCGGCAGAAAAGCCGAGGGCGCCGGCAACTTCTACGAACCGACCGTGCTCGCCGATGTAACCGACCGCATGACCTCGTTCAAGCAAGAACTGTTCGGCCCGGTCGCCTCGATCATCATCGCCCGCGATTGCGCGCACGCCGTGGCCCTGGCCAACGACAGCGATTTCGGCCTGACTGCCACGATCTACACCGCCAACGTCGCACTGGCCGAGCAACTGACCAGCGAACTGGAAACCGGCGGCGTGTTCATCAACGGCTACTCGGCGAGCGATCCGCGCGTGACCTTCGGCGGCGTGAAGAAGAGCGGCTTCGGTCGTGAGCTGTCGCACTTTGGCGTACGCGAATTCTGCAACGCGCAGACCGTGTGGCTGGATCGTAAATAAGCTTGGTGCTGTAAAACCTGTGGGAGCGAGCCTGCTCGCGAAAGCGTCCTGTCAGTCACTGCTGCATCGACTGACACACCTCTTCGCGAGCAGGCTCGCTCCCACAGGGGCACGGCTGCGCAGATGATTTGGGGCACGACTCCCACATGCTCTGCTTCGATTTACAGATATTTCAGCCACCTGATGTCCCGCCGCCGCGCTTTCAGTGCCGAAAACCAGCGCACTGCCGGGAACAGCACCACGGCAAGAACCACCGCCGCCAGCCACACCGCCGTCACCGTCGAAAAGCCGAAATAGCTGCCCTGATTCAGGCCGAACAGCGCCACAGCGATCAGGTACAACACCTTCAACACATACAAGTGCAGCAGATAGAAAAACATCGGTGCCGAGCCGAACACCGTCAGCCAGCCAGTCCAGCGGCGACTCTGCACGCGCTCAAAGGCGAGCAACAGCAACAGACCCGTACTCACAGTCAGCGCGAGAAACAGCAGCGACGGCGGGTATTTGGTGATGTTGAAAAAGCTCATCAGTGTCTGCACCAGCGAATCGCTGATCACCCACGGTTTTTCGCCGTAGCCGTTAATCAAGCGCAGCACCACAAAGCCCAGCAATCCACCGACCCCGGCGATCAGCAAACGACGCTGACGCACCGCCGCGTCCATGCCGCGAGCAAACCACGGCCCCAGCGCATAGCCCAGGCCGATTACACCAATCCACGGCAGCAGCGGATACGAGGTGCGCAGGCGCAGGGTGTCGCTGATCTCGATCCAGCCGCGGTCATGCAGAATCGCCCAAGGCACATGCATCGCCGACTCAACCGGGAAATGCACCGCGTCGAGCAGGTTATGCCCGACGATGATCGCCACGCTCAGCGTCATCAGCAGCGCACGTGACAACCAGACCAGCAGCGCCAGCGCAATCATGCTCAGGCCGATCGCCCAGATCACTTGCAGGTAGATCACGCTCGGCGGCAACTGGAAGGTCCAGGCGAAGTTGACCAAAGTGAATTCCAGCGCCACCAGGAACAATCCGCGCTTGAACAGAAACGCGCTGACATCGGCTTTGCCGGCGTATTTTTCACCGTACAGCCATGCCGACAAACCGGTCAGCAATACAAATACCGGCGCACACAAATGCGCCAATGTGCGGCTGAAAAACAGCGCCGGCTCGGTGCTGGCGATGTCCATCGGATCGGAGACCTGTCGGTGCAAGAGAAAGGTTTCACGTACGTGATCGAGCAGCATGAACAGGATCACCAAGCCTCTGAGCGCATCAATGGATAGCAGCCGGCCAGTCGTCAATGGGGCATTACGGGGAAGCACTGGGGTCATGGATCTTTCGCAATCGAGAGGAATAACACCGGACAGCCACAACGCCGCCCGCAAATTTCGCGTTACCTTATAACACCAGAAAAACAAAACCCAAACATGCATCATCGAAGTTGCCCATCAGCGCCAGCCTTCTATAGTGAACAGGTCCGCCCTGCCCTTGAGCGCTGTCCATGGTCAATACCGAACACCTGATCATCTGCGAGCACTGTGATTGCGTGTACGAGAAAGTCGTGCTCGCCAAACATCAGAAAACCCTGTGCGTGCGCTGCGGTGGCGTGCTGCAGCGCTTCAACGGCCTGACCATCGAGCAGCGTCTGGCCCTGACGTTCACGGCGGCGATGCTGTGGCTGTTTGCCAATTTCTATCCGGTGATGAGCATCAGCCTCAAAGGCATGAAAAACAGCGCGACCCTATGGGATTCGGTGCTCGCGCTGAGCCAGGGGCCGATCACCTTTATCGCCATGGTCGCGGCGATCGCAATCATCATCGCCCCGGCATTTCAGCTGGTGTTGCTGGTCTGGGTGTTGAGTTTCGCCCTCGGCATGAGGCGGGCACCGGGGTTCAATCTGTGCATGCGCTGGCTGGAAACCCTGCGCCCGTGGAGCATGCTCGAGGTGTGCCTGCTGGGCGCGATGGTCGCGGTGTTCAAACTCGCCGGCCTGCTCGATGTGCTGCCGGGGATCGGCCTGTTCGCCCTGGCGGTGCTGAGCCTGATGATGATCCGCATTGCCGGCCGTGACATCCGCGAACTCTGGGACATTTTATGAAGCGTCCACCGACCGCCAGCGAACTCAACCTGTGCCTCTGCCACAGCTGTGGCCTGGCCTGCGATATGACCGACGAGCCACACGAGTGCCCGCGCTGCGATGCGCCGCTGCATCGGCGCAAAACCAATTCGCTGACGCGCACCTGGGCGTACATGCTCGCCGCGCTGGCGTTTTATGTTCCCGCCAATCTGCTGCCGGTGATGAATACGGTGATGCTCGGCAACGGCGCCGACAGCACGATCATGAGCGGCGTGCTGGAGTTCTGGGAGGCCGGGGCGTGGGACATTGCCCTGATCATTTTCATCGCCAGTATCGCCGTGCCGGGGATCAAATTCGTCGCCCTGTCCTTGCTGCTGGTCACCGTACAGCGCAACAGCGATTGGGCGCGCAGGGAGCGTTCGAAGCTGTACCGTTTCGTCGAGCTGATCGGCTATTGGTCGATGCTCGACGTACTGGTGGTCGCACTGGTCGCGGCGCTGGTGAAATTCCAGGCGCTGGGCGATATCGAGCCACGACCGGGCATCCTGTTCTTCGGCCTGGTCGTGGTGTTCACCATGCTCGCGGCGATGAGTTTCGACCCGCGCCTGATCTGGGACAGGGACACCAGCGACACGCTCAGCGACGCAGCGTCTGGAGCAGCACCTGCAACGGATGGCGCAGCGCCTGATCCGACTGGCGCTTGACCTGGCTGCGGCAGGAGTAGCCGGTCGCCAACGCCTCGCCCTGCTCCGCCGGCGCCTGCACCTGACGCGCCCACGACTGCTCATAAATGACTGCCGAGGTCTGGCGATTGCGTGCTTCGTGGCCGTAAGTACCGGACATGCCGCAGCAACCGGTAGCCTGCGTGGCCAGCTTCAGACCGGCACGTTCGAAGACCTGTTCCCACTGGCGGGTCGCGGCCGGCGCGTTGGTTTTCTCCGTGCAATGGGCGAGCAGACGGAACGCTTTGGGCCGAGCCTCAGGCGTCTGCTCCGGCATGACCTTGAGTAACCATTCCTGAACCAGCGCTACTTCTGGGCACTCATTCAGGCCCGGTACTTTCAGGTATTCCTGGCGATAGACCAGAGTCATCGCCGGATCCAGCCCCAGCAGCGGCACGCCGGTCTGCGCCAGCGCCTGCAACTGCTCAGCGTTACGCAACGCCGCCCGATTGAACGCCGAGAGAAAGCCCTGCACATGCAGCGGTTTACCGTTGGCGCTGAACGGCGCGAGATAGACCTGATAACCCAGGCGCGAAATCAGCTCGACCAGATCAGCCAGCAGCGGCGCTTCGAAGTAGCGGGTGAAGGCATCCTGCACGATCACCACGCTGCGTTCGCGTTGCTCTGAGGTCAGTGCCGACAGCGTTGCAACCGTTGCCGGCTGCACCTGCCAACGGCGCATCGTCGCATGGAAATCGAAACGGCTGAGCAGCGGCACATCGACCATGCCACCGATCCGCGCCAGTGCGCCACGCACCCAGCCCGCGCCCATCAAGCCGTTGTACAGCGCCGGAATACGCGCCATGTACGGAATGGTGTATTCCAGCGAGGCAATCAGGTAATCCCGTGCCGGACGCAGATAACGACTGTGATACAGCTCGAGAAAACGCGAGCGAAATTCCGGCACATTGACCTTCACCGGGCACTGCCCCGCGCAGGATTTGCAGGCCAGACAACCAGCCATGGCGTCGTACACCTCATGGGAAAAATCCGCCGATGGATCGCGACTGTTGCGCCAGCGCTGCCACAGCGTACTGAAAAACGCCGGTTTACGGATTGCATCCGAGAGCACGTCGACGCCCGCCTCGCCCTGCAACCGCAGCCATTCTCGAATCAGCGAAGCGCGGCCCTTGGGCGACTGCGCGCGTTCGCGGGTGGCTTTCCACGACGGGCACATGGCGTCATCAGGATCGAAGTTGTAGCAGGCGCCGTTGCCATTGCAGTGCATGGCCGCGCCGTAGCTTTGCCAGACTTTCTCGTCGATTTGTCGATCCAGCTCGCCGCGCAGGGTCACTTCGTCGATCTTCAGCAGTGCTGCGCCGCTGTTGGCCGGCGTAGCGATTTTGCCTGGGTTGAACTGGTTGAGTGGGTCGAACGCGGCTTTCAAGGCTTGCAGTGCCGGGTACAACTCGCCGAAGAATGCCGGCGCGTACTCCGAACGCAGGCCCTTGCCATGCTCGCCCCAGAGCAGGCCGCCGTAGCGCTGGGTCAACGCCGCTACGCCATCGGACACCGGGCGTACCAGCGCCGCTTGCTGCGGGTCTTTCATGTCGAGGATCGGCCGCACGTGCAGTACGCCGGCGTCGACATGACCGAACATGCCGTACTGCAAACCGTGGCTGTCGAGCAGGTCGCGCAGTTCGGCGATGTATTCGGCCAAATGCTGCGGCGGCACTGCGGTGTCTTCAACGAACGGCTGCGGGCGGGCTTCGCCGGCGACGTTGCCGAGCAGGCCCACCGCCCGTTTGCGCATGCCATAGACCTTGTTCACCGCTGCCTGACCGATCGCCAGTGTATGTCCGAGGCGCTCCACGGTGCGGTCGTTTTGCAGATGTTCGAGGAACGCTTCGACGCGGCGTTGCAGATCTTCGGGATCGTCACCGCAGAACTCGACCAGGTTGATGCCCAGAGTCGGCCGCTCAGCGTTTTCCGGAAAATATTCGGCAACACCGTGCCAGACGATGTCCTGCATCGCCAGCAGCAAAACCTTGGAATCGACGGTTTCGATCGACAACGGCTTGAGCGCCATCAACGCCCGCGCATCACGCAAGGCATCCATGAACCCGGCATAGCGGATATTCACCAGCATCGTGTGTTTGGGAATCGGCAGCACGTTGAGCCGCGCTTCGACGACGAAGCCCAGCGAGCCCTCAGCGCCGCAGAGCACGCTATTGAGGTTGAAGCGCTGGTCGGCCTCGCGCAGATGCGCCAGGTCATAACCGGTCAGGCAGCGGTTGAGATCGGGAAAGCGTGCCTTGATCAGCTCGCCCTGTTCATCAATGATCTGCCGCGCACAACGATAGATTTCGCCGACGCGATCATCGCGGGCGCACTGCGCTGCAAGCTCATCCTCGGCCAGCGGCAGACCGTGCAGACGCTCGCCGCCGCGCAGGATCATCTCCAGTTCCAGCACATGGTCGCGGGTCTTGCCGTAGGTGCAACTGCCCTGGCCGCTGGCGTCGGTGTTGATCATGCCGCCGACCGTGGCGCGGTTCGAGGTCGACAGTTCCGGAGCAAAAAACAGCCCGGCGGATTTCAGCGCGGCGTTGAGCTGGTCCTTGACCACCCCGGCCTGCACGCGCACCCAGCGTTGTTCAACATTGATTTCCAGAATGCGATTCATGTGCCGCGACAGGTCGACGACGATGCCGTCCGTCAGCGATTGACCGTTGGTGCCGGTGCCACCGCCACGCGGGGTGATCACCACTTTCTCGTACGCCGGTTCGGCAATCAGCCGCGCCACACGTGCAACGTCTTCGGCGTCCAGCGGAAACACCGCCGCTTGCGGCAAGCGCTGATAGATCGAGTTGTCGGTCGCGAGCACCACGCGGCTGGCGTAATCAGCGCTGATTTCACCGCGAAAGCCGCTGTCCTTCAGGGCGGCGAGGAATTGTTGGTAATCGCCGGTCAGGGCTTTGGCAGGCGACAGCTGGGCAATCATCGGTCGGGTCATCTCGGTCAAATCGGACTGTGTGGCGGTGAACAGTTGTGCGCAAGGAATGATTGCGTCAGGCTCCGCCATCTGATTGCGCCCATATTCATTGCTGGCCAGCCATGGAACAAGCGTAATTTCGACCCGCTATCGATGAGTTTTACGAATGAATCCGCGCACCCTCACACCGTCCATGTCGCTGCTGCTGGCTTTCGAGGCCGCCGCTCGCCACGAGAGCTACACCCGCGCCGCCCATGAGCTGTCACTGACGCAGAGCGCGGTCAGTCGCCAAGTACAGATTCTCGAGAAGATGCTCGGCATGCGCCTGTTCAGCCGCGAAGGCCGGCAGGTGGTGCTGACGGATGTCGGGCGCATGTATCAGCGCGAGCTCAGCGAAGCCCTCGGACAGATTCGCAGCGCAACCTTGCAGGCGATGGCATTTGGTTCGGGCATCCATAGCCTGCGCCTGGCGACGCTGCCGACCTTCGGTTCGAAATGGCTGCTGCCACGGTTGAAGGATTTCTACACGGCGCACCCGGGCATGACCGTGCACCTGCATTCGCGGATCGAAACCATCGACTTCGACACCAGCGAAATCGACGCGGCCATCTGTGTCGGCGGCGGTGAGTGGCCAGGCCTGACCGCCCTGCCCCTGCACACCGAAGAACTGGTGGCGATTGCCAGCGCGCAGCTGTCGGCGACTGAACGCGACGAGGCCGAGCGACACATGGCCGGGCAGTTGCTGCTCAACGTCAGCAGCAATGCCCAGGCATGGGCGGAATGGTTCAGCCATCATCAACTGCCGCATCGCAGCATGCGAATCGGGCCAAGCTTCGAAATGACCTCGCACTTGATTCAGGCAGTACGCGCCAATATCGGCGTCGGCCTGGTGCCGCGTATTCTGGTCGAGGAGGAATTGCTCAAGGGCGAATTGCTGCAACTGGGCGAGCCGATTACCAGCCGACGCAGCTATTACCTGGTGTATCCGCCGCGCAATGAGAATCTGCCTTCGTTGAAGGCGTTCAGGGATTGGCTGGTTCATACGCTCTGAAGGATCGCGTCGCGGCCATTCGCGAGCAGGCTCGCTCCCACAGGGAAATGTATGCCAACTGTGGGAGCGAGCCTGCTCGCGAAGAGGCCAGTCGCAACGACCTCAAAACCTCGGCTTGACCGCCCGCCAATCCGCCTTGTACCGCTGCATCTGCCGCACATCATCGCGCTGGCGAATGCCGCACGTCAGGTACTGATCATGCAGCTTGGCCAGTTGCTCATGGTCCAGTTCCAGCCCCAACCCCGGCGCACGGGTGATCTTCACGCAGCCATCGACAATCGGCAGCTTGCCGCCCTTGATCACTTCCTCGTCCGGCTCCTGCCACGGGTAGTGGGTGTCGCAGGCGTAATCCAGATTCGGCACTGCCGCCGCAACGTGCGCCATGGCCATCAGGCTGATACCCAAGTGCGAATTGGAATGCATCGACACGCCGAGGCCGAACACGTCGCACATTTTCGCCAGTGTCTGCGTATCCCGCAGGCCACCCCAGTAATGGTGGTCGGCGAGGACGATCTGCACGCTGTTCAACGCAACGCTGCGGCGGAACTCGTCGAAATCAGTGACGACCATATTGGTCGCCAAGGGCAGACCGGTGCGTTTGTGCAGTTCAGCCATGCCATCAAGGCCCGGCGTTGGGTCTTCGTAATACTGCAGGTCATCGCCGAGCAGTTCGGCCATGCGAATCGCCGTCTCCAGCGACCAGTTGCCGTTCGGGTCGATGCGCAGCGGCAATCCCGGAAAGGCTTTTTTCAGTGCCTTGATGCAAGCCACTTCATGCTCCGGCGGCAAGGTGCCGGCCTTGAGCTTGATGCTCTTGAATCCGTACGCTTCGATCATCCGCGCTGCCTGCGCGACGATCTGCTGCTCGCTCAGCGCCTCGCCCCAGTTGTCCGGCCTGTAGGGCGAGTCGATATGCTCGGCGTACTTGAAAAACAGGTAAGCGCTGAACGGCACTTCATCGCGAATCGCGCCGCCGAGCAGGTCCACCAGCGGCACGTTCAGGTAGTGCGCCTGCAAATCGAGAAACGCTACTTCGAATGCCGAGTAGGCATTGCTCACCGCTTTGCTGGCGTGGGAACCGGGGGCCAGTTCAGCGCCAGCGACGCTGGCGGGTTTATTCGCCGCCACGGTGGCCTGCACGATTGCGCGCAACTGATTGAGGTTGAACGGATCAAGGCCGATCAACTGGCTCTGCAATTGTTGCTGGATCGCCAGCGCCGGGGCATCGCCGTAGCTTTCGCCGAGGCCGATGTAGCCGTTGTCACTTTCAATCTCGATGATCGAGCGCAGGGCAAAAGGTTCGTGGATGCCACTGGCGTTGAGCAGTGGCGGATCGCGAAAGGCAATCGGGGTGACGCTGACACGGGTGATTTTCAAGATAACGCTCCTGACGGATCAACAATCGATTCAGTGGCTCGCAGCCGGACGAGCCGGCGCCACAACGGCGGCTTCGTCACTTGGTTTTGCCGGGGTTTTGCCTTTGGCGCCAGGCGCCGTGCGGGCGAAGAAGATCACCATGGCGGCGACCAGCGATGTCGCCGCCAGGCCATACAGGCCGCCCTCGATGGAACCGGTGGTTTGTTCGAGAATGCCGAACGCGGTCGGCGCGACGAAGCCGCCAAGGTTGCCGATGGAATTGATCAGCGCGATCACCGCCGCAGCGATGCGCGCGTCCAGATAGCTTTGCGGAATCGGCCAGAACAGCGCCGATGCCGCTTTGAAGCCGATGGCGGCAAAGCAGATGGCGACGAAGGCAAACACCGGGCCGCCGGTGGTCGACATGAACATGCCGATGGCGGCGATCACCAGGGTCAGCGCGACCCAGGCCTGCTGGAATTTCCATTTGCCGGCCATCGCTGCGAAGCCATACATGGCGACAATCGAAATGATCCACGGAATCGAATTGAGCAGCCCGACCTGGAAATCTCCGAGGTTACCCATCTTCTTGATCATGCTCGGCAACCAGAACGTCGCGCCGTAAATGGTCAGGGCAATGGAAAAATAGATGAAGCAGAACAGCGCGATCTGTCGGTCAGCCAACAGCTTGAACATCGACGGCTTGGCGACTTGTACCGCTTCGCGAGCGCGCTGCTCCTCGGCAATCGCCGCGACCAGTGCGTCTCGCTCTTCCTCGCTCAGCCACTTGGCTTGACGCGGATGCGATTGCAGCCAGAACCAGACGAATGCGCACAACACCACCGAAGCCGCGCCCTCGATGAGAAACATCCACTGCCAACCGTGCATGCCCAATCCGCTGATATGCAACAGCGCACCGGACACCGGGCCGGAAATTACCGAGGCAATCGCTGAGCCGCTGAGAAACACCGCCATGGTTTTGCCGCGCTCGGACGCTGGCAGCCATTGGGTGAAGTAATAAATGATCCCCGGGAAAAACCCGGCCTCGGCCGCACCGAGAATAAAGCGCAGCACGTAGAAGCTGGTTTCACCTTGAACAAACGCCATGGCCATGGCCGCAGCGCCCCAGGTGAACATGATCCGAGTCAGCCAGACCCGCGCGCCGTAGCGCTGCAACAGCATGTTGGACGGCACTTCGAACAGTGCGTAACCGATGAAAAACAGCCCGGCGCCAAGTCCGTACGCCGCTGCGCCGATACCCAGATCGGTTTCCAGATGGCTGCGCACGAAACCGATATTCACCCGGTCGATGTAATTGACGATGAACATCACCACGAACAGCGGCAGGACGTGGCGTTTGACCTTGGCGGCGGCGCGGGCGAGCACCGTGATGTCCGGCGGACTCTGGAGGGTTTTCAAGGGGCGACTCCCGATCTTGTTTTTTTAGGGATGACTTGAAGCGATGAGCCGATCATGGACGTCGCGCATTGATCCCGTCTAATCTAAACAGGCATGCGATTGATATCCGGATTAGATCAATGTTCGAGCTCACCCAACTGCGCTGTTTCACCACGGTCGCCACCGAACTCAACTTTCGCCGCGCCGCCGAGCGCCTGAACATGACCCAGCCGCCGCTGAGTCGGCAGATTCAGCTGCTGGAGCATCACCTTGGCGTCGAATTGTTTACCCGCAGCACCCGAAGCGTTGCGCTGACGGCGGCGGGCAGGGCGTTTTTCGTTGAAGCGCAGAATCTGCTGGAGCGCGCCCAGCAAGCAGCGATCACCGCACGCCGGTTTGCCGAGGGCGACATTGGCTCGGTGAATATCGCGTTCGTCGGCAGCGCGGTATATGAATTTCTGCCCAAGGTGATCGCCGAAGCGCGGCTTAAACAGCCTCAGGTGAAAATCGATCTGGCAGAGATGAATACCTATCAGCAGCACGAGGCATTGCGCGCTCGTCGTATCGACCTGGGCATCGCCCGGGCGCCATTGCAGGAACCGGGCTATGCCACCGAATGCCTGGTGCGCGAACCATTTGTGCTGGCGGTGCCGAGCGGGCATCGGTTGGCCAATGCAGCTGAGGTATCAGTGGCTGATCTGGATAAACAACCGTTCCTGATGTACTCCCATGAAGCCTATCCGCCGTTCAACGAACTGTTGACCGGCACGCTGCGCTCAGCGCGGGTGGCGCCGGATTACGTGCAGTGGCTGGGCTCGTCACTGACGATTCTGGCGCTGGTCAACGCTGGCATGGGTCTGGCGCTGGTACCGCGTTGCGCGACCAGCGTGGTGTTCCGGAATGTGCTGTTTCGCGAGATCGATCTGGGCGAAGGGGTGCAAAGCGAACTGCATCTGATCTGGCGGGAGAACAATGACAACCCGGCGTTCGCGATGTTGCTGGAGGCGATTCGCCGGGCGGTGGTGCAGGGTTGGGGCTGAAGAAGTTTATCGTCTAGACCGTGGTTTCAGAGGCGGCGGCGCACTGGGGCCTTTGATCAAGGGCACGTCCAGCATTTTTCCGTCCGGCCCGACAAAGAGTCGCTCTAAATGCTTTGGCATGGGTTGTGGTGCTCTGGCAGTTGGCATGTTGATCCCTCTGATACTGGGCTGAACTCGACCCATTTGACTTTCGCGGAATCTATCAACAAAAACTCCGCGCCAATAGATGCAGGTTGGCCATCATCCGTGAGCCAACGCGGATATTTCATCACGAACTGACCATTGGATGACTCCCGTGGCCACTCGACCGGCCAGCCAAATACGCGCCTTTCGTCGTTTAAATGCAGGGTTATAAAGCGCTCATGTTGGGCGAAAGCGCAGAACCATTCACTGGGGAAAGAAGATTGTTTCGTTACATTTCGTCTGCGCAACCAGCGGTGCAACTTGTCACTCGTAGCCAGGTAACAGGCAAACAATCCCAGCATCAGCGAAAACACAAATGCGCAGAGCGTTTGCGCCCGATCATCCCAGTTTCCTAATGAAAAACCCTTCGAGCCAATCCACAAACAGAGGTTGCCCACCGCCAACACCGCGCCCTGAATCACAAATGTGAATATCAGCGCCTGCACGATCTGGCCGAACGTATCCGGTCGTTTGAATGCCGTAAGTGAATAGAAGATCCAGGTCGATAGAAACCCCGGGATGAGGTACTGCAACAGCGGAATGATGTCCTTGACCAGATCATCCATGATCCGAGACTCCTTTCAGTCATGCCGATCCCGTCACGGGCCGACATCCACAGCCTAGTCAAGGATCCTGCTGCGCCTCGCGGTCAACTGTCACAGCTCATTGCGAGCGTTTGGCGGGAGTCTCCATCCAATGAAAAAAGGCAGACACCGAACGTCGGTGTCTGCCTTTTTTGAGATCCGGGCGCCCGGTTACAGGCAGTCACGCACCGATTGGCGCAGCGATCCGGACTTGGCCCAAGGCGGCCCCTGATAGAGGGACACTTTGCTGCCGTCCTTGTATTTGACGATATCGAGAATCTCATCCGCCGTGATAATGCTCGGCGCGGTAATCCGGTAGCCGTTGGAAATCGACGTCTGCGAAGTCTTGGCCACGTCCTTCTGCCACAACGGTAACAAACACGCGGCATATTCCTTGGGAGGCTTGTCACTGGTCTTGCTGAGGTTTGGCTCGCCCGGCACCAGCGATGCTGGTAACGAGCAACCCGTCAACAGGGCCAGTGCCAAAGTGCCGATCCATACGCGCATGCTGTTTACCTGTTCCGAAAAAACGTGAATGTACCGTTTAACGGCGTGCACATCCATCGTGGCACCCCGCCGTTACCGGGGTTTGGACAATTTTTTACATCGGTTCAGCCGGGCGTCAGATGGCCTGGCCCCAGGTGGAAAAATGCGACTACTCTTTTCTACCGAGAATGTTCTGGAGGTGATCATGCGGCTCAATGAATACGAACACGAACTTCAACGGGATTTGCAAAGCGTGGCGTCGGACCTGAGGTGGTCGGCGGTCGACCTCAAGCGCATTGCCGAACAATTGCGCAAATCAGGTAACGAGGCAGACGCCCAGACTGTGTTGCGGTCTTGCGAAATCCTGCAAAACGACGAAGAGAGATTGCAGATCTATGCCAAGGAGGTAAAAGCCCGGACCATCAGCCGAATCAAGGTGCACTGACTCCTGATCCAAACAGAAGCCCCGGTCGAAACCGGGGCTCTTTCGTTATAACGCATCAACTCACGTTCTGGCTTTGCACCCGCTTGGCGCGTTGCTTGTAACCAGGAAGCGCCGCCGCATAGGCCATCGCTTCCTCCCTGCTGGTGAATGACGCCAACCGGTCGCCCTGAGTGCAAACCCGCCATGGGCCGTTGTTCACGCTAAGCACGTCATAACCGTTCATGTGCAGCTTGTTCAGCATTGGAATGCTCATGAGCACCTCCATTTCGTCAACGGTGTTTTCGGTGTACGGGCTTACCTTACACCCGCTCCCCGCTGCGGTGTAAACCGGATTCGCCCTGGCACATGTCAATTCACTGGCACTTTTTGCTACGCAAATGGCTCCGAATCAAGAGGGAACCTTTAAATCCGCTTGCGGCTCGAATATTGCAGATTGATTACAGTTTTATGACACGCATCAACAGGGCAATCATGAAAGTACGCGCCACCGTCATTTGCGAGCAGGATCGCCATATCCTCCTGGTACGCAAACCCCGCCATCACTGGTCATTACCCGGGGGCAAAGTCGAACCCGGGGAAACCCGTGCGGCGGCAGCCGTGCGCGAGTTGCAGGAGGAAACCGGGCTCAATGCGGAGGACGTCCTGTACCTGATGGATTTTCAGGCGGGCAGTACGCGGCATCATGTGTACGAGGCTTCGGTGGTCAACCTCGACGACGTGCGCCCGCAGAACGAAATCGTCGATTGCATCTGGTACCCGCTCGATGCCGTGCACAATCTTGAAACCAATGAAGCGACAAGGCGCATCGTGCAGGCCTTTCAACGGCGTTTATAACGATCAGCCAGCGAACGCCCGGCGACCGGCGCTGATTTCCGTGCGCAACTCACCAATGAAATTGGAAATATCGCGAATCGTCACCAGATGCTCGGGAGAAACGCCGTCAAGCAACAACTCGACACGCCCACTGCCCGGCTCATACACCTTGATCCGCAACAGACCTTGTCCGGTCGGTGTGCAATCACACTTGAACGTGGGGAAGCCTGACTCGACGATCCGGCAGATATCGGCAATGGCAAGCATGGACGGGCGCCTCGCAGGCGGAGAATCGATCCATCGAGCATAGACCCACGGTGTGTTTACTGCCCGCTAGAGAATGCCAAGCCGATCACAACTCACTCATGCCATTCAATGCGCGTCGTGATCCCAGATCCAGTTCCACATTCCGGGCAGATTCACCGGCTCAGCGCTTTGCTGAACAGTACGCGCCAACGCAGCTTTTTCCAGTGCGGCCTGATTGTCGTAGAACGGCTTGTCCGCCAGTCTGACCCCGGTCGCCGCCGCGCTATCGAGCAGAATCTGCAGATATTCGCGAGTGTGGCGCGCGGTGTAGCGATTGAGGTCATGGAACGTCACCACGACCGGGATCACGCCATCCACGGTTGGCAATTGACCCACGGCGATGCGCTCGCGCACTTCCGATAACTGCCGCAGCATGTTCGCCCGACGCCGAGGGCTGGCGTTGAAGCCCCAGATCTTGCCGTCGTTGGCACTCAAGTCCGTGAGCAAGACGTGCAAGCCGTGTTTTTGATAGGCCGCAAATGTGCGCTTGTCGTAGTTCCAGAACGGCGGGCGCAACAGCTTGGGCTGCGCCCCGGTGATAGCGGCGATGTCAGCGCTGCCATCGGTCAGCGATTGCTCCAGTTCCTGCGGATCGAGCGAGCGATGGTTGGTGTGCCAATGAGTCGCGGTGTGGAAAGCGAGAATATGTCCCTCGCCGTGTTCACGCCGCATCAGGCTGCGACCGATCTCGCTGTTGCCTGCTCGGGGTGCTCGGGTCTGCACGAAAAACACGGCTTTGATATTTGCCTGCAGCGGATTGGTTTGGAGGCTGTCGAGCACCGTCGCCGTGGGATTCCACCATCCTGAAGCACTTGGGCCATCATCGAATGTCAGCAAAAAACGTACGGGGGCCTGGGCCATCAGGCGCGTTTCGGTTTGCGTGGTCATTTCAATCGGCGCGGCGATGCAACCGGCCAGACCGAGCGCGATGAGCGCAACACAAAGAAATTTGCATCCGGATGTCATGTCTTGCCCTGAGGCCGAGGCCGTCGTGTTGTCGAATGGCAAAACTCCATCGCCTTTGTTCATCCCTGCGCGGCTATCCGCGAGCGCAGGTTGGATAAGGTACACAGGGTTTGGTTCCGGTGCTGCTTTCAGCGCGTCATCGGCCGGCACATTGGCAGGTCCGACTAGACTCAAATGTCCTCAAGGAGATTTCAGCCATGTGCGGAAGACTCACGCAGTACCGTGGGATTCACGATTTCGTCGCGGTCTTGAGCATCCCGGATGCGTTGATCAATCACGTTGGCGATGCGCCACTGGATCGCTACAACGCAGCGCCCACCACTGCGCTGGCGGTTCTGCACCAGCACGAACAGGCCATTCATGCCGACAATCTGCGCTGGGGCTGGCGGCCGCATTGGGCCAAGGATCGTGCCCCACCTATCAATGCTCGGGTGGAGAAAGTCGCCCACGGCGCGTTCTTCCGGTCGATCTGGCGGCAGCGGCTGATCGTGCCGGTCGACAACTGGTTTGAATGGGTTGATACCGGGGAAAAATCCCGACAGCCCTGGTTGATTCGTCGGGCGGATCAGGCTCCGGTCTTCTGTGCCGGTATCGGCCAGTTTCCGGCACCGGGGGTTGCGCCGAGGGAGGACGACGGGTTCGTCATCATCACCGCTGACAGCCTGGGCGGCCTGCTCGATATTCACGATCGCCGCCCAGTGGTCTTCGATTCGGCGCGAGCTCGGGAATGGCTTGATCCGGCTACGCCACTGGAACGCGCCGAGCAGATGCTGCTGTTTGAAGGCGAGCCCAGTGATGCCTTCGAATGGTACAAAGTCGGCAAAGCGGTCGGCAATACGCGTAATCAGGGCGCACAATTGATAGAACGAGTCACTAAATAATCCGTCCATCCTTGCGTTAATCAAGCAACGCCGCCACTGAGTCCCCTGCGTTACAAAAAGTGTTTCAACCGCGATACACCCCCCGTAAAACAGCCGTTTGAGCGAATCAACCGCCTGTCAGACATTTCGACAGTCATACATACATTTTCCCGCGCTGCGGATAGCATGCGCGCCGCCTTTCCGATTGGTATACCAGTTGACCAAAGAGTCAAAGAAATCAGGAATCCATCAACAACTTTCAAGCCTTGCAGAGAAATAAGTGAGCGACGATTTTGCAATCAAACAGGTCAGCGGCCTGAAGTGTGTCCATCTGTCCAAGACAGAACGCCTGGAACTCGACTGTTTTATCGGCCATTACATCAAGACCCGAAACCTGCACAGCGTGCCCGATATCGAACGCACCCTGCGCAGCACCCTCGAGGGTTATCCCGGCCATCCGCCGGTGATGGTCAATGAGCTCAATGCGTGGATCGATCGAACGTTGGGGTATCGCGCGACCTACCCGGACTTCACGCAGCTGGCAGACCTCTGAAACGCGAAGAGCCCCGCTGCTGCGGGGCTCTTCGTATGGGTTGTTCAAGGTTTCAGCGGACGCTCCTGATCGCGGTCCGACAACTCGCGGCTGTCATCGTGCTTCCAGGTTTTTTCCTGCCTCTTTTGCCGCTCGATTTCTTCTTCTGTTGGCTCATCATCTTCCGCACGCGTTTGCTCAGTTGCCATGTGCACCTCACCTCAGAACAGTTGATGATCGTTAAAGGGTAGAACACTTTTGCGCGCCCGAATTCACCAAGGAATTTTATCCCGCGCGGCGTACCATAGCGCCATCCACCCTTACGTCAGGAAGACGCCATGCTCTACCGAATCGCCGCCGACGGGCTGGTGCTGTTTCACTTGTGTTTCATCTTGTTCGTGCTGTTCGGCGGGCTGCTGGTGCTGCGCTGGCCACGTTTGATGTGGCTGCACTTGCCGGCGGCCGCATGGGGCGTGGCGGTCGAGGTATTGCACCTGACCTGTCCGTTGACCTATTGGGAAAACCTCATGCGCCACGCGGCCGGGCAGACCGAATACGCCGGCGGCTTCATTGAGCATTACATCTGGCCGATCATCTACCCGGCCGGTCTGACACCGCAGATTCAACTGGCCCTCGGCAGTGTGGTACTGGCGGTCAACCTGTTGGTGTACGCACGACTGCTGCGCTCATGGAAACTGCGCCGGGCCCGGCGCATTCCGTTTTAACGCGAGGCCGGTTTCAACGTCTCCAGCCACTGCGGATCGAAGCGTGGCTGGTCAGAATCAAGTCCCTGCGCCTGCATCCGCGCCTTGTGCTGTTCGACTTCGTCACGCAATTGCCCGTGATCGCCGGAGTTGCCATCCAGCTCATGCATTTGCAGCAATCCGAGGTGATAGAAACGCAACACCTTCATCGCCGTCGGATCGTTGTTCTGCACCGCCGCTGTTACCTGATGCATCACGTTGGTGATGCTCATCAGATTGCGCTTGAGGCGCCAGCTGTACACCGCCGGGGCCATCCAGGTCTGATGCCAGAAACGCCCGCGCAACAGCGCCGCCGTCAGCAGAAACGCCACGAATACGCCGCCGACATTGAAACGCAGGTTATCCCCGTCGGGTTCACCGAACACTGCCACCGCGACCGACGAAAACAGCATGGCCAGCAGCAGAAACAGCACGGCGATAATGATCGTGCTGCGGCGGGTCTGCTGACGAAAGGTAGCGGGGTCCATCGGCTGAATCTCGAACATCGAAAATGACTTCCTTGAGTGGCAAAACGCGCAACGGAAAAAACTCGCCAGCGCATTATCGCATCGCACCGGGTTTTAGCTATGCTGGGGCTCCTTTTCATCTTTTCAAAGTCCAACGGGACATGGCGGTATAACGCAGATCGTGCCATCTTCATTCATGGATACACACTATTCGGATGCCATCCGCTGCGTTGTGGATGGCATCGTTTTAAGGATCACTGCATGACCCAACGACACGTAATCAATGCCTCGGTCAGCCCGAAAGGCAGTCTGGAAACCCTTTCTCAACGTGAAGTTCAGCAACTGAGCGAAGCCGGATCCGGCAGCACCTATACCCTCTTCCGCCAGTGCGCCCTGGCCATCCTCAACACCGGCGCGCATGTCGATAATGCCAAGACCATCCTCGAAGCCTACAAGGACTTCGAAATCCGCATTCACCAACAGGATCGCGGTGTTCGCCTGGAACTGCTGAACGCTCCGGCTGACGCGTTCGTCGACGGCGAGATGATCGCCAGCACCCGCGAAATGCTCTTCAGCGCCCTGCGCGATATTGTCTACACCGAGAACGAACTCGACAGCCAGCGCATCGACCTGAGCAATTCCCAGGGCATCAGCGACTACGTGTTTCACCTGCTGCGCAACGCGCGCACCCTGCGCCCGGGTGTCGAGCCGAAAATCGTGGTGTGCTGGGGCGGTCACTCGATCAACACCGAAGAGTACAAATACACCAAGAAAGTCGGCCACGAACTGGGCCTGCGCAGCCTCGACATCTGCACCGGTTGCGGCCCGGGTGTGATGAAAGGCCCGATGAAGGGCGCAACCATCGCCCATGCCAAACAGCGCATTCACGGCGGTCGCTACCTCGGCCTGACCGAGCCAGGCATCATCGCCGCCGAAGCGCCGAACCCGATCGTCAATGAGCTGGTGATCCTGCCGGACATCGAAAAGCGTCTGGAAGCCTTCGTCCGTGTCGGCCACGGCATCATCATTTTCCCGGGCGGCGCCGGTACGGCCGAAGAGTTCCTCTACCTGCTCGGCATCCTCATGCACCCGGACAACGCAGGCCTGCCCTTCCCGGTCATCCTCACCGGGCCGAAGCATGCCGCGCCGTATCTGGAACAGCTGGATGCGTTTGTCGTCGCGACCCTCGGCGAAGCGGCGAAGCAGCATTACGAGATCATCATCGACGACCCGGCCGAAGTGGCGCGGCAGATGACTCAAGGCCTGAAAGCGGTGAAGCAGTTCCGCCGCGAGCGTAACGATGCGTTCCATTTCAATTGGCTGTTGAAGATCGATGAGGGCTTCCAGCGCCCGTTCGATCCAACCCACGAAAACATGGCCAACCTGAAACTGCATCGCGACCAGCCACCGCATGAACTGGCGGCCAATCTGCGTCGGGCGTTTTCCGGGATCGTCGCCGGTAACGTCAAGGACAAAGGCATTCGCCTGATCGAAGAGCACGGGCCGTATCAGATCCGTGGTGATGCGGCGATCATGCAGCCGCTTGATGCGCTGCTAAAGGCCTTCGTCGCCCAGCACCGGATGAAGTTGCCGGGTGGCGCGGCGTATGTGCCGTGCTATCGCGTCGTCGCGTAATTTCAAGTCGTAACGCACACCCATTGTGGGAGCTGGCTTGCCGGCGATAGCGGTCTTTCATTCAACAGAGACGTTGAATCAGATGACGCTTTCGCGAGCAAGCTCGCTCCCACAGGATTTGTGGTGTGGCGCAAATTGGAGTCACAACCTCAATCCCCCTGTGGGAGCGAGCCTGCTCGCGAAGAAGCCCGAAAGAACACATCAGTCTTTCGGGTTATCCACCAACCGCCGAGCCAACGCTTTAGCCTGCGCAGCGACGTCCGTCACCGCCGTACTTTCCCACCACATCCCGCGCAACGGCGGGCCCATGGCGAACAACCGAGCGCTCACCTGCCCTTCGGCATCCACCACTGCGCCGTCCTTTGCTGTGATCCCCAGCGCCAGCGGCCCCGGCTGCACCAGTCCCCGCGCCAGCAATTGCTGCGGCAACGGTCGTGCGACTCGCCGCCAGTCGTATTCGATACCGCTGGAATTGATCAGCGCCGCACCGCTGACCACGCCTGTTTCAGTCTCACCCCGCGGACGGATGCGAATGGTCACAGCATCGCCCGCGCCGGGCTCAATGCCCTTGAAAAACGCGGCGTGAATGCGCAAGCGCCCTTGCTTGTGCAGCCGTTCGATCAACTCGGCGCTCAGTGGCGGCGAACGATGGTGATGACTCTCCCACCATGGCCGTACATGCCGTACGAATTGTCGACGCTGCACGTCAGTCGCCTGACTCCACAACCGCGCGATGTGCGCGCGAACCGTATCCAGCGGCGCCTGCCAGTCGATGCCTTGGGCGACTGCGTCGCGACAATGTCGACGCAACTCGCCCAGCAACTGGCGGGGCGTACGAATGCTGTGATCCTGCGCCAGAAAATCCACCCAGGCCGGCGGTTGACGGCGCACGTGCGGCAGCAGGCCATGCCGGGAGAACACCTCGATCGGCCCGCGATGCCCGGCCTGCTCAAGCGACACCACGGCATCAACCATCGTCAGCCCGGAGCCGATAATGAGCACGATGGATTGCGGGTCCAGTTTGCGCATCACAGCGACATCCCAAGGGTCCAGCGCGGCGGCATTGAGGCCACTGGATTGGGTCTGCGGCGTGCGAGCGGCGGGGAACATGCCGGTGGCCAGCACTGCCTGCGCTCCACGCAAAACCTGGCCATCGCTCAGGGTGAGCTGCATTGAGCCGGTCCCGCTTTGCAAGTCAACGGCTTCAGCACAGATGTGTTCTACGCTCGAACCTTGCAGCGCGCCCACCGCCCGGGCCTCAGCCAGACGCTGTTGCACATAGACCCCGAACAGGCCACGCGGCGGAAACAGCTCACTGACCGGCACGTCCTGCTCAGCCGATTCCGGCCAGCCGCCGCCGGCAATATGCGCGGTCAGCCACTGCGTCAGATCATCAGGATTATCCGGGTCGACGCTCATCCGCGCCGCGTTGCCGTTCAGCGTATGTCCCAACTCAACTGCGCTGTAAGCCTCACCACGTCCCAGTTCAGCACGCGGCTCGATGATCGCAATTCTTCGTTGCCCAGGCAGGCGTAACAATTGCACCGCCAGCATGGTGCCACTGAGGCCGCCGCCGATGATCAGGATGTCCGCAGGCTGCTCCATTCAGATCACCACATTACGCACGAACCGCGCAGCCACATCGCCTTCGTTGCGGTAGGCATGCGGTTGATTGCTGGCGAACATGAAAAACTCTCCTTTATTGATGTGCTGCGCCTGATCGCCGAGCATCAGTGTCAAGCATCCTTCAAATACGTAAATCTGCTCGCTCCAGCCATCGGCATCCGGTTGCGACGGATAAACTTCGCCCGGTTGCAGACACCATTCCCATTGTTCGACTTCGCGGCTCGCGGTGGCTTTGGACAGTAGCACGGCTCTGCTGCCGGGAATCGTGCCCGCCCAGGCAACCTCATTGATCCGGCTCGGGTCGCGCGCATCGTGCGCCTGGATCAGATCACTGAACGCAACGTCAAGCGCTTCGGCGACGCGATCAAGCGTGGTCAGGCTGACATTCTTTTCGCCTGCCTCGATTGCCACCAGCATCCGTCGGCTCACCCCGGATTTTTCCGCCAGCGCGGTCTGGCTCAAGTCCGCAGCATGGCGCAGGCGCCGAACGTTCTGGCTGACGTGTTGCAGAACGGAGGCTCGCTGAGTCAAATCTTTGTGCACTATATTGCTCACTCGGTGGGGTTGGGCAGTATACTGCGCAACGTTGGCGGCAATTGTGCAGCCTCCCTTTTAATGTGCGCAAGGTCATGATGTCGCCAAACAATTCTGCGTCCCGAATCCGCTTCTCCCGCTTCAGCAAAGCCGAGTGCGTGCTGGTGCTGATCACCATGATCTGGGGCGGCACGTTTCTGATTGTGCAACATGCCATGACGGTCAGTGGCCCGATGTTTTTCGTCGGCCTGCGCTTCGCCGCAGCGGCGGCGATTGTCGCGATGTTTTCATGGCGGCACCTGCGCGAGTTGACCTTGTTCGAAGTCAAGGCAGGGTCGTTCATCGGTGTAGCGATCATGCTTGGTTATGGCTTGCAGACGGTCGGGCTGCAAAGCATTCCGAGCAGTCAGTCGGCGTTCATTACCGCGCTGTACGTGCCGTTTGTGCCGCTGCTGCAATGGCTGGTGCTGGGACGGCGTCCGGGGTTGATGCCAAGTATCGGGATCATGCTGGCGTTTACCGGTTTGATGTTGTTGTCGGGTCCCTCAGGGGCGGCGCTGAATTTCAGTCCCGGAGAAATTGCGACATTGATCAGCGCCGTTGCGATTGCTGCTGAAATCATTTTGATCAGCACTTTCGCCGGGCAGGTGGATGTGCGGCGAGTGACGGTGGTGCAACTGGCGGTGACGGCGGTGTTGTCGTTCTTGCTGGTAGTCCCGACCGGTGAAGTGATTCCGGATTTTTCCTGGTTGTTGCTGGCGACCGCTTTGGGCCTGGGCGCGGCGAGTGCGGCGATTCAGGTAGCGATGAACTGGGCACAGAAGAGTGTTTCGCCGACTCGGGCGACGTTGATCTATGCCGGTGAACCGGTGTGGGCCGGGATTGTCGGACGGATTGCCGGGGAGCGCTTGCCGGCAATTGCGCTGGTTGGGGCCGGGTTGATTGTTGCGGCGGTGATTATCAGTGAGCTGAAGACCAAGGGAAGGTCTACCGAGGCAGAAGCTGAGCTGGAGCGGGAAACGCAGGGGTGACCCGCAATCTCTTCTAGCTGCTCGCGAAAGCAGCGCACCATCGTTACCTCTGAAACAACGCCAAACACACAAATCCCAACTACTTTGTAGGATTCTGAGACATCCTCGCGTTTGGTGATCAGGGAGCTGGCACGTATGATGCTTCACAAACTTCCGCAGATTAGAAGCCTATGTCCCTGATAGTTCTACTGCTTCTGCCGTTCATTGGCAGCTGTCTGGCAGCGGTGCTGCCGCACAATGCGCGTAATGCCGAATCCCTGCTGGCGGGCCTGGTCGCTTTGATCGGTACCGTTCAGGTCGCGATGCTGTACCCGCAAATCGCCCACGGTGGCGTGATCCGCGAAGAATTCATGTGGTTGCCGAGTCTGGGGCTGAACTTCGTTCTGCGCATGGACGGCTTCTCCTGGCTGTTCTCGATGCTGGTGCTCGGCATCGGTACACTTGTCTCTTTATATGCCCGTTATTACATGTCGCCGGACGACCCGGTGCCGCGCTTTTTCGCATTTTTCCTGGCGTTCATGGGCGCCATGCTCGGGCTGGTGATCTCCGGCAACCTGATTCAGATCGTGTTCTTCTGGGAATTGACCAGCCTCTTCTCGTTCCTGCTGATCGGCTACTGGCACCACCGCGCCGATGCGCGGCGCGGTGCTTATATGGCGCTGATGGTCACCGGTGCTGGCGGGTTATGTCTGCTGGCCGGGGTCATGATTCTCGGCCATGTCGTCGGCAGCTATGACCTCGACAAGGTCCTGGCCGCCGGCGATCTGATTCGCGCACATGCCCTCTACCCCGTTCTTCTGCCACTCATCCTGATCGGCGCGCTGAGCAAAAGCGCGCAGTTCCCGTTTCACTTCTGGCTGCCCCACGCGATGGCGGCACCGACGCCCGTCTCGGCCTATCTGCACTCGGCGACCATGGTCAAGGCCGGGGTTTTCCTTTTGGCACGTCTGTGGCCGTCGCTGTCCGGCAGTGAGGAATGGTTCTACATCGTCAGCGGAGCGGGCGCCTGTACGCTGTTGCTCGGCGCGTACTGCGCCATGTTCCAGAACGATCTCAAAGGTTTGCTGGCCTACTCGACCATCAGCCATCTCGGTCTGATCACTTTGCTCCTGGGCCTGAACAGTTCACTGGCCGCGGTGGCGGCGGTGTTTCACATTCTCAATCACGCGACGTTCAAAGCCTCGTTGTTTATGGCCGCCGGCATCATCGACCACGAAAGCGGTACCCGTGACATTCGCAAACTCAGCGGCCTGATCAAGCTGATTCCCTATACGGCAACATTGGCCATGGTCGCCAGCGCCTCAATGGCCGGCGTGCCGCTGCTCAACGGTTTCCTGTCGAAAGAAATGTTCTTCGCCGAAACCGTGTTCATCAACGCCACGGCGTGGGTCGAAACCACTCTGCCGATCGTCGCGACCATCGCCGGCATGTTCAGCGTGGCCTACTCCCTGCGTTTCACCGTCGACGTATTCTTCGGCCCCACCGCCACTGACCTGCCGCATACGCCGCACGAGCCGCCACGCTGGATGCGCGCCCCAGTCGAGTTGCTGGTCTTCACCTGTCTGCTGGTGGGGATTTTCCCGGCGCAGATCGTCGGGCCACTGCTCGCCGCTGCCGCGCTGCCCGTAGTTGGTGGGGAGTTGCCGGAATACAGCCTCGCCATCTGGCACGGCTTGAACGCACCGATGATCATGAGCCTGATCGCCATGTCCGGCGGCATCCTTCTCTATCTGCTGCTGCGCAAGCAGTTCAAGCTGGGCCGTTTCAAGTACCCGCCGCTGGTGGGCCGCTTCAATGGCAAGCGTTTGTTCGAGCGCAGTCTGGTCGTAATGATGCGCATCGCCCGGCGCGTCGAGCGGCGACTGGGCACCAAGCGCTTGCAGATGCAGCTGTTCCTGATGGTTTCGGCTGCGGTGCTCGCCGGTCTGATCCCGATGCTGCACAGCACGCTGACCTGGGGCGACCGGCCGAAAATTCCCGGATCCATCGTCTTCGTCACCCTGTGGCTGCTGGCGATTGCCTGTGCGCTCGGCGCCGCGTGGCAGGCGAAGTATCACCGTCTGGCCGCCCTGACAATGGTCAGCGTCTGTGGTCTGATGACCTGCGTGACCTTCGTCTGGTTCTCCGCGCCCGACCTGGCGCTGACGCAACTGGCGGTCGAAGTGGTAACCACGGTGTTGATCCTGCTTGGCCTGCGCTGGTTGCCGCGCCGCATCGAAGAAGTCTCGCCACTGCCGAGCAGCCTGCGCAAGGCGCGTATTCGTCGTTTGCGCGACTTGCTGCTGTCGATTGCGGTCGGTGCGGGTATGGCGCTGCTGTCCTACGCCATGCTCACCCGGCAGACGCCAAACCATATTTCCTCGTTCTACCTCAGTCGCGCCCTGCCCGAGGGCGGCGGCAGCAACGTGGTCAACGTGATGCTGGTGGACTTCCGTGGTTTCGATACCCTCGGCGAAATCACCGTGCTGGCCGCCGTGGCGCTGACCGTATTCGCCCTGCTGCGCCGCTTCCGCCCACCGAAGGAAAGCCTGCAGTTGCCGGCGCAGCAACGTCTGCTGGCACCGGACGTGGTCACCGATCTGGTCAACCCGCGTTCGGCCAGTGACACCGCGCTCGGTTTCATGATGGTCCCAGCGGTACTGGTGCGCCTGTTGCTGCCTGTCGCGCTGGTGGTGTCGTTTTATCTGTTCATGCGCGGGCACAATCAGCCGGGCGGCGGTTTTGTCGCCGGGCTGGTGATGTCGGTGGCCTTTATCCTGCAATACATGGTTGCCGGCACGCAGTGGGTCGAAGCACAAATGAGCCTGCGGCCATTGCGCTGGATGGGCACCGGGCTGCTGTTCGCCACTGCCACCGGTCTCGGTGCGCTGCTCGCCGGTTATCCGTTCCTGACCACTCACACCTGGCACATCAGCGTGCCGTTGCTCGGTGATATCCATATCGCCAGTGCGCTGTTCTTCGATGTCGGCGTGTACGCCGTGGTGGTCGGATCGACGTTGTTGATCCTCACCGCCCTCGCCCACCAATCGGTGCGTGGTCACAAGACGGCCTCGCTGCCCAAGTCCGTCGCCAGCAAAGGAGCCGTCTGATGGAAGAAGTCATCGCAATCGCCATCGGCATTCTTGCCGCGTCCGGGGTCTGGCTGATCCTCCGGCCGCGAACCTTTCAGGTGGTCATGGGCCTGTGTCTGTTGTCGTATGCAGTGAACCTGTTCATTTTCAGCATGGGTAGCCTGTTCATCGGCAAGGAACCGGTGATCAAGGACGGCGTGACCCAGGACTTGCTGCATTACACCGACCCGCTGCCCCAGGCGCTGGTGCTTACGGCGATCGTCATCAGCTTCGCCATGACCGCACTGTTCCTCGTCGTATTGCTCGCCTCGCGCGGCTTGACCGGCACCGACCACGTCGACGGCCGGGAGCCTAAAGAATGATGGCGATGACTCACCTGATCGCCGCACCGATCCTGCTGCCGCTGCTGACGGCTGCGATCATGCTGATGCTGGGCGAAAAGCATCGGCCGCTGAAGGCGAAAATCAACCTGTTCTCCAGCCTCCTCGGCCTGTTCATTTCAGTGATGCTGCTGCAATGGACGCAGACCACCGGCGTACCCGGCTCCATCGGCGTGTACCTGCCGGGCAACTGGCAGGCACCGTTCGGCATCGTTCTGGTGGTTGATCGCCTGTCGGCACTGATGCTGGTGCTGACCGGCGTTATCGGCGTCAGCGCCCTGCTGTTTGCCATGGCCCGCTGGGACGGCGCCGGCTCAAGCTTTCACGCTCTGTTCCAGATCCAGCTGATGGGCCTGTATGGCGCGTTCCTGACTGCGGATCTGTTCAATCTGTTCGTGTTCTTCGAAGTGTTGCTCGCCGCGTCCTACGGTTTGTTGCTGCACGGCTCAGGCCGGGCGCGGGTGTCGTCGGGGTTACATTACATTTCGATCAACCTGCTGGCATCGTCACTGTTTTTGATCGGCGCTGCGTTGATCTACGGGGTGACCGGCACGCTGAACATGGCCGATCTGGCGATGAAAATCCCGCTGGTGCCGGAAGCCGATCGTGGTTTGCTGCACGCTGGGGCAGGGATTCTAGCGGTAGCGTTTCTGGCCAAGGCTGGGATGTGGCCGCTGAACTTCTGGCTGGTGCCGGCCTATTCCTCGGCCAGCGCGCCGGTGGCGGCAATGTTCGCGATCATGACCAAGGTCGGCGTCTACACCCTGCTGCGCTTGTGGACCCTGTTGTTTTCCGGCCAGGCCGGCGCCTCGGCATTCTTCGGCGGCGACTGGCTGATTTACGGCGGCATGGCGACCATGGCTTGCGCAGGGCTGGCGATTATCGCCGCGCAACGCCTGGAGCGCATGGCCAGCCTGAGCATTCTGGTGTCGGCGGGCATCCTGCTCTCGGCGATCGGCTTCGCCCAGCCGAACCTGATCGGCGCTGCGCTGTTCTATCTGGTCAGCTCGACCCTGGCGCTGAGCGCATTGTTCATGCTCGCCGAACTGATCGAGCGCTCGCGCTCGGCCAACGAAATTCCGCTGGAAGACGAAAGCGAACTGCTGCCGCGTCCACAGGAATCCCTGCAACCGCCCAAGGGCATCAACCTTGATGACGAGCAGAAAGCCGTGGTCGGCCAAGTCATCCCGTGGACCATGGCCTTTCTCGGTTTGAGCTTCATTGCCTGCGCGCTGTTGATCATCGGCATGCCACCGCTGTCCGGGTTCATCGGCAAGCTCAGCCTGATCGGCGCATTGCTCAACCCGTTGGGACTTGGCACTGCGGCGCCGCTGTCTCCTGGCGCATGGGGATTGCTGGCCCTGTTGATCCTGACCGGTCTGGCTTCGCTGATGGCGTTCTCGCGCCTCGGCATTCAGCGCTTCTGGACGCCGGAGGAGCGCCCGTCACCACTGCTGCGCAAACTCGAATGCGCGCCGATTTTCCTGCTGCTCGGGCTAAGCATTGCCCTGACGTTCAAGGCTGAACCGCTGCTGCGCTACACCCAGGCTACGGCCGATGCGCTGAACAATCCGCAGCAATACGTGCTGGCGGTGCTTGGCACTCGGGCGGTGCCGAGCCCGCAAGCCAGAGCCGACATGCTCGAGGTGCAGCCATGAATCGACTGTTCCCCGCTCCCTGGTTATCGCTGGCCCTGTGGATTCTGTGGCTGACCCTGAATCTGTCCGTCAGCCCAGGCAATCTGCTGCTCGGTGCCGCGCTGGGTTTCGCCGCGCCACTGATGATGCGCAAATTGCGGCCGAAACGTGCGCGCATCCGCAACCCCATCGCCATCCTGCGTCTGTTCTTCCTGGTCGGCCGCGACGTCATCATGTCCAACCTGATCGTCGCCTGGGGCGTAGTCAACGCCAGACGTCGTCCGCCCAACTCATGCTTTATCAAGGTGCCTCTGGACTTGCGCGATGCCCATGGTCTGGCGGCACTGGCAATGATCTGCACCGTGGTGCCCGGTACCGTATGGTCGGAACTGGCGCTGGACCGCAGCGTTCTGTTGCTGCACGTCTGGGATCTGCACGACGAAGCGCAGTTCATCGAGCACTTCAAAAGCACTTATGAGCGACCGTTGATGGAGATTTTCGAATGAGCCCATTGCTGTCGAATGCGATTCTGCTGACGCTGTTTCTGTACTGCGTGGCGATGGCGCTGACCCTGGTGCGCCTGTTCAAAGGCCCGTCAGCTCAGGATCGGGTACTGGCGCTGGATTACCTGTATATCGTCGCGATGCTGATGATGCTGACCCTGGGCATTCGTTACGCCAGTGATACCTACTTCGAAGCGGCGCTGCTGATCGCGCTGTTCGGCTTCGTCGGCTCGTTTGCCCTGGCGAAATTCCTGCTGCGTGGCGAGGTGATCGAATGAATACCGAATTGTCTTTATGGGTCGAGATTCCGGTGGCGGTGCTGCTGGTGCTCAGCGGCGTGTTTACCCTGCTGGGCGCAACAGGATTGCTGCGCATGAAGGATTACTTCCAGCGTATGCACCCGCCAGCGCTGGCCTCGACAATCGGTGCCTGGTGTGTGGCACTGGCGTCGATCATCTGCTTTTCGGCATTGAAATCCGCACCAGTGGTGCATGCCTGGTTGATTCCGATCCTGTTGGCGATCACCGTGCCGGTGACCACCCTGCTGCTGGCGCGGGCGGCGTTGTTCCGCAAACGTATGGCCGGGGATGATGTGCCGGCCGAGGTGAGCAGTCGTCAGACTGAAAGTGGTAACTGATGATCATATGGCGCCGGTGATGGCGCCATCGCTACAGTAGGAACGCGCCCTCGATTGTGGGAGCGAGCCTGCTCGCGAAGAGGCCAGTCGGGGCGTCGCCAATTCCGGATCGGCTCAGACCCACGCTACTGCCAACAACCCCGCCCCCAGCAGCGCACACAACGGCGAATACACCCAGGTATCCAGCCGCGCAAATCGCGAACCCTTCACTTCCTTGAAGAACCCGACCAGATTCGAATCACCGATCGCCCGAGCAAACATCAGCAACGCGATCGCGCTGATCACCCATTGCAGTGCCTTGTGCTGCACCGCCGGCACGCCCCAACCGACCCGCATACAAACCAGCGCGGCAATTATCAGCAGCGCAGCGGCGACTGCCAGCGTCAGCCAGCCTGAGGGCTTGAAGGCCGGGCGTACCGTGGCGACGAAGCCCGACACCGGCACCTGCGGCACCACCACCGCAGCCGCCCATTGCCCACCCAACGCCCAATAAACATGCATCAGGCCGATTGCCGCGAACACAGTCACCAGCCATTGAGCCAACACAAAGGTCATGGTTGAAATCCTTCAAAGGGATTTGAACAAACCATCGTAGTCGGATTTTTTGGCCGTGCACGACCGGTCGGCGGTGCACGGTATTGACCGCGTTATTTCAGATCAGCCGTCACCTTGTCGGCCACATCCTTGGGCAGCCACGCCTGCCACACATCCGGATGCGTCTTCATGAACGCGACCGCCGCCTCACGAGGCGCGGTGTGCTTGTCACTCATATCCGCCAATGCCTTGTTCAGCGGCTCGATGGGAAAATCGACCTTGCTGAAGAACTCGGCAATTTGCGGGTTCTGCTTTTGAAACGGCGTAGACACGCCAATCGACAGTTTCGATGCCAGCGAGCGGGTTGGTTTCGGATTGGGATTATCGGCGTCTGTCAGCGTCTTCCACGCCTCGGCATCGAACGGCGGCTCTTCCAGTTGCACCAGTTTGAATTTGCCAAGCAGTGGCGTCGGCGACCAGTAATAGAACAACACCGGTTTGCCGCGACGAATCGAAGAGCTGATCTCGGCATCCAGCGCAGCGCCGGAACCGCTGCGGAAGTTGGTGTAGTCGTCCTGCAAGCCATACGCCGTGAGCTTCTGCTTGTTGACCACTTCCGAAGTCCAGCCGATCGGGCTGTTGAGGAAACGCCCTTTGCCCGGGCTTTCCGGGTCCTTGAACACGTCCTTGTATTTCTTCAGATCAGTGACACTGCGCAGATCCGGCGCCAACGGTTTGATGCCTTTGGCCGGGTCGCCCTTGATCACGTATTCCGGCACCCACCAGCCTTCAGTGGCGCCCTTTACCGTATCGCCCAGACCGACGACCTTGCCCTCGGCTTCGGCCTTGACCCAGACCGGACTGCGCCCGGCCCACTCCTCGCCAATCACCTGGATGTCATTGTTGGCCAGCGCGGTCTCAAGGGTAATAGTGGTACCCGGCAAGGTATCGGTCGGCAAGCCGTAGCCTTTCTCGACGATCACCCGCAGCACCTCGGTGATCAGGCTACCGCTTTCCCAGTTCAGGTCGGCAAAGTGGATCGGCGCCTGTGCCGCCTGCAGCGATTGCGCTGACGTCAGCAAACCAAAGGTGGCCACGCTGGCGGCCAGTAACCGTCGAAATCCGTTCATGCATCGCACCTCGTGCTGTTCACAGCAATGGCAGTTGGCCTGACAGAAACGCAAGCCTCTGAATGACTCAGTCAACTGACTTTAGCCGAGGTTCCTGCTTTTTCCGGGGTCCGCTGCGTGCGAGGTTACGTTTCAGACTTTTCCTGCAGGCTTTGCAGCTCCCGTCTGACCATGCTGGCGTATGCCGCCGGTTGCAATGCGTAGAGCTGCGACGCCACCCAACTCAGCCAGACACCTTGCAATTCGGCCTTGCGGGCGAACAGGCGCTGCGCGTCTTCGCGTGCGCTGTCGAGATTTTGCGAATGGAAGTGCGCGCGGCTCACTCGCTGGCCTTGAAGGAAATCAGTTCACCTTTGCGCCATTTGGCAGCCTTGGCGGTGACGGCTTTCAAGGTTTTGGTCAGGCCTTCCTGCAATTGTTCATTGGCGGCGAACACCGTGACGACGCTATGACCTTCCTTGAACAGAATCGCGTGACCGTCGGCCGTACTGACAAATGCGTAGTCGCCCAAGCCGTAAACCGTGAGTTTGATGTCGCGAAAACGAATGTCCATCTTGCCGCCTTCACGGCTGGGCAACACTGACGCGATGAAATGGTCGCCGACCTTGAGCTTGAGCCCCGGTTTGTCATCGACTACCAGTGCACTTTCGGTATCGATTTCGGCGATGTAAATGCCTTCGGCGTTTTGCTCGGTGATGTAAACAAAACGTGATTGAAATTGCTTGACCAGCTTTGCACGCAAATCACCCAGCACGAACAAAGCATGCATATCGAGGTTACTGACTGCCAAAGAAACATCCCCACATTTGAAAAACCGTGCAGCGGAAAACACGCACGGCAAAAAACGGCAATGCCGATGAAAACTGCAAAATCACTCAAAAACCCGAAGCGAGCGAAGCGCTCTTGATCGCGAGGTTCGTAGACTACTGGATTGTCATTAGTGAAACCCGCTCTGAAGTCGGCAAACCTTGAAGGAAAAAGCCTCAAGTGCGACTGGAGCAAGATCTGACTACGAACTTCAGGGAAATTTCTCACGAAAAAAAGCACTTTTCCGACATATCGCTGGCGAAAAATTGCTTTAGATAAGCCCGGTCGTCAACAGGTACTGGCGATTCTAGAGCAGCGATGCTCCTTACGACTACCCGCAACGGCCGTTAAATCCCGGCCGACTGATGAAAAGGACTTCATATGTGCACTTTGACTCATTTTGCCACGTCGGCCGACGCGCGAATCAACACACCTCTGACGATGAAGGTTGCCGACCTCGACAACCTTCCGACATCTTCTAACAATCATCGAACCCCACACTTTCAAGTGGTGCCAGCGGGTATTGCGTTCTTTCACATCAAGGAGATATCCACGGGACGTGTCAGAGGTTTCCGCGGCAATCACAACGAAGCCTGCGCCCTCGCCCGCTCGCTTGAATCAAAAATCGAACTCCGCGCCAGCGGCTGCCTCTGATAAGGGGAGTGAACGAACAAGCCGCACCGGCACCGACCCAGGAGTAGATGATGGAACTGCCAACCGAGCTTAACCTGACCACCCTTTTCGAACAGCTGGGCCTGCCCTCGGATGAGGCGTCGATCAATGATTTTGTCGAAGCACATCCGCTGGATCCGGACACTAAACTCATCGATGCCGACTTCTGGTCACCCCAGCAGGCGCAATTACTCAAGGAATGGCTGCGGGCCGATGGCGAAGAAGCGCCGATCGTCGATGAGCTGAACGTCCGTCTGCATCGCGGTAAATAAGGGCGATCAGTGCAGGCTGTCGCCGGGCTCGATATTCAATTGTTCGAGCCAGGCAGCCTTGCACTCCTCCGCTTCATCGCGACTGGCGAAGGCTGTACCGCGTCGCTCACCGTTGAGCAAAACTACCCAGCACACACTGCGCCCCATCGCGCGTAAGCCGGCCGGAACACCGCTGCCGATCATCACTGCCACGTCTACCCTGCACTGCATGTGCCCTCCGAAATAATTAGCTACCTAACTAAGTCGTCAGATTAATGCTTTCCGTCGAGAGGAAACAGCAACCGCCGTGCACAGATTCATTGCGTCAACGGTAATAATCTCAGCGCGGATTCTCAGGTTTATAGCCCAGACGCAACCCGCCCCAGTGTCGGCCCTTGATCATGATCGGCACCGATAAATCATGCATCAGCTCACCCGTATCGCGCGTGTAAGTCTGCAACAGCACTGGTTGCTGATGGCTGCCGCAGCGGATACCGGTGCGGTCAGTGAATTTGCGTTTGGTGCGGTTGTACACCGTGTCGACCTGCACATCGCCGGTCAATGGCTGGCTGAATGCCTGGTTGTGCGTCGGTACATAACCCTGCTGCGTGCAGGCAATCGCAAAAACCAGCCCTTCATGACGCGCCAATAAAGGCTCTTGAATCGCCGGCAAGACCTGATCGGTGTATCGATCAAAGCGGGTTTGAAATTTGGCTGGTTCGGTGCCCGGAATCATCTGGTAGCTGCGATCGAACAGGTCATCCAGGCTGATCCGCCCCTGTTCAACATCCGCCTCGAAGCGCGCCGCGATCTGGCTCGCACCTTCGCGCGCCAAGTCATAAATGCGCTGGTGATAGTCATCCAGGCCGACCTCGGCCAAGCGCTCGCTGATAGTTTCCGCCTGCCCTTCCATCTGCACCGCAGCCTCGGCGAGGCGGCGGGTCTGCTGATCGCTGATCGCCAGATCACTACGCATTTGCTCAATCGCGCTGAACAGCGCATCAAGCTGCTCGCGATTGGTTTGCGCGCCACGGGCGATTTCGCTGACCTGGGTTTCCACTCCGGCGGCAAGTCGCGCGATGTTCTCAAGATGCTGACCGGTGTGCTCGACCTGTTCGACGCCGGTGTGCAGATCGCTCGACAACTCGCGAATCTGCGCAACCACTTGCGCGGTGCGCTGCTGAATGTCAGCGACCATCTCACCGACCTCACCCGTGGCCGCCGCCGTACGCGCGGCCAGTCCGCGCACCTCGTCGGCGACCACAGCGAAACCGCGACCATGCTCACCGGCCCGGGCTGCTTCAATCGCAGCGTTCAACGCCAACAGGTTGGTCTGGCTGGCAATCGACTGAATCACCAGCGTCACCCGCTGAATGTCGTCGCTGCGCACACTCAGGGCCTCGATCAATTCGCGACTGGCATTGGCGCGCTGACTGAGTTGCTGCATGCGCGAAATCGAGTCGAGCAGTTCGCTGCGCCCCGCAGCGCTGCTGTGATGCGCTTGGCTGGCGGCGTCCAGCGCGTCGCGACTGAGCTGTGAAGTCGCCTGCTCGGTGGCGATCATCACTTCGGCGTTGCTGACGATCTGCGCCGCCGCGTCGAGTTGCGATTCGAGTTTGTTCGCCAGCGCCTTGACCGAGAACGCCACCCCGGCGGCTGACAGTGCGTTGTGACTGGTGGTGTAGGAAAGATCGCGGGTCAGTGCGGACAATTCGCTCGCACTATCGACCGGGACAGCAGCAGGAGCGCTGCGCGAACGCAGGCGCGGCAGCCAGACAATCAGTATCGCCAGCGGCATGCCGAGGTAGAGCGACCACTCGGCCATGTCCATGCAGGCCAGCAACAGCATCAGGGCGATGCTTTGCAGGGTCGGTGCGATCCAGCGTTTTTTCGGCAAAAGCACTGGTGCAGGCAGCGCCGCAACCAGAGATCCATCTCTCGTCATCTTGATCACCCCACGTTTGTTCTCATTGTTGTGACTGCATTAAACGCCACTACAACGCCATTATCCATGGTCCGTTAGTCGGGGGGTCTGTGGCAGGTCAATGGAACGACGGAGGAAATAGCGCAGACGAGCAAAAACAAAGATCGCAGCCTCCCGCAACTCCATGTCGAAGCTGCCGAAGGCTGCGATCTCTTGCAGGCGCCCCCATTCAGGGGCCGCCATGGAATCAGGCCTGACGCTGGTGCTTGTCGATCTGCTCGTGACGCTCTTGAGCTTCGATGCAGTACTTGGTGGTCGGGCTGATCAGCAGGCGTTTCAGGCCAATGGCCTCGCCGCTGTCGTCGCACCAGCCAAAGCTGTCGTCCTTGATGCGCTCAAGGGCTTGTTCCAGTTGCGGCAGCATGCGCTGGTCGCGATCGATCGCGTTGACCAGCCAGGTGCGCTCTTCTTCAACCGAAGCCGCGTCCGCCGGGTCAGCCGGGGTGTCCAGGCTTTCGATGGCGATACGATTTTGCTCAATGCGCTCGTGGGTTTCGACTTTCATGTTCTGCAACAGCTCAGTGAAGAAAGCGTGTTGCTCTGCATTCATGTAGTCATCTGCCGGCATAGCCAGCAACTTGTCCTTTGTCATTGATATCTCTATAAAAAAACGTGCATTAAGGCGAATAAGGGAGCGTTTCGGCGAACCGTGTCGGCCGTCGAAAAGGCATCGTTTTATTGCAAACGCCACCCGGCACTCAATTTACGAGGGGCGGCAGTCTAAGGCCCGATCAAGACCTCAGCAACTGTAAATACAGGGAATTTGTCCGACAGGAGCTGGAAACTGCTCTGACACAGGCTTCACACGGCCATCGGAGTGCGTTTATAGCAAGAAATTCAGTCCAGCGGCTGTATATAGAAGACAAACGGCTAACCAACCCGCCAGCGACAGCGGAGATTATTCTCGCAAGGTGCATCGTTTCAGCCCGGCAGAGCTTACGCAGCCCTTCTATTATCAGGCCCACCGCGTGCTCAACTCGCCTGAAGGATGCTGCCCATGCCCCGCCCCGCTCTGCCGGCCACAGACGAAATTTCCTTCGCCAGCGCGCCGGTCAACGCCGAGCGCCTGCTGCAAATGATCAGCGAAGAGTATGACGCCCTGCCGCGCCAGCTCAAACGCGTCGCCAGCTACATCAGCCAGCAGAGCGAGCGAATCATGGTCGAGCGCATCAGCGACATCGCCCGCGAGTGCGAAGTGCATCCGTCAGCCATTGTGCGTTTCTCGCAACGTTTTGGGTTCAGCGGCTTCAGCGAGATGCAGGCGCTGTTCCGCCAGGCCTGGACGCACAGAACCACGCCAGCGCAAAACTATCAGCAACGCATCCGCAGCCTGATCGCCAACAACTCGCAGACCGCCAACAGCGGCGACCTGGCCCGCGAGTGCATCGACGCAACGCTCTCGGGCATAGAACGCTTGGGCCGCGAACTGGACGAGCTGGCGTTCGATACAGCCGTCGATCTCATCGTCAATGCCGACGACATCTATGTGGTCGGAGTCCGCCGCTCGTTCGCCGTCGCCGACTATCTGGTTTACAACCTTCAGCACACGCAGAAGCGCATTCATCTCGTCTCCGGCGTCGGCGGCAGCTATCGCGAGCAAATGCGCAGCGTGCGCGCCAACGACCTGGTCATCGCCATCAGTTTTGTACCCTACGCCAAGGAAACCCAAGACTGCCTGCGCTTCGCCCGGCAGCAGAACGCCAATGCCTTGATCATCACCGATAGCCCTCTCTCGCCACTGGCAAAACTTGCCAATAGCGTGTTGCTGGTCAATGAAGGCAGTGCGCTGGCCTTTCGTTCGCTCAGTGCAACGCTGTGTTTGTGCCAGGCGCTGTTTGTGGCAGTGGCGTATCGGCTGGGCTTGAATGTCGATGAAATTCACGAGCAGGCCGGATTCGACGACTGACAATTGCCTCTGGGTCGGCTAGGTTATGCCTTCCCACCGGTTCGACTTGAAGGAACGCGTCATGAAACTGATCGGCATGCTCGACTCCCCCTACGTGCGCCGCGTAGCAATCTCCGCCAAATGCCTGGGGATCGACCTCGAACACGAGTCGGTCTCGGTGTTCCGCCATTTCGAACGATTCCAGCAGATCAACCCTGTGGTCAAGGCGCCCACATTGATCCTCGACGACGGCGTGGTCCTGATGGACTCGACCCTCATCCTCGATTACCTCGAAGCCAGCTGCGGCAAAAGCCTGCTGCCAAGCGATCTCAAACAACGCGCCCAGGCCCTGCGCCTGATCGGCCTGAGCCTCGCCGCCTGCGAAAAAGCCGTGCAGCTTTACTACGAACGCAACTTGCGCCCGGCCGACATCCAATATCAGCCTTGGGTTGAACGCGTCGAAGGCCAACTCGCCGCCGCGTTTACCGCACTGGAAAAAGAACTTGAACACAGTGACTTGCCGGTCGACGGCTCCCTCGCACAGACCGGCATCAGCCTGGCGGTTGCCTGGAGCTTCACCGAACTCGTCGTACCCGATCAGATCGACGCAACACGCTTTCCGCGTATCACCGAGTACACCGCCTACGCAGAAGGCACCGATGCGTTCATCAGCACACCGATGAACTGATCATGAGCTCCACCGACACCGCCGCCCCGGCGTTAAAGGAAATCTTCAACGCCAAGCGCTTGCAGCACATCGCTGACGAAATGAGCGCGGTGTACCCGGCGTTCAAGGCCAAGGCGTTTCTCAAACACGCCCGGGACGGACTCGCTGAACTATCAGTGATGCAACGCATGGCGCGTGTCAGCGAAAGCCTGCATGCCGTGCTGCCGCTGGACTACGAAGATTCCTTACATGTGTTACGTGAACTCGCACCAAGGCTGAACAGCGGCTTCGTCAGCATGTGCCTCCCACACTACGTCGCGAGCTACGGCGCCCATGCGTTCGACACCTCAATGGACGCGCTGAAGTACTTCACCACCTTCGGCTCCTCCGAATTCGCCATCCGCTACTTTTTGCGCAGCGACCTCGAGCGCTCGCTGGAACGAATGCATGACTGGACCCGAGACGAAAACCACCACGTTCGACGCCTAGCCAGCGAAGGCAGCCGCCCTCGCCTGCCATGGTCGTTTCGCCTGGAAGCGGTGCAGGCTGATCCTCTGCTGGCCGCCGGGATACTGGATCGGTTGAAGGCGGACGAGAGCTTGTACGTGCGCAAGTCCGTGGCCAACCATTTGAATGACGTGACGAAAGTGCATCCGGAGTGGGTGCTGGACACGATTGAAGGTTGGTCGCTGGACAACAAGCATACGGCCTGGATTGCCAAGCATGCGTTGCGCAGTTTGATCAAACAGGGCGACGTGCGCGCGCTGACGGTGATTGGCGCAGGGGCGAAGGCTGAGGTTGAGTTGTTGGATGTGCAGGTCGAGCCGGCGGTGGTGAGGTTGGGGGAAGCGATTACTTTGTCGTTTACGGTGAAGTCCATGGTGGCGCACGAGCAAAGGCTGGTGATTGATTATGCGATTGAGTATGTGAAGGCAAATGGCGGGGTTTCGAGGAAAGTTTTCAAGTTGAAGACTCTGGGATTAGCGGGTTTCGGGACTGAGATAGTGCGACGGCATCAAGTCATCAAGGATTTTACGACACGCAAGCATTTTGCCGGCCGGCATGGAGTGCAGGTGATGGTTAATGGGGAGGTGTTGGGGAGTGCGGCGTTTGAGGTTTTGATTTGAGGCGTGAGTTGTTTATTCACCAAAAAAGCCGGTAGCGGATCAGTGCACTGGCAGCCGTGCTTCGACACTGCACGCGGCGGCACAGTGGACGATTCACGGCTTCAGCGCTTACCAACTTCCGTACGGGATGCCGAATTTCTCGATATAGCGCTTGGACTTTTCGCTGACGGGATAGGCGTAGCGACCACCGTTTTTCCCAAGCTCCGGCCCTAGCGGCTCAATCTCGCCTTGCGCTCGAGCAACCTTTATCGGTCGATGACATGAGTCTCTTACCCACACCTGAACAACACCGCCCGGAGCAAGTCCCAAGTAAACAGAGGCCATGAAGCGTGCTGTCCTGTCAGGTCTCTCGGGGCACCGTTGACTGGTAGAAGTCACCATTATCTGTCTGGCATTCTCTGGAATATCCACCCACGCTTGCCACGTTTTCTGTTCAACGATTGATTGCCAGCGAACATAGATACGAATGGGTAGATCGGCCCCCACCACTCTTTTACCGCTGCCCCCCACCCCTGTCCAGCCGCGAGCAGAGTCAGTACCGTTTTCAGGCTCTCCGCCCGCAGCAGTCCCTCCACCGGTTCTAAAGAAAACTTTGCCGGTTATGTCCTGCACCGAACTGTCCTCCACCCATACCTTCATGTAATCGGGCTCAGTGAAAGCCAGCTCCCACCATTTCGACTTTGGATCGCTCTTGGCTGAGAGCAGATCAGAAGACTGGCAACCCGTTATGCATACGCCAAGTAGCAGGGCGACAAATAATTTCATTACCAAAGAGTCCAGTCAGGTACGTGAGGATGCTGCACGCGAATCGCGTCTGCGGTGGGCGCATTGATATAGACGGCGCGGACTCCGCTGCCGTCTCTTCTTCCAAGAGGGTGATTCCAATTTGCGGACATGTGAATGTATTTCAACTTCAGCAGGTTCTCCTCTTGCTGAGTTGTGGTGTAGTCACCTGCGACAAATCGGTCGCACAACGCCTGAAGCTCTGACGGGACCGCCAAAGCAGCCGTGGCTGGAATATCATCGAAGCGAACCCCCTTCTCTTTTGCCAAGCTATGCATCACCCGAAGATATACCCTCGACAACAACCCGCTTACGGGACGTTTGAGTTGCAGAGCTGCATAAACGCGCTTTCTACGGGGACTGAGCCGGTCCTGTTGATCCACGGGCAGGAGAAGCGCGTCCGGCGTAACAATTTCCAGCAGATCTTCGGGCCACCCCCTTGAGATCCACTCATTTTTAATGACCATGGCATCGCGGTAGATCGACGTAGTAGATACATCGGTAAACTTCGAGACCTCAAGCGTTTGCATTGGACTGACCAGTACACACTCTTCAATGTCATCGCGGTAACCGCCGCCGATGTCGGAATGCACCCCTGGAAGAATGACTTCCAAGTGGTCGGCTTTAACGCGACTCAATGCGAAATTAGCGCGATATTCGTCCCGCGCCGACAGCTGAACGACGTCAGTAAAAAACCGCCGGTCGAGGTATAGCTTGATACCCGTGGCCACAGGACTTTTAACGTTGCCAAGATTCGACCAGCCAGCAACCGACGGCACAGTGTCGAACAGCCCGATGAATCCCATGTTGATGCTGCCTTGGTACTGATCGATGAAGGTGCGACTAAAGTCGCTCGCATTGTTGCGCAATACATCTCCGAGTGGCCCTTGTTTCCCGCGGACTACTGCATTGGCAAAATGCCTCGCGGCAGCTGCGCCGCGACTAAATCCGAACGTATCGAAAGTCAGCGAGGTAATTTCACTGTTTGGATTTTCGTTAATTACATCTTCAATACGCGATTTGATCTCGCTAAATGATTGTTGGACACGACCCGCTATACCCGTGTCTCCGCGGCCCGTGCCCGCTCCGAATGTACTGTCCTCTTCTCCCGATCGAGTGCCAATCCCCTCTATATACACCCTGCGAAACGCCCGCTTGTGCGAGCCGTCTCCTTCGGCTTTCTGAGGTGCGAAGTACAGTTCGCTCAGTTTGTAAACGTTGGTTGTTTCATTGGCATAGCTACTATCTGGATTGCGCATATAGGGCTTGCAACTGGCATCGATATCCTCAGGCGCTATCGGATGCTGAGCACCACACAACAACCCCGCAGCTGAGTTGTTCGCGTTGTTGCCCGTACCATCAAAGAACACCCCGATCCTCAACGCAATCCCGATTTTCTCGGGCTCGCGCGCAGGCTCTTTACCATGCTTCTCATACTCGGCCCAATGCTGGGCGTGTATGTCGACGGGCTTGGCTTCTTCGTAGCGATAGTTTTTCGGCGGGTTTGGAACGTAGCCACTCAATCCTTGATTCCTTCTGATCCTTGAAGAACGGCCAGAAGGGTGGCAGCCGGGAGGGGGCGGTGCAAGCCGTGGCGGTGTGCCAGCCATGGAGCGTCAGTGCGAGCAGGCTCACTCCCAAAAGGTATCAACCCGTGAAAGCAGCCAGGGTGAATAACCCTGTGGGAGCGAGCCTGCTCGCGAAAGCGGTGTGTCAGTCAGCATCGATGTTGCTGAAAGATTGCCTTCGCGAGCAGGCTCGCTCCCACAGGGGGACGGGTTGCATCAGGCTAACCGCGCAACAGGCCCTGCTCTGCCTCACATAACCCCACCACATAATCCCAGACCACCCGCAGCCGCACGGATTTGTGCAGCTCCCGGCGGGTGCTGATCCAGTAGCTGCGCTCGATGCTTTCATCCGGCAACAGTGCCACCAGATCCGGGTCGGACGCGGCCATGTAGCACGGCAGCACGGCGATGCCCAACCCCGAGCGCGCCGCTTCCTGTTGGGCGATGACGCTGGTGCTGTGAAACACCACGCGCGGGCTGCGGCAGAAGCTGTTGAGGAACATCAGTTCCTGACTGAACAGCAGGTCGTCAACGTAACCGATCCACGCATGTCGGCCCAGGTCTTCGCAGCTGTGCAGTGGCGGTGCGTTGTCGAGGTAGGTTTGGCTGGCATACAACGCGAGTCGATAGTCAGTGAGCTTGCGCGTGACCAGCATGTCGGCGGATGGCCGTTCGAGGTGGATGCTGATTTCCGCTTCGCGGTTGAGGATGCTGACAAAGCGCGGCACAGCGACCAGTTCCACTTCCAGCCCGGGATAGCGCTCGAACAGACCGATCATGCGACTGGCGAGGAATTTGATGCCAAGGCCTTCGGTGACGCCGACACGGATCTTGCCCAGCGGCGCGGTGGACTGGGTGATTTCTTCCTGCGCCAGCAGCGCGACGTTTTCCATCGCTTCGGCGTGCTTGAGTAGCGCCTCCCCCGCCGGGGTCATTTCATAGCCTTGGGCGTGCTGGACGAACAGCGCCGTGCCGAGGCTTTTCTCGATCGATTCAATATGCCGCGCCACCGTCGCGTGGGTGGTGTTTAGCCGGCGCGCGGCGGTGAGCAGGCGGCCACTGCGTTGCAGCTCGAGAAAAAAGCGCAGGTCGTTCCAGTCGAACATGGCAGGTCCTTGTCAGCTGTCGTCACTTCGGGCTGTTTGAAAACGCACAGCGGCTGCGCAAAAACTAACATTCTTTTAACGAAAGCTAACAACTAGAGTGTCCGACAATAAAAACAAAAAGCGAGGTCAGGGCATGCAGACGTCCCTGGATGAATTCGACTACATCGTGGTCGGCGCCGGCCCCGCCGGTTGCTTGCTGGCCAACCGGCTTTCGGCGGATCCGCAGCAACGGGTGTTGCTGCTCGAAGCCGGCGGACGCGACAACTACGCCTGGATTCATATTCCTGTGGGTTACCTGTTCTGCATCGGTAACCCGCGCACCGACTGGTGCTTCAAAACCGAACAACAACCGGGCCTCAATGGCCGCGCGCTGAGTTATCCGCGCGGCAAGGTGCTGGGCGGCTGTTCGTCGATCAACGGCATGATCTACATGCGCGGCCAGGCCGGCGACTATGACGGCTGGGCGGCGGCAGGCAATCCGGGCTGGGCCTGGAAAGACGTGCTGCCGCTGTTCAAACAGAGCGAAAACCACTTTGCCGGCGGCGCTGAATTTCATGGCGATCAGGGTGAATGGCGAGTCGAACAGCAGCGCCTGTCGTGGCCGATTCTCGATGCCTTTCGCAGCGCTGCCGAGCAAAGCGGCATCGCCAGCATCAATGACTTCAACCAGGGCGACAACGAGGGCTGCGGCTACTTTCAGGTCAACCAGAAAGCCGGGGTGCGCTGGAACGCGGCCAAGGCCTTTTTGAAACCGCTGCGCAGCCGGGCGAACCTGACCGTGCTGACCGGCATCGAGGTTGATCGTGTCTTGCTGGAGAACGGCCGCGCGGCGAAAGTCAGCGCGCAGCATGAAGGCCAGACCAGACAGTTCAAGGCGCGCAAGGAGATTGTCTTGTGCGCCGGCTCGGTCGGCTCGCCGAGCATTCTGCAGCGCTCCGGCATCGGTCCGCGGCCGCTGCTCGAACGCTTAGGGATAGGCGTGATTCATGAGCTGCCGGGCGTCGGCGGCAACCTGCAGGATCACCTGCAACTGCGCCTGATCTACAAGCTGGAAAACGCCCGCACCCTGAACCAGATCGCCGGCAGCGTGTGGGGCAAGATGGGCATGGGCCTGCGTTATCTGTACGACCGCAGCGGGCCGTTGTCGATGGCGCCGAGTCAGTTGGGCGCGTTTGCCCGCTCCGGTCCCGAGCAAACCTCGGCGAACCTGCAATATCACGTGCAGCCGTTATCACTGGAGCGTTTTGGCGAGCCGCTGCACAGCTTCCCGGCGTTCACCGCCTCGGTGTGCGACCTGCGTCCGCAGAGCCGTGGGCGCATCGAAATTCGCTCCGCCGATCCGCAAGCGGCGCCGCTGATCCAGCCCAATTACCTCAACCATCCAGAAGATCTGCGCGTCGCCGCCGATGCAATTCGCCTGACCCGTCGCATCGTCAGCGCCCCTGCCCTGCAAGCGTTCAAACCGGTGGAATACCTGCCCGGCGACAGCTTGCAAAGCGAAGAACAATTGCATGAAGCGGCGGCGAAAATCGGCACGACGATTTTCCATCCGGTCGGCACCTGCCGCATGGGCAACGACGGTGACGCAGTGGTCGATGCGCAATTGCGCGTGCATGGCGTGCCGGGTCTGCGCGTTGCCGATGCGTCGATCATGCCAAGAATTACCTCGGGTAATACCTGTTCGCCTACGCTGATGATTGCCGAGAAGGCGGCACAACTGATTTTGTCCAGATCCGCAGATATCTCCCCTGTGGGAGCGAGCCTGCTCGCGAATGCGGTAGCTCACTCAGCCTAGAAGTTGACTGACAAAAAGCTTTCGCGAGCAGGCTCGCTCCCACAGGAATCATCACCAGACTCAGGCATCGCGCATTACCGGACACGCAACACCAGTGGAACAACAAAAACAATCACTGTGAGGGATACCGATATGTCAGAACACGTTCAGCCGCTGGACGCTGCGGGCAGCGCCGAGACCAGCAACGCCACGCAAAAAGTCATCTTCGCTTCATCACTCGGGACGGTGTTCGAGTGGTATGACTTCTTCCTCTACGGCGCCCTCGCGGCGGTGATCAGCAAGCAGTTCTTCGCCGGGGTCAACGACACCACGGCATTCATCTTCGCGCTCATGGCGTTCGCCGCCGGCTTCATCGTACGGCCGTTCGGCGCGTTGGTGTTCGGCCGCCTGGGCGACATGATCGGGCGCAAATACACCTTTCTGGCGACGATCATTCTGATGGGCGTGGCGACGTTCTGCGTCGGCCTGCTGCCGACCTACGCCAGCATCGGCATCGCCGCGCCGATCATTCTGGTGGTGCTGCGCATGCTTCAGGGTCTGGCGCTCGGTGGCGAATACGGTGGTGCGGCGACCTACGTAGCCGAACACGCGCCCATCGGCAAACGCGGCTTCCACACCAGTTGGATTCAATCCACCGCGACCCTCGGCCTGCTGCTCTCGCTGCTGGTAGTGCTCGGTTGCCGCTACTTCACCGGCGACCAGTTTGAAGTCTGGGGCTGGCGCATTCCGTTCCTGCTGTCGATCGTGCTGCTGGGTATTTCCACCTGGATTCGCCTGAGCCTGCACGAGTCGCCGGCCTACCTGAAAATGAAGGAAGAAGGCAAAACCTCGAAGGCGCCGATCCGCGAATCCTTCGGCAAATGGGAAAACCTCAAAGTCGTGCTGATCGCCCTGTTCAGCATCAACGCCGGGCAAGCAGTGACCTTCTACGCCGCGCAGTTCTACGTGCTGTTCTTCCTCACCCAGTTCCTGAAAATGGACCCGGCGGTGGCCAACAGTCTGCTGATCATCAGCGTGGTGATCGGCGCGCCGTTCTTCATCTTTTTCGGCTGGCTGTCGGACAAGGTCGGGCGTAAACCGGTGCTGATGCTCGGCCTGCTGCTGGCCACCGCGCTGTACTTCCCGATCTTCAAATCCCTGGCCCATTACGCCAACCCGGCAATCGATCAGGCCAGCCGTCAGGCGCCGATCACCGTCCTCGCCGACCCCGCCACTTGCACCTTCCAGTTCGATCCGGTGGGCAAGGCCAAATTCGACAGCCCGTGCGACAAGGTCAAGACCTTTCTGGCCAAACAAGGCCTGCCGTACTCCAGCGTCGCTGCGCCTGCGGGCAGCGCCGTGCAAGTGAGTGTCGGCGACGTGAAGCTGGATGGTTTCGATGAGGCGGCACTGCGCGGCGCGATTACCCTCGCCGGCTACCCGCAACAAGCCGATATGCAGCAGATCAACAAACCGATGATCGTCGCCCTGATCGTCGCGCTGATCATCATCTCCGCCATGTGCTACGGGCCGCTGGCGGCGCTGATGGTCGAACTGTTCCCGACGCGCATTCGCTACACCTCGATGTCGCTGCCCTACCACATCGGCAACGGCTGGTTTGGCGGATTCCTGCCGACGGTGTCGTTCGCGCTGGTGGTGTACACCGGGGATATTTTCTACGGGCTGTGGTATCCGGTGCTGATCACCGGGGTGAGCCTGGTGGTGGGGATGATCTGTCTGCGTGAGACGAAGAATATCGATCTCGACAAGAACTGAGCGTCGTCATCGAATCCGCTTCTGGCCTGCCCTGAAGCGGATTACTGCCTTGAGATTGAATGTTCGACAGAATGATGGCACTTACCTATCATGCCGGCGCATTCGGCATGGCCCCAGTGCCACAACCCGAGCGCATCGGCCCCAACGACATCCAATCATCCTAAGGAACAGGATATGGCGAACAATTCACCCTCCCCACAAACACCCTCCAGCTCCCCTGCAACTGACGCTCCCCCTAAAGGAGAAAAGATCTTGGCCTGGTTCGGTCAAGTCATCCTCCCGTTGGTACTCGGCTCGTTTCTCTTCACCGGCATCCTCGAAGGCTACAAAAGTACGTTAGGCGAGAAGAAAGACATCATCGACAGCTACTATCGCCCCATGCGTGCGCTGCAAGCCTCCTGCTCCAGCCAGCACCACCAATTGGTCAGCAAATACAGCCAACTCGCAGCTAACTACCAACTGCAATTCAACGAACTGGCGCATATGCAAGGCCATCCCGAAGTGAATACCCTGGCTGGTTACGACGCAATCCCCAAGGCGATCTGGACTCGCACCGAGGAACTGGCCAAGGCCACTCCGGAACTCGCTCGCGCCGTGTCCCAGTGCAGCACTGAGCTCTACATCAAATATGAAGAACTGGCACTGGTGACCGGTACCTACACAAAGTTCAAGGAGCTGGCCAAGACACGAGATGAGAAACACGCGGATATCAACCGCAGGCTGCAGCAAAGCAAGGATTCATTGACCGCTCCCGTCCAGGCAGAAGACATGATGGGGTTGGCGCGCAAGCTGGTGTCCACGCCATTCGAAAAAACAGAAGAGCAGCAAAAGCTGCTCGACGAAATAAAGGTTTATGCCGAACCAACCGTCAAGGCCTATGAGCTGATAGGAGCAGCCGAAAGCGAGACATTCGATAACGAGCGAGACTTTTTCCGGGCCACACATGATCTGTTTGCCGAAGAGATCAGCGCCAGGCAATCCAAAGGCTTCCTCAGCTATTTTTTCTGACCCGAACTTTGAAGGAGTATCGCCATGTTCAACGATAAACGTGTCGGCATTTCCTGCCCGGCATTGCAGGCAATCGAGCCAGTACTGAACAGCTGGATAAACTGCACGCAGCGCTACATTGATGTTTGGGAAGGTGGTGATTTGCCCTACTGGTACAACGAGCAGGCCAACGTGAGCATTCTCGCCGGAGCCGCCTGGAAAGCCGACTGGACCGCCATCGAGGAATACCAGATCATCAAGATCGCTACCGAGGCGGACGAAAAGACCTCAGTGATCGGCCGCAACGATTTGTACATTGCCGATGACAAAAACGGTTATTGCATCGAAGCCAAGATCGCTTACGTGCCAATTGATGATCTGACGGCCGCCCGCGACCGGATACTGGGCAAATGCAAACTGGCGACCTTTGAGGCCGGCCGACTTGACTACGACGAGCCTAAAGTCGGCGCCGTATTTATCGCGCCCTATTCGCTCGCCAAACCGGCAAGCATTGAGCAGATCGAGGCCTTCCAGACAATGCTCCTGGCATTGCCCAACGATGCGCTCGCCTGGGTCTGCCCAACAGACGCACAGAAAACTCCCAGCCATGACAACAAGCGGTACCCGATGGTGGCGCTACTTTTGTTAAATGGCTGACTCGGCAAGATTGCCCGCTGGCGTATGAAGTACGTCAGCGGCATCAGCCTTCAGCCTTGATCACCTCGAATTTCACTTGATCCGGATAAAACGCCACGTACTCGCGGATCGGTTCAACCGAGACCTTCGGGTTTTCATAAGTCCACACCGCGTTGGCACCCTCATGTCCGGGCACTTGCAGGCTGAAATAGTTGGCGTCGCCCTTGTACGGGCAATAGCTGGTGTGGTCGGTGCGGGCGAAGTATTTTTCGTCGATGTCTTCGCGCGGGATGTAGTACACCGGCGGATAGTTGGCTTCGTTGAGGATCAGCGCGTGAGAGGACGCGGCGACCTGGATGCCGTGGAATTTAACCAGTAGACAGCCGCTGAGTTGTTCGACGCTGATCACGGGGCTGGGGCTTTTCATGGGGTTCTCCTGAAGACGGCGAAGAGACCGGTTCAGGTATAGCTGATGGGCTCGGGTCTGGTTGAGATTGCAGCCGAACGGCGAAAATCTTTGGCAATCGTTTTATCTGTATATCCATACAGATAAAAGTTGCTCGCGCGGCAGACTCCAGCCATCCTGTGCGCTCCCACAAATCAACCAGCGATGGTAGCTATGCGGCTGTACCTCTGTGAAAAACCTTCCCAGGCCAAAGACATTGCGGCCGTGCTCGGCGCTAGGCGTCGCGGCGACGGCTGCTGGTTGGGGACGGATGTCACAGTGACCTGGTGCATCGGCCATTTGCTCGAAACCGCGCCGCCGGATGCCTACGACGCTCGCTACAAACGCTGGGTGCTGGCCGATCTGCCGATCATTCCGGACAAGTGGAAAATGACCGTCAAGCCGCGCACCGCCAGCCAGTACAAAGCGGTGAAGCGTCTGCTTGGCGAGGCCAGCGAACTGATCATCGCCACCGACGCCGACCGTGAGGGCGAGATGATCGCCCGGGAACTGGTCGAGCACTGCCGCTATCGCGGGCCGATCCGCCGCTTGTGGCTGTCGGCGCTGGACGAGGCGTCGATTCGCAAGGCCTTGGCCGCGCTGAAACCGGGAGCCGAAACATTCAGCCTGTATCACTCGGCGCTGGGCCGTTCACGCGCGGACTGGCTGATCGGCATGAACATGAGTCGACTGTTCACCTTGCTGGGCCGTCAGTCGGGTTATCAGGGCGTGCTGCCTGTGGGCCGAGTGCAGACGCCTACCCTGCGACTGGTGGTCGACCGCGACCGCAGCATCGCCGATTTCGTCCCCGTACCGTTCTGGGCAATCGATGTGGAACTGCTGCACAACGGCACAGCGTTTAGCGCGCAATGGCGCGCACCAGCGGATATTTGTGATGATCAGGATCGCTGCCTGAATCAGGCGTTGGCGCAACAAGCAGCGGCGGCGATCAGCAGTGCAGACAGCGCACGGGTGATCAAGCTGAAAACCGAGCGCATGCGCGAAGTGGCGCCCCTGCCCTTCGATCTCGGCACCTTGCAGGAAGTCTGCTCGAAAAAGCTTGGCCTTGGCGCGCAGGAGACCCTCGACATCGCCCAAGCCCTTTACGAAACCTACAAAGTCATCACCTATCCGCGCAGTGATTGCGGCTTTCTGCCGTTGAGCCAACACAGTGAGGCGCCATCGATCCTCACCGCATTGCGTCAGGCCGATCCGAGCCTTGAAGTGTTGCAGGGTTTTCTCGAACCGCAGCGGCGCTCGCGAGCCTGGAATGACGCCAAGGTCAGCGCTCACCACGGCATCATTCCCACCATCGCCGCGAAGAACCTCGAACGTCTGACCGGCAAGCATCGCGCGGTGTACACGCTGATTCGCGCGCGCTACCTGGCGCAGTTCCTGCCCAATCACGAATATGATCGCACCCAGGCCGATTTCGATTGCAACGGGCAGGCGTTGCGCGCGGTGGGCAAGCAGATCATCGAAGCGGGCTGGAAGCGTGCACTGCCAGAGGCATTGGCCCCGGCCAAGGGCCGCGAAGCCCCCGCGCCGCAAACCTTGCCGACCCTTAGCCAGGGCGTCGAATGCGCTGTGGCGAAAGTGAATCTCAAGGATTTGTGGACGCAACCGCCAAAACCCTACACCGAAGGCGATCTGATCAAGGCGATGAAGAACGTCGCCAAACTGGTCGAGGATCCGCTGCTCAAACAGAAACTCAAGGACACCACCGGCATCGGCACGGAAGCTACCCGCGCATCGATCATCCAAGGGCTGCTGGATCGTGGTTATCTGGTGAAGAACGGCAAGGCACTGGCGGCGACACCTGCGGCGTTCAGCCTGATCGATGCGGTACCGCGCGCGATCGCCGATCCCGGCACTACGGCGATCTGGGAACAGGCGCTGGACATGGTGCAAAGCGGCGAGATGAGTCTGGAAGAATTCGTCACCAAACAGGCTGCGTGGATGAGCAAGCAGGTCAGCCGCTGCTCAGCCCTCAGCCTGACCATCAGCGGCCCGCCGCCTGCCGGCAAAGCCGCAGCGCCGTGGAAAAAAAAGCGCAAGTCGACGGCCAGCAAAGCCGCCGGTACGCGCAAACGCACGGCGCGTCCGGCGACTCGCTGAATCCCTTGAGGTTCCCTTCTCTACGTTGCTGAAACGGACCTTTTCTCATTCCAAAACAGCTTTGTCCGACAATATGTAGTGCTTGAAAATAATCACTACAAAACCGTTGACGGCATCGTTTTGCTTTTGCATGATGAAGACGTTCCCCGATCGGGAGCACTGGTAACACGCTTGAGCAAACTCGTCTGACCGCCGAGTTGTTTTTTCCGGATACACGCTGCCCACAAGGCAGATTGAAGAAGCTGACCTGGCCTGAACGTCCAGTACAAGGACGAGAAGCGCTGGCGAAAATTCTCAAGACGCTTGTGGCCGACACTGGATTGTCGTCAAGGAGCCTCCCGGTTTTCGCTGCTTCTCCTCGTTGTGACGCTATTGCGTAGCAGTTATTCAACACGACTACATGCAACAGATGCATGACCCCGTACTTCATACGGGCGAGCGCTGACGTCCTGGTTTCGGTGCCAGGGATCAACTAACCGATGGGCTACCTGTATTAGCGAATCAACTTTGAAAGATCACCAGACTGGTCAAGGGGCATAACAATGAATCTGAACAATCAACCCACCATCGAAGAACTGGCGCGTATGTTCGCGGCGCAGAAAGACAGCCACGACAGCCATATTCTCTGGATCAGCAAGTCGGGCCAGGTACACATCGACTGCCTGTCGCCCCATGCTGGCGAGGAAGAGTTCGACCGCAACCACCAGAACCTGCTGGCCCGCCTGAAGATGTACCGCCGCGGCCACGGTTATGTCGGCAAGAAGGCTGCGGCCGACAAGGACTTCATCGGCAGTGTGCTGCAGACGCTGAAACAGGCGTGGGATTCGATGCAGAATCAGAATGAAGTTCGGGTGATTGATCGGTTGTATTGAGTTGTAGATTATTTGACTAAGCGCCTGCTTCCGATTGGGAGCAGGCCCTTTGTTGTTCTTTTGAGTTTTGCGGCGTGAGTGCCCCCGTCGCCCCTCACCCCAGCCCTCTCCCGAGGGAGAGGGAGCCGACCGAGTTGCCTCAGCTCAACCGTAGATCTGAATGACCGTGGCGATTATGAGTCAACGAAGCTCGTTCAGGTCGGAGTAACTTGACCAAACACCTCGGTCAGTCCCCTCTCCCGCTGGGAGAGGGTTAGGGTGAGGGGCTTTTCATGCCGAGCACCAGCTCCACAAACGCCAACGCCGCCGCACTATGGTAATTATTCCTGCGCCGCAACAACGCCGCGCCACGCTGTGGCGCCTCCCCTTCGACCCGCAAGCGGCGCAACGCGCGGTCTTCGCTGGCAATCGCCTCGGGCAGCATGGTCGCCAGCGGCGCATGCCGCACCACTTCCAGCAACGTACTCACCGAATTCACTTCAATCCGCACATGCGGCGTAATCCCGTGCTCACGGAAATACTCATCCACCAATAACCGCGTAATGAAGCCCGGCGCCAGCAAGGCGAAATCCAGTGAAGCAACCTCCACCGGCGTCAACACCGAACGGCTGTCATAGAGCGGATGCCCAGGCCCGACCATGATCCCCAGCGTCTCGGTAAACGCCGGTATGCATTCGATATCGGCATTGCGCACCGGGGTAAACGCGATCGCGACATCCAGCGAGTCATCCGCCAGCCCGGCCTCGATGTCGTCCATCGACAACTCGAAGATCTCCAGATGAATCCCGGGAAACCGTGCCCCGTAGTCGCGCACCAGTGGCCCGACCAGATACGCCATGAACGTCGGCGTCATCGCCAGGCGTAGCGTGCCGCGGGACAAGTCCTTCACGTCGTGCAAGGCGCGCTGCCCGGCCCCCAGCTCCACCAGCACGCGCCGCGCGCATTCGATGTAAGCCGCTCCGGCATCCGTCGGCTTCACCGTGCGTGAGGTGCGATCAAAGAGAGTCACACCGAGGTTTTCTTCCAATTGACGAATCTGCTGCGACAGCGTCGGCTGCGATACATGCAGCGCTTCGGCAGCTCGGGTGAAGCCTCCGTGATCGGCAACGGCGAGCAAATAACGCAAATGTCGCAACAGCATGAGGACACCAACTATAGGCAGGGCTTATGCCAAGCATTGTATATCGGTCTTGGACGCTATGGATCGACCGGCGCAAGATTGCTTCCACACAAGCAAGCCAACCCCTGAAAGGAGTGACACCATGCAACAGTCCCACGCCTACAACGACAACAGCCTGGCCCTGGCCACCCGCGTTCTCGACGCCAAGGCGAAAAAAGATCTGTCGTGGCAGGATCTTGCTGACGGCACCGGCCTCAGCCTGGCCTACGTCACCGCCGCCCTGCTCGGCCAGCATCCGCTGCCGAAAAACGCTGCTCAAGTGGTCGGCGACAAGCTCGACCTCAGCGCCGATGACGTCGCCGCTCTGCAAATCATTCCTTTGCGTGGCAGCCTCAGCGGCGTGCCGACCGACCCGACCATCTACCGTTTTTACGAAATGATCCAGATCTACGGCACCACGCTGAAAGCGCTGGTTCACGAGCAGTTCGGTGACGGCATCATCAGTGCGATCAACTTCAAACTGGACATCAAGAAAGTCGAAGACCCGGAAGGCGGCTCCCGCGCGGTGGTGACGCTCGACGGCAAATTCCTGCCGCTGCGCCCGTTCTAATGCGCCCGGCCCGCATCCTGCGTGCGGGCCATCTCATTTCTGCCACGAGGACACGCCCATGAAAGCCCTGATCGACGGTTTCCTGAAATTCCAGAACGAAGCCTTCCCGCAACGCAGCGAGCTGTTCAAACATCTGGCCACGACTCAGCAACCCGGCACGCTGTTCATCACCTGTTCCGACAGTCGCGTGGTGCCTGAGCTGCTGACCCAGCAAGAGCCCGGCGAACTGTTCGTGATCCGTAACGCCGGCAATATCGTGCCCTCCTACAGCCCGCATCCGGGCGGGGTCTCGGCGACAGTGGAGTATGCGGTGGCGGTACTGGGAGTGAGCGATATCGTGATTTGCGGCCACTCCGATTGCGGCGCAATGACGGCAATTGCCCAGTGCAAATGCATGGATCATCTGCCCGCTGTCAGTGGCTGGCTGCAGCATGCCGAGTCGGCGAAGGTGATGAACGAAGCGCGCGTGCATGGCAGCGACGCGGCGAAATTGAGTTCGATGGTGCGCGAGAATGTGATCGCGCAACTGGCGAATATCCAGACCCACCCGAGTGTGCGCCTGGCCCAGGAGCAAGGGCGGCTGAATCTGCATGGCTGGGTGTATGACATCGAGACCGGCTCGATCGACGCGCTCTCTTCCGATCGCCGCACCTTTGTGCCGCTGGTCGAGCAACCTGAGACTTGCGCGATCAGCGCTAAGACTTCCAACGCAGCCTGACGCCCCGGCCGATGATCGCTCCCACGCTCCGCGTGGGAACGCAGCCCGTGACGCTCTGCGTCACTGGACGCGGAGCGTCCCTAGAGGCATTCCCACGCGGAGCGTGGGAACGATCAGATCAAAAGATCGCAGCCTTCGGCAGCTCCTACACGGCACGGTCCGGGTTTCAAGTCAGCGTTTCACCGTGAGATCAACCTGAGTCATCCGGCTACGCACGGTAAACACGCCATCCCCGGAAAGAATCGCACTGCGCGCAAACAGGCGCCCGCTCTCCCAGTTCGAAAGGCCCAGTTCCGGCTTGTTCAACGCGTACTGGCCATCGACCCAACGGGTGATGCCGTTGCCTACGAACGGCGCATTCACCGCGTTGTAGAAGCGCTCCTGAACCGCCGCATCCTCGCTGATCAACGACACGGTGAATTGCGGGCTGTAACGGTTGAACAGCGCAATCGCCTGATCCAGATCATCGACAATCATCAGGCTGACTTCCGGGGTTTCTTCCCATTCCCACTCGCGGCCCAGCTCCGACTCGGGCAAAGACTCGGCCAGCGCTTCGGTCTGGTAACCCTCGGCGCGATAAACCTCGACTGTTGCGTTCTGCCATTCGCTTGGCAGGCAACTTTCACTGCCCGCGACGATGTGCAATTTGCAGCCTTGGCCGCGCGCAGTACCGGCGTCTTTCAAGGCATTGAGGAACAGCGGCACCAGCTCATCGGCGCGTTCGCGCTGAATCAGACAGACGTTCAGGGTGTTGCAGACCTTGCGGTCCAGCGAGTTGCGCACCACCGCCGCAAAGCGTGTAGTGTCGGCGTCACGGTCGGCGATCAGCCACGCGCCGCCGGTGCCGTGCAGGCTGACGGCAGTGCCGGCCTGCTGAGCAATGCTGCCCAACTGACTGACCGCACGGCCCGAGCCGCGCGCCACCGCCAGCGACAGACGCCGGTCGGCAAACATCGCCCAACCGGCAGCATGATTGACACTTTCGACCAACGACACCGCCCCCACCGGCAAACCGGCTTCGGCCAGCGCCGGGTTCAAGGCGTGAGTGACGATGGCTTGCGCAGTGCCCAACGCATCGCTGCCGATGCGCAGCACAGCCGTATTACCGGTGCGCAACACCCCGGCGGCGTCGGCAAAGACGTTGGGTCGGCCTTCGAAGACAAAGGCGACGATGCCCAGCGGCGAGACCACTTGCTCAACCTTCCAGCCATCGTGCTCAACACTGCTGATCACTTTGCCCCGGGTCGGTGGCGCATCACGCCAGGCGCGCAGCCCGGCAATCATGTCGCGGCGCATGCGTTCATCAGCGAGCAAGCGTGTGGTCGAGCGACCGCGCGCCTTGGCTCGCTCGATGTCGGCGCGGTTGGCGGCTTCGATCTGCGTCCAGCATTCAGGACTTTCCAGGCGCTGAGCAAACAGATCGAAAAACTGGCTGATGGCTTCATCGGACACCGCCGACAACGCTGTGAATGCCGCAGCCGCACGCTCGATTGCCACCGAGGCGGCCTGTTGATCAGCCACGGGGATCAGCAACAACTCGCCACTGACCTGCTCGACCAGCAAATGGTCACCGGGCTGAAACCGCGCGGCCAGTTCGGGGCTGACCACGGTGACGCGGTTACCAGCGAAAGGGATCGGCGTGCCAGCGACTAGACGTTCGAGCGCAAGAGACATGAAGCGGATTCACCATGCAGAGGGCGGCCGGAAAATGTATAGAACACGATCCTGCAAAGCAACACTGCACCCGGTGGGAGCGAGCCTGCTCGCGAAAGCGTCCGACCAGACGACATCGATGCTGAATGTGCCGACCTCTTCGCGAGCAGGCTCGCTCCCACACTGGAAATCGTGGTGTGTCTTCAGAACACCGACCAGCCAATCCGCGAGCTCAGCAGTTCCAGCGCCGCCATCCCCGCCAGCGAGTTGCCGGCCGCATTCAACTCCGGCGACCACACGCACACGCTGAACTGCCCCGGCACCACCGCAACGATGCCGCCGCCGACCCCGCTCTTGCCCGGCAGGCCGACGCGATAGGCGAAATTGCCTGCCTCGTCGTACAAACCGCTGGTGGCCATGATCGAGTTGACCTGTTGGGTCTGGCGGCGCGTCAGTATCTGCTCGCCGCTGTGCTTGCAGAACCCGTCATTGGCCAGAAAGCAGAACGCCCGGGCCAGATCGATGCAGTTCATGCGCAGCGCGCAATGGCTGAAATAGCTACGCAACACCGCTTCGACATCGTTGTGAAAGTTGCCGAAAGACTGCATCAGATACGCCATCGCCGCATTACGCGCGCGATGCTGATATTCGGAGTCGGCGACCTTGCCGTCGATCATGATCTGCGGGTTGCCCGACAGACGCCGGACGAAGTCGCGCATCGACAGTGTCGGCGCAGCGAAGCGCGACTGGTTGATGTCGCAGATCACCAGCGCCCCGGCATTGATGAACGGATTGCGCGGGCGGCCGCGCTCGAATTCCAGTTGCACCAGCGAGTTGAACGGCTGGCCAGAAGGCTCGTGACCAAGCCGTTCCCAGATCGCTTCGCCGGAGTGATCGATGGCCTGCACCAGGCTGAATACCTTGGAAATACTCTGCACCGAGAACGGCGTTTCAGCGTCGCCGGCGCAATACATTTCGCCATCGTTACTGTACACGGCGATGCCCAACTGGTTGGCCGGCACCGTGCCGAGGGCGGGGATATAGTCAGCAACTTTGCCCTGCCCGATCAGGGGCCGGACGGCGTCAAGGATCTCGTTCAACAGCGCTTGCATGCCGGGTTCCGAAAGTCTCGCCCCATGGGATCGCGGGGACACTGGGGCTAGACGCTGCGCCCGCCGGTCGCATCACACCGGCAAGCGCCAGGCAAAATGTTTTAGGCTGAAGCGGACCATTCAGACACAGGAGAGCACCATGCACCTCGAAGGCTCCTGCCATTGCGGCGAAGTCACGTTCAGCCTCGACAGCGCCCATCCTTATCCCTATCAACGCTGCTATTGCTCGATCTGCAGCAAGACCCAGGGCGGTGGCGGTTATGCGATCAACCTTGGCGGCGACGCGACCACTCTCAAGGTTCGCGGGCGCAAAAACATCAGCATTTATCACGCGAAGATGAAAGCTGACGGCGATAACCGCGCCCATCGCAGCAGCGCCGAACGCCACTTCTGTTCGCTGTGCGGCAGCGGTTTGTGGCTGTTCAGCCCGGAGTGGCCAGAGCTGATTCACCCATTCGCCTCGGCGATCGACACGCCACTGCCGGTGCCGCCGGAACACACGCACCTGATGCTTGGCTCGAAAGCGCCGTGGGTTGAGGTCGAGGCGAAGCCGAAGGATCAGCAGTTTGATGTATATCCCGAAGAATCGATCGCCCAGTGGCATGAGCGACTCGGTGTAACTCGCTGAACACCGCGCCCTTCGCGAGCAGGCTCGCTGCCACATTTGGATTGCGATCACCTGTGGGAGCGAGCCTGCTCGCGAAGGGGCCGGGTCAGGCAATATCAATCAGTCCAGATGCGCCCAGGTCATCCTGAACAACGCCCCGCCCCACACCGATTCGCCAACCTCAACCTGCCCGCCATGGGACTGCGACACCCTCCGCACCAGCGCCAGGCCCAGCCCGAAACCGCCAGTACGCCGATCCCGGCTGGCATCCAGTCGGGAGAACGGTTCGAAGATTTTCTCCCGTCCCTCCAGCGGCACGCCCGGCCCGTCATCGCTGACCCGCACTTCATAGTCATCACCATTGCGCTGCAGCGACACCTCGACGCGCTGCTCGGCATAGCGAATGGCATTGCGCAAAAGGTTGATCACCGCCCGCGCCATGAAGCGCGGTTCGATGCTTACCGTGTCGACCTGGCAACCGGCGATCGACAACTGCACGCCCACTGCTTCGGCCTCAAGCGCCACACTGCCGACGACACTGTCGAGCCAGTCGGCCGCGTGAATATTTTCCCGCTTTATCACCGTCGCGCCGTGCTCGAGGCTGGCGTAGGTCAGCAGCTCCGAGACCATCTCCTCAAGCTCACCAAGGTCGGCATACATGTCGGCGATCAGCTCGCGATTCTGGCTAGCGTCGGGTTGCTGCTTGAGCTGATCGAGCTCAAACGAAAGCCGCGCAATCGGTGTGCGCAATTCGTGGGACACCGCGTTGGTCAGTTCGCGCTGGTTGGCGATCAAGCCCTCGATGCGCGCCGCCATCAGATTGAAGTGCTCGGCCAGATCGCGGATGTTCGAGCGCCGCGACAACTGAATGCGCACCGACAGATCGTTGTCGCCGAAACGCTCGGCCGCCAGCCGCAGCTTTTCCAGATCGCGCCAGTGCGGGCGCACCCAGAAAAACAGAACGATGCCGATCAACACCGCGAGCATCATGTAAGCCGCGGTGATGTAGAACGGCATCAGGCTCGGCTCTGGCGGCAGCTTGATGCTGAGCAACTGCGAGCCACCATCGATGTTGCTGATGAACTGCGTGTAATCGTCGCGGATCACCAACAGGTTCCGCGCGAGCTCAGCTTTTTCCTGCGGTGTGAGGGCCAGTTGATCGGCCTCGACCAGACTCAGCGATAGACCGTAGTGCGCCCGCAATGAATCGAGTTTCTGTTCACGCTCGGCGCCCTGGCGGCCTTGCAGATGATCGACCAGCGACCACGCCTGACCACGCACGGCTTCACGGTTGTAATCCTGCGTCTGGCTGTCGAGCAAGGCGTTGAAGGTGTGCTCAACCGTCTGCAAGGCCAGCACCAGACCCACCGTCATCACCAGAAACAGGCCGAGGAACAAGCGCAGCATCTAGAGCTCCCACGCGAATGGATTGAACAGATAGCCCTTGCCCCACACGGTCTTGATGCACACCGGCTCGCGAGGGTTGTCCTTAAGCTTGTTGCGCAACTTGCTGATGTAGACGTCGACGCTGCGATTGAGGCCGTCGAAGGCAATGCCGCGCATGCGACTGAGAATGTCATCGCGGGAAAGAATCTTGCCCGCCGCGCTGGCGAGCAACCAGAGCAATTCGAACTCCATGGTGGTCAGCTCGATCAGGTCACCGGTCAGGCGCACTTCCCGGCAACTGCGGTCGATGCTCAATTGCCCGAACTCGAGGAAACTGACAACGCTGGTGTCCGGCGTCTGCCGCCGTTGCAACGCCCGCAGCCGCGCGAGCAACACCGGCGGTTTGATCGGTTTGATCACGTAATCGTCAGCGCCGGATTCCAGACCGAGGATGTGATCGAGATCGTCTTCCTTGGCGGTGAGGATCACGATCGGCGTGTCCGAGACACTGCGAATTTCCCGGCAGACCTGCAAACCGCTCTGCCCCGGCAACATCAGGTCGAGCACCAGCACTTTCGGCTTGAATTCCAGGAATGCAGCCATGGCCAGATCGCCGCGATGCACCGTGCGCACCTCGTAGCCATGTTGCTCAAGAAAGTGTGCGATCAGTGCGGCGAGACGCTCATCGTCTTCGACCAGCAGAACTCTGCCGAAACCCAGGTTATCCATAACAACCGTTGCCAAGCCAAACGTGGAAGGGCCGATATTATGCTGGCATTCATCGAACACGCGATGACGGCAGACAGCAAAAACCGGCCACTCGGGCCGGTTTTCGGTGATGTTTCATACTCTTAAGAGTTTTTAACAAATTCAGGCGGGCACACCGCTGTGGAAGCGGAATTCCTCGTCCGGCGATTCGATCAGTTCCTGCTCGACCGCACGGACGCGGTCGATCACCTGCGCGACATCCTTAGCATCACCATACTGATAGGCCAATTTGAGATAACCCTGAAAGTGCCGCGCCTCGCTTTTCAGCAAACCGAAATAAAACTTGCCCAGTTCTTCGTCCAGATGCGGCACCAATGCTTCAAAGCGTTCGCAACTGCGCGCTTCGATGAAAGCACCAACCACCAGCGTATCCACCAGTTTCACCGGTTCGTGGCTGCGCACCACCTTGCGCAGGCCCGAGGCGTAGCGGCCGGCGTGCAGCTGACGCAACTCGATCTTGCGTCGTTTCATGATGCGCATGACTTGCTCGTGGTGCACCAGTTCTTCCCGGGCCAAGCGCGACATCATGTTGATCAGGTCGACATGGGCGTGGTACTTGGCAATCAGGCTCAGCGCCGTGCTGGCGGCCTTGAACTCGCAGTTCTTGTGATCGATCAGCAGGGTTTCCTGATCGGCCAGTGCCGCCAGGACCCAGGCGTCGGGCGTGCGGCAGCCAAGGAATTCGTGGATTTCGGGAAGGATCATGGGGCTCACGGTAAAAGGTGTTCGAGCGAAGGGCGCCGATTATACCGGCCTGCCCGCAGACCACCAGCAGCGGCTGTTGATATGCATCAAGTCGCAGACGTTCGGGTAGCAACTATAGTTGTGCAACGCCGTGCCTTTTCTTTGCTGGAGACTCCGCTCATGCAAGCCATTCGCAGCATTCTGGTGGTCATCGAACCTGAACATGCAGAAAGCCTGGCGCTCAAGCGCGCCAAGCTGATCGCCGGTGTCACCCAGGCCCACCTGCATCTATTGGTGTGCGACAAGAAGCATGACCACGCCGGCCTGCTCAGCGTGCTCAAGGCGGCATTGCTCGCCGAAGGGTACAGCGTGACCACCGAACAGGCGTGGAACGAGAGCCTGCACGAAACCATCATTGATGTGCAGCAGGCCGAAGGTTGCGGTCTGGTGATCAAACAGCACTTCCCCGACAGCTCGCTGAAAAAGGCCCTGCTGACCCCGGCCGACTGGAAGCTTCTGCGCCACTGCCCTACCCCGGTGTTGCTGGTTAAAACCGCCGGTTCGTGGAAGGACAAAGTGATCCTGGCTGCGGTCGATGTCGGCAATGCCGACGGTGAGCATCGGCATTTGCACAGCACCATCATTGATCACGGTTATGACATCGCCAGTCTGGCCAAAGCGCACCTGCATGTGATTACCGCGCATCCGTCGCCGATGCTCTCGGCGGCAGACCCGACGTTTCAGCTGAAATCGACCATAGAAGCCAAATACCGCGAGCAGTGTCGAGCGTTTCAGGCGGAGTTCGATGTCGATGACGAGAACTTGCACATCGAGGAAGGCCCGGCGGATGTGTTGATCCCGTTCATGGCGCACAAGCTGCAGGCGGCGGTGACGGTGATTGGCACGGTGGCGCGCAGTGGTCTGTCAGGCGCGTTGATCGGCAATACCGCTGAAGCGGTGCTGGATACGCTGGAAAGCGATGTCCTGGTGCTCAAGCCGCAGGAGGTTGAGGATCATCTGGTGGAACTGACGGCAAAACACTGAGGATTGCCATGCCTGACTGGCGCTTTCGCGAGCAGGCTCGCTCCCACATCTGGAATGCATTTCCCTGTGGGAGCGAGCCTGCTCGCGAAGCTTTTGCTGTTCAGGCGCCGAAGGCGTCTTTCAAAAAGCCCGGGGCGATGTAGCGCTGATAATGCGCTTCCGACAGCAGGAAGAATTCCCGATCAATGGCATCGCGCAGCTCCGGCAGGTTCCAGTCGCGGAACTCCGGCAGCAACACCATCCCGTACGCCTCAAGATTAATGATCACCCGCGCGCCCCGGGCAATCAGCTGATAGGCCCAGCAATATTCCGACTGATGCGGTACGAAGCGGATCTTGCGCTGTTCGAGCTGCTCGCGCAGGCGCGCCGGATCGAAGATTTCGACCTTGCTTGCCATCACTTGTGACAGCAATTGCTCCAGACGCAGCCACACAGCACGCTTTTCCTCCTCGTTGTACCCGTTCCAATGGATCACTTCGTGGTGGAAACGCTTGCAGCCACGGCACACAAGGTCACCGTAAACGGTGGAGCAGAGGCCGACGCAGGGGGTCTTGATGGTCTGATTGGGCATAAATGGGCAGAACACTGAAACGCGGAACAGGCCGGCATGTTAGCCCTTTGTCGGGCATTGATCACCCCTCAAACAGCAAGGTCTCGCCAGCGTCGCAGGTTTGCTCCGGCCGCGCTGATTGCCACGAAAGTCCAATAGAGCGCGACTTACCTTTAAATTTTTTTTGCCGTAGAATCAGCCAGCCTTTTAAGGCGCCAATGTCCGTTAGAAGCTGTTTTCAAAGCGTCACGAGCACAGTCGTTCCTTCAGAGCGGTGTTGGCGAAGGGTTTTTCCAGCGGGGAAAAGCCCAACGCCAACCCTCATCAGCTCCCCGTTCTGCAGGCGTAAAACTTTGAAAGCAGCTTCTGTAAGGAATTGCCGATAATTCTGGCCGAACGACCCACAACGTCGTGAGGCGCATGAGTACGGCAATTTCGGGATGAGCGTCCCGGACACCCATTTGGGACCACTGATGAGGGTAATAACTGTGCTTGAAGCCTACCGCAAACATATCGAAGAGCGTGCAGCCCTGGGTATCGTTCCCCAGCCGCTTAACGCCGAACAAACAGCAGGCCTGATCGAGCTGCTGAAGAACCCTCCGGCTGGCGAAGAAGCTTTCCTCGTTGACCTGATCACCAATCGCGTACCACCTGGAGTGGACGAAGCCGCCTACGTCAAGGCCGGTTTCCTGTCTGCCCTGGCCAAGGGCGAAGCCACCTCCCCTCTGCTGGACAAGAAACGCGCTGTAGAACTGCTCGGCACCATGCAGGGCGGCTACAACATCGTCACCCTCGTTGAACTGCTGGACGACGCCGAGCTGGCGCCAGTCGCCGCCGAAGAACTCAAGCACACCCTGCTGATGTTCGACGCCTTCCACGACGTCGCTGAAAAAGCCAAGAACGGCAACGTTCACGCCAAAGCCGTGCTTCAATCCTGGGCTGACGGCGAGTGGTTCAAGAAGCGCCCGGTCCTGGCCGACAAGATCAGCCTGCGCGTATTCAAGGTCACCGGCGAAACCAACACCGACGACCTCTCCCCTGCGCCAGACGCCTGGTCGCGTCCTGACATCCCGCTGCACGCCCTGGCCATGCTGAAAATGGCCCGTGACGGCATCGTTCCGGACGAGCAAGGCAAGACCGGCCCGATGAAGCAGATCGAAGAAATGCGCGGCCAGGGTTTCCCGATCGCCTACGTCGGTGACGTGGTCGGTACCGGTTCCTCGCGTAAATCGGCCACCAACTCGGTGCTGTGGTTCTTCGGCGACGACATCCCGTACGTGCCGAACAAGCGCGCTGGCGGTTTCTGTTTCGGCAGCAAGATCGCTCCGATCTTCTACAACACCATGGAAGATGCCGGCGCACTGCCGATCGAGTTCGACGTGTCGAACATGAACATGGGCGACGTGATCGACCTGTACCCGCACGCTGGCAAAGTCTGCAAGCACGGTACCGACGAAGTCATCACCACTTTCGAAATGAAAACCCCGGTGCTGCTGGACGAAGTCCGTGCCGGCGGTCGTATCCCGCTGATCATCGGCCGTGGCCTGACCGAGAAGGCTCGCGCCGAACTGGGTCTGCCAGCGTTCGACCTGTTCAAGAAGCCTGAAGCTCCAGCTGAAAGCACCAAGGGCTTCACCCTGGCGCAGAAAATGGTCGGCAAGGCTTGCGGTCTGGCAGAAGGCCAGGGCGTGCGTCCTGGCACCTACTGCGAACCGAAGATGACCACCGTGGGTTCGCAGGACACCACAGGTCCGATGACCCGTGACGAACTGAAAGACCTGGCGTGCCTGGGCTTCTCCGCTGATCTGGTGATGCAGTCGTTCTGCCACACGGCGGCTTATCCAAAGCCGATCGACGTGACCACCCACCACACCCTGCCTGACTTCATCATGACCCGCGGCGGCGTTTCCCTGCGTCCGGGCGACGGCATCATCCACTCGTGGCTGAACCGCATGCTGCTGCCGGACACCGTCGGTACCGGTGGTGACTCGCACACCCGTTTCCCGATGGGCATCTCGTTCCCGGCCGGTTCCGGTCTGGTCGCGTTCGCCGCTGCCACTGGTGTAATGCCGCTGGACATGCCGGAATCGATCCTGGTGCGCTTCAAAGGCAAGATGAAACCTGGCATCACCCTGCGTGACCTGGTTCATGCCATTCCGTACTTCGCTATCCAGAACGGTCTGCTGACCGTCGAGAAGAAAGGCAAGAAAAACGCCTTCTCCGGCCGCATCCTGGAAATCGAAGGCCTGGAAGGTCTGACCCTGGAGCAGGCGTTCGAACTGTCCGACGCCTCGGCCGAACGTTCGGCTGCCGGTTGCACCATCAAGCTGTCGAAAGAGTCGATCACCGAGTACCTGCAGTCCAACATCACCCTGCTGCGCTGGATGATCGGCGAAGGCTACGGCGATGCGCGTACCCTGGAACGCCGCGCTCAAGCGATGGAAGCCTGGATCGCCAATCCTGAGCTGATGGAAGCCGATGCCGACGCCGAATACGCCGAAGTCATCGAAATCGATCTGGCCGAGATCAACGAGCCTGTGCTCTGCGCGCCGAACGATCCGGACGACGCCCGTCTGCTGTCCAGCGTTGCTGGCGAGAAGATCGACGAAGTGTTCATCGGTTCGTGCATGACCAACATCGGTCACTTCCGCGCTGCCGGTAAACTGCTGGATCAGGTCAAGGGTCAGCTGCCAACCCGTCTGTGGCTGTCGCCGCCGACCAAGATGGACGCTCACCAACTGACCGAAGAAGGCTACTACGGCATCTACGGCAAGGCTGGCGCACGCATGGAAATGCCAGGCTGCTCGCTGTGCATGGGTAACCAGGCACGCGTTGAGCCGAACAGCACCGTGGTGTCGACGTCGACCCGTAACTTCCCGAACCGTCTGGGCGACGGCGCGAACGTCTACCTGGCCTCGGCCGAGCTGGCGTCCGTTGCTTCGATCCTGGGTCGCCTGCCGACCGTCGAGGAGTACATGGAATACGCTGGCAAGATCGACAGCATGGCGGCCGATGTCTACCGCTACCTGTCCTTCGACCAGATCGCCGAGTTCCGTGAAGCTGCTGCGAACGCCAAGATCCCGGTCGTTCAAGCCTAACGCTGCAAGGCCATAAAAAACGCCGCCCATCGTGAGATGAGCGGCGTTTTTTTTGATCGTTCCCACGCTCCGCGTGGGAATGCAGCCCCGGACGCTCTGCGTCCCCAAGCGTGACGCAGAGCGTCACAAGAGGCGTTCCCACGCAGAGCGTGGGAACGATCAGTCATTACACAGCCAGCTTGTAAACCAGCGCCGAAATCGCCACCAGTCCCACCGCCGTAACAAACACGTTCGATGCCTGACCGCGATAGCGCGCCATCGCCGGCACTTTGCGAATCGCGTACATCGGCATCAGGAACAGAATCGCCGCAATCACCGGCCCGCCGACGGTTTCGATCATGCCCAGGATGCTCGGGTTCAGCGTCGCTACGATCCAGCAGATCACTAGCATCAACGCCGCCACGATGCGATCCAGCGCCTTGGCGCCCGGGCGCTTGCCGCTCTTGACGATCAAGCCCTTGAGACCTTCGCTGGCACCAATGTAGTGACCGAGGAAGGATTTGGAGATCGCCACGAACGCAATCAACGGCGCCGCGAAGGCGATGGTCGGGTTGCTGAAGTGGTTGGCCAGGTACGACAGGATCGACAGGTTCTGGTCTTTGGCCTCAGCCAGTTGCTCTGGCGACAGGGTCAGCACGCAGCTGAACACGAAGAACAGCACCATCAGCACCATCAGTGCATGAGCGCGAGAGAGGATCTGCGAGCTGCGCTCTTCGGCATGCACGCCGTAGCGGCGCTTCTGATCGACCGCAAACGCCGAGATGATTGGCGAATGGTTGAACGAAAACACCATCACCGGAATCGCCAGCCACAGCGTGTGCAACAGCGCTGACGGCGCTGGCACTTGCGTGGCGGTGGCGAGGATGCCGCCGTTCCAGTGCGGAATCAGGTAAACGGCGAGGAACAGCAGCGCGACGATGAACGGATAGACCATCAGGCTCATGGCTTTGACGATCGCCTGCTCACCGCAACGCACGACGGCCAGCAGGCCGAGAATCAGCACCAACGACAGCAACGCGCGCGGCGGCGGCGTGATGTGCAGTTGATGTTCGAGGAAACTGGCGACCGTGTTGGTCAGGCCGACGCTGTAGATCAGCAGGATCGGGAAGATGGCAAAGAAGTACAGCAGCGTGATCAAGGCACCAGCCTTGATACCGAAATGCTGCTCGACCACTTCGGTGATATCGGCGCCTTCGCGACCGGACAGCACAAAACGGGTCAGGCCACGGTGCGCGTAAAACGTCATCGGGAACGCCAGCAGCGCGAGGATCACCAGCGGCCAGAAGCCACCCAATCCTGCGTTGATCGGCAAAAACAGGGTGCCGGCGCCAATGGCCGTCCCAAACAGTCCCAGCATCCAGGTGGTGTCCTGGCGATTCCAGCTCGAAAGTTCAGCGGGTGCTGCTGCGTCGAAACGCTTTTCGAGGCTATTGGCCTGATCATTCATCCGGTCGGATCTCCGCTTTCCGGTCACTTGCCACTCGGTCAGGATGCGTCGAAAAAACCGACAGACATGCTCCGTCCGAAACAGGGGCGCGATTCTCCGCGATAAATCAATGCAAGCAAAGACTTAGCTGAGGAATGGTTGTGCGGAGCAGATCCAAGGATGGTCGTTTATGGAAAAAACCAGGTCGTTTATGGATACGTCAGATGCCGCAAACGGATAGGTTTTGCACCCACCCATGCGTCATCGAATGCATCTAGAGCGATATGCCGAGCATGAAACCCAATAAAACGCAGTACAGCCCGAAGCCGAAAAGCAACCAGAGCTTGCCATTTTCGCGCTTGTCTCTATTGCGCACCGCTTCGTCATATTCTGCGAACTCTCGCTCAATTTGCTCCAATCGTGCCTTACGGTCATATGTGCTCATACTGATTAACCTTTGAATAATGCGTCTGACGGTTCCGAAGCAAGAAGACTCAAAATTTGAAGAAAACCCCTGCCACCGCAGTGATCGCTGTCAACACTCCACCAAACACTGCAATTGGATAGAGATTCGTCTCTATTGATAATTTTTTTTCTTCAGCCTGAAGCTTCTTCCATTCAGCCACGAGTTTCCTTGATTCGTTTTCCAGCCTGTCGAGCTCCAGATTTTCACGATCGTTATGGAACATTTGCCCTTCTTGGCTGCTGGCGGATCGGTGCCAGCATTTGCATGTACATCGACCGCTATCGTCATGCCCTTATCATCAAACTGTTCCATTCACGCTGACCAGCAGACGCATCTGCCATTCCCGTAGGCAAAATCCGCGAGTCACGTAAGCCCGCTCATACAATAAATCCGCAATATTCCGGACCGACTACCTGCCAGAACCCTGCCTTTGATCTAGCTTGATAGAAGCCACAATCCAAGGAGTCTCCCATGCCACTGGTTCGCGTCGACATCCAGAAGAATCCCGATCCCACTTTTGCCAGGCGCATCGGCGAACAGATCTATGCCGCCCTGCGCACCTGTATCGATGTGCCCGAACACGACAATTTCCAGATCCTCAGCGAGCACGACAGCCAGCACTTCGTGTATGACCCGCAATACCTTGGCATCCAGCGCAGCGACGGCGTGGTGTTCATCCAGATCACCATCAGCGAGGGGCGCACGGTGGAGAAGAAACAATTGCTGTTCAAAACCATCGCCGAAAGCCTGCATACGCAACTGGGCATCCGCCTGGAAGATGTGTTCATCAGCCTTGTAGAGGTTAAAAAAGAGAACTGGTCGTTCGGCAATGGCATTGCGCAATATGTGAGTTGATTCGGCAATGACAGTCGGCACGTTGGCTATCTCAACTCTTAGTTCGAGATGAAGCAACCGTTACTGCACTTTCAGAACTTTCCTACAAAACACACACACATTTAAAATCCTTTCCAAATAATACCTGACCAACCCAACACGCCACTTTGTTACAAGTAACTACGCAAGCCTTGAGCTCACTTTATCTATCTGCCTATATTCCTCCGCCTGAGGTTCAACGGATCGACTCCGCAACTTACTTATTCGGCAAAGAGGATTGAGTATGAAAAATCACCCGAGGAATTGTCTTCTGTTTGCGACATTGCTAATGTCGATCACAACAGCCAACGCCGACATCCGCGAGCTGGCCTCCTCCCCGCGCTGGCTGACGACCAAGGTCTACGTTGAAGGCGCCCCGCAAACCGATGTGAAAACGAGTTACCCTGGTGTTGTCGGCATATCGACGTGGGATCCCGAAACCAACCGCTATGAGTTCTTCTACACCGACACGGGTGAATCCAAATATGACAACGGTGGCGGCGGATACTTTTTTGTAACTGGCGACCAGCAACAACATGTCCTGGTACCGGACAAAGGCCCCGTCAAGACCATCGTCAGACGCTTGGAAACATTGAATAAAAACGAATTCACCTATTCCCGTGAAGTGCCACGCGACATGATTGAAAACAATCCGCCCGTACGCATTCACGTGGTTCACGCGCCCTATACCGGAAGTGTCGAAACAAGATCTGCCATTGCCCGATAAGTACGGAGTTCGATATGAAAAAAACAATAACGTCACTGCTGCTGTCCGCCTCCCTGATGTCCGCTGGTCTGCTTGCGGTCAGCACTGCGCAAGCCTCGACGGCCGCGACAAAGAATGCCGTCGCCGACAACACCATGATGCTGACGGTGTTTCTCAAACACGATCAATCGCGCCCGCTAAGTGAACTGAAGGCGCAACTTGCCCAGCAAGGCTTTTATAAAACCTTCCCGCCTGCCGGCGTCGAAGTGGTGAGTTGGAATATCATGATGGGCATCGGGCAGGTCGTCACCGTGCGCTTCCCGGCCTCCCGACTCGCAGAAGTGAACCTGGCGCTGGAAAATACCGCATGGGGCAGCTACCGCACCGAGTTCTACCCCACCTATGATTTCAAACCGATCGCACTTGCCGAACAGACCAACGCACAGGCAGCCCATTGAGATCGCCGGCACGCCGGATCATCGGTGTGCCGGCGTTCTTGCTTCCTGCCTGAACCCGTCCAGAATCAAAGCACCACTGCGCGAATGCAACGATTGCCAAGCCGCTGCGGATTCAGCACTCTGAGTCGACTTTCGCGACCCACCCGCCGCCAATCACAGGAGCCGCGCAATGCCCGCAACCGTTCTGGTACTGGTTGAAACGATCAATGACTATCTGCCGATTCTTGAACATCAGGGATTCCACCTGATCCTTGCACCAACGCCAGCCGAACGCGCGCAAGCCATCGCCACTCATGGCAGTCGCATCGACGCCGTGCTCACTCGCGGCCCGCTGGGCCTGACTGCGCAAGAGATCAGCGCCCTGCCCGCCCTGAAAATCATCACGGTGATCGGCGCCGGTTATGAACAGGTCGACCTGCAAGCGGCCAGCGACCGCGGGATCACCGTCACCAATGGCGCCGGAGTCAACGCCTCATCAGTGGCCGATCATGCGATGGCATTGCTGCTGGCATTGGTTCGCGACATCCCGCGCTGCGATGCCGCCGTGCGCCGCGGTGAATGGCCGAAAATCATGCGCCCGTCGCTGGCCGGCAAGCGTCTGGGCATCCTCGGGCTGGGCGCGGTGGGCATGGCGATTGCCAAACGTGCCGAGCTGGGTTTCGACATGCAGATCAGCTACCACAACCGCCAGGTGCGCAGCGACGTCGCTTATGCGTTCTGCTCGACACCGACCGATCTGGCGCGAGCCTCGGACTTTCTGGTCGTTGCCACGCCCGGCGGCATTGCTACTCAACATCTGGTGACGCGAGCCGTGCTCGATGCCCTCGGCCCCAAGGGTTTTATCGTCAACATCGCCCGCGCCAGTGTTATCGCAACGGCAGATCTGATCACCGCACTTGAACAACGTCGTATTGCCGGCGCAGCGCTGGATGTGTTCGATCACGAACCGGAAGTGCCTGATGCCCTGAAACACCTCAGCAACGTTGTGCTGACTCCCCACGTCGCTGGGCTTTCCCCTGAAGCCACCCAAGGCACCGTTGAACTGGTGGGGAAGAACCTGATGGCGTTTTTCTCCGGGCAACCGGTGCTGACGCCTGTCGCCCTGCCGCCAAAACTGAGTAACCAGCGCGTGCATTAACGCGCCAGGCATCGTCGAACCGCGCCGATCCTTGGCCCATTCTCAAAGTTGATTATCCAGCAACACGCTAACCTATAAGACCGATCCGCGCTTGTGAGCACCCGAGCGCACCATTAGATTAGCCAATGATGTCTGGCCTCCAAAATAAGCAGAAGGGATAAGCATGGCGCTTACTGACCAGTCCACCCGGATCCGTGCAGGCGAAGAACTTGATGCCAGCCTGATCGATCCGTATCTCAAGGCGCACATTCCCGGCCTGACCGGCACGCCGCAGATCAGCCAGTTTCCTGGCGGCGCGTCGAACCTGACCTACCTGCTGGAATACCCGGAGCAGGAATTCGTTCTGCGCCGCCCGCCGTTCGGCCACAAGGCCAAATCCGCCCACGACATGGGCCGTGAATTCCGCATTCTCAACCAACTGCGCGACGGCTTTCCGTATTGCCCGAAAGCGTATGTGCACTGCACCGACGAATCGGTGATTGGCGCCGAGTTCTATGTGATGGAACGGGTCAAGGGCATCATCCTGCGCGCTGAGCTGCCGCCGGAGCTGGGCCTCGATTCGGCGAAAACCGAAGCATTGTGCAAAAGCTTCATCGACCGTTTCGTTGAACTGCATCGGGTTGATTACAACGCCTGCGGCCTCGGCGATCTGGGCAAGCCTGAAGGCTACGTCGCGCGGCAGATCAAGGGCTGGAGCGAGCGCTACGAAAAAGCCCTGACCCCGGACGCGCCGCACTGGGAAGCAGTCAAAGCCTGGCTCAACGACAAGATGCCGGCCGACCACCCGACCTCCAGCATCGTCCACAACGACTATCGCTTCGACAACGTCATCCTCGACCCGGCCAATCCGATGCAGATCATCGGCGTGCTCGACTGGGAACTGACCACCCTCGGCGACCCGCTGATGGACCTGGGCAACACCCTAGCCTACTGGATCGAAGCCGGCGACCCGGCACCGGTGCAACTGATGCGTCGCCAGCCAAGCCACGCACCGGGCATGCTGACCCGCCGCGAATTCGTCGACTACTACGCCGAGCGCTCGGGCATCCGCATCGACAATTTCGACTTCTACTACACCTACGGCCTGTTCCGCCTGGCCGGCATCGTGCAGCAGATCTACTACCGCTTTTACCATGGCCAGACGCAGGACAAACGCTTCGCGCAGTTCATTCACATGAACAAACTGCTGGAGCAGATGAGCCTGCAGGTCATCCAGAAATCCAGCCTCTGATCCGGGCCAATAACAAGACTTCCAACAAGGGAAACCCATGTCCAAGACTCAGTTGTTCGACCTCGACGGCAAAATCGCTTTCGTCTCCGGTGCCAGCCGTGGCATCGGTGAAGCCATCGCCAAACTGCTGGCCCAGCAAGGCGCCCATGTGATCGTCTCGAGCCGCAAGCTCGAAGGCTGCCAACACGTCGCCGACGCCATCACCGCCGCCGGCGGCAAGGCAACAGCCGTGGCCTGCCACATCGGTGAGATGGAGCAGATCAGCCAGGTCTTCGCCGGGATCAAGGAACAATTCGGCCGCCTCGACATCCTGGTCAACAACGCCGCAACCAACCCGCAATTCTGCAACGTGCTCGACACCGATCTCGGCGCGTTCCAGAAGACCGTCGATGTGAACATTCGTGGCTATTTCTTCATGTCGGTCGAAGCCGGCAAGCTGATGCGCGAAAACGGTGGCGGCAGCATCATCAACGTCGCCTCGATCAACGGCATCTCCCCGGGTATCTTCCAGGGCATCTATTCGGTGACCAAAGCCGCGGTCATCAACATGACCAAAGTCTTCGCCAAGGAATGCGCGCAATTCGGCATCCGCTGCAACGCCCTGCTCCCCGGCCTGACCGACACCAAATTCGCCTCGGCGCTGGTCAAGAACGATGCGATTCTGAAACAGGCACTGACCCAGATCCCACTCAAACGCGTAGCCGACCCAAGCGAAATGGCTGGCGCAGTGTTGTACCTGGCCAGCGATGCGTCGAGCTACACCACCGGCGTGGCGCTGAATGTGGATGGCGGGTTCCTGTCCTGATTTGCACAGCAAATTGCTAACCCATGTGGGAGCGAGCCTGCTCGCGAAAGCGTTGAGTCAGTCAGCTACGTTTTGACTGATACCACGCATTCGCGAGCAGGCTCGCTCCCACAGGGTCACTGCAGGATTGCAGGCCTCGTGCAATCGAGGAATCGCGAATCTTATTGGGTTATGCAACGGGTAGTGGTGATGTGGCGCGTTACTTGCCCATCGACATACATATCCCCGGCAACCTCAGTATTCTCCAGCACCTCACACCGACGTTCCGGCGGTGGCGGCGGCGCGACAGGCGCAGGGGGTGGAGGACTGGAACAACCGGCCAACAGCACAGCAAGAAAAGCCAACGGCAATACGCGTTTCCCAGGATTATTCATAGGACGACCCGCGGTAATGGAAGACAAACTCCCGCAACCCGACCGGCCGCGGAAGACCTGACCACTCATTCTTTATAGCTGAGCACTTTGTTAGCGCCAGTGGATTGGGGTGATTGGCGGGGATTGGCTGTCGGTTTTGCGCAGATTTTCCAGCAGAAGCCTGGATTGGGATTATGGTTGTCGCCGAGGGCCTCATCGCGAGCAGGCTCACTCCTACAGTTTTGATCGAGTGAGTTCAGTAACAACCAGGTCGGCTGTCAGGCCGCCTTCGCGAGCAGGCTCGCTCCCACAGAAAAGCAAAAAGCAAAGCTCATCCGCTCTTCATCACTCAAAACAATGAGCGTTAGCTCGAGTACCGCTTTTGATCTTGATTCACAGGCGACGTCGGAAGGCTGAGTGGAGGGATTGATCCGGGCGTGGGAGCGCAGCGACCGTACGACGCAGTCGTACACAGCGCAAGGAGGTGCAGCGAAGCAAACCGTAGCCGCTGCGCCCGGATCAGTCCCGGAGCGAAGGAACCCGAGCCTGCGAGGGCCGAACGCAGGAGCAAGCCTTTTCGGTTACCTTTTTGCTGGGCCGGCACTCCGGCGTTTGGAAAAGGTGACTCGCCGTAAGGGCGAAACCGCCAGCCGCGACACCCAAAAAAACGGATATACACCCAAAACCCTAAGAGCATGGCCGGCCCAAAGGCCGCCAAGACCAAAGCGCACTAAGCCAAATCCGGATCCCGCGAAGAACGCAAGGAATTGCTCTCAAGCTCATACCGCAACTCATCCACCAACGCCTCGACCGCCCCAGGCGTACGCAGCGAAGCCAGATCCAGCCCGCTGATCACCAGATCCACCTGCCCCGAATCCCGGTGATACAACTTGACCGTCAGCGAATGATCACCATCCACCGAACACTCACAAGCCAGCGGCGCAAAACTGTGCTCGAGCCGAGCGCGCAACTGCGCAAGATTCATCATTGACGTTGTTCCTATGACTGTTTCAGAAGGGGCACGATCGCAAACCCGAAATGGTCTACACCGCACCCCACCAGCCTAAGAACACAACGTCTTGGCCAATACATGAATTTGCACCCTTGTAACTAGTGCATTTGCACCCCTCAGCGCTGGCCCTTGGTGCCCCACTCTCCCGAAAACAAACCGCGCTCCCGAGCCCAGACGATCGCCTCGCTGCGGCTATGCACATCGATTTTCGAGTACACGGTGGCCACATGATTACGCACGGTATTGGGTGCCAGCTTCAACCGCGCAGCGATCTCCTTGTCCGCCAGTCCTTCACAGATCAAGCCCAGCACATCGCGCTCACGGGCCGTCAGGTCAGTGAACGAGGCACTTGGCAACTGCGGCGAGTTGATCTTCTTCACATTGGCCAGCTTCTCGATCAGCGTCCGGCTGAACCACGACGCATCCTTCATCACCTCTTCAATCGCCGCGACCAGCTCCAACTCAGTGCGCTTGCGCTCGGTCATGTCCATCAGCACCAGCAGATAGCAGGACGTGTCGTGAATGTTCACGGTGTCGGCCGAGACCGCACACTCCAGCAACTCCTCGTCCTTCTTGCGCACCGGCACGTCGACCCGATCGACCCGACCGTTCTTCGCCAACGCCGACAATAACCGGGTGCGCGCCCCGTCATCGTGGATAAAGCTCAACTGCGTCACGGTTTTCCCGAGTACGTCATCGCTGTCATAGGCGAGGGTATCGAGGAATGCCTGATTGACGTCGATGACCTCCTGCTTGTCAGCGGTGCAGATCAGAATCGGTACCGGAGTCAGACGAAAAGCCTTGGCAAAGCGCTCCTCGCTCTGACGCAAGGCCACTTCGACCCGGCGCCGAGGCTCCATGTCGACGAAGGAGAACAGCATGCAATTTTCGTCATTGAGCAGCAGCGGTTGACCGGCAACGATCACCTGTTTACTGCCACCGTCGGGGAGGCGCAGTTCCGCCTGCATCTGCGGAATGGTCGCGACATCGCGCAAGCGCTGAACGGCCAGATCGCGGTGATCGGCCTGCTCGAAGATATCGATTTCGTAAGCCGAGGTGCCGATCACCTGATCGCGGGTATAGCCGGTCATTTCCAGAAAGCCCGGGTTGACCTTGATGTAGCGCAAATCGCTGAGACGACAGATCACTGCCGGCGCGGGGTTGGCGTTGAAGGTTTTTTCGAAACGCTGCTCGGCGTTGGCCCAGTCGGTGACGTCGCTCATGATCAGCACCAGCGACTCGGGCTGGCCGACGCGGTCGGTCAGCACCATGCTGCGCACGCTGTGCACCCAGACCCGCTCCGGGTCGTCCACGGACGAGACTTCGATCAGCACATCATTGAACGCCTCGCAGCGGGCGACGCGGCTGATCGGGTAGTTGTCCGGCGGCAAGACATGATTGTTGCGATAGCGCAGCGTGAAGCGTTTGGCGTACTCGTCGGCGTTGCTGCCCAGATCACCGATGGTGCTGACACCGTGCATGGTCAGCGCCGCTTCGTTGGCCCAGAGGATGCTTTTGTCGAGTTCCAGCAGAATCACCCCGTCCGACACCCCGGCGATGATCTGCTGCAACTGGCGACGGTTGGTTTCGGTGGTCAGGACTTCCTGGCTCATTGGATCTCCACACTGTGATGCGGCTAGGTGAAGAGTACGACCGCAGCGGTTCGGGATCGTGCCACGGCCTCAAAATCGCCAGAAATCCCCTGTGGGAGCGAGCCTGCTCGCGAAAGCGCTGGGTCAGATAGGCCATTCGGTGACTGACCCGGCGCATTCGCGAGCAGGCTCGCTCCCACAGGTTTACTGGGTGTGTTTACCTTAGGCGGCACGCTCGCTGTCCGCCACCATCGCCGAAGCCGCGAGCATCGCCCTTAGCAACACCGCGCACCCCGCCGCGAGATCATCCGGTGCGGCATTCTCTATTTCGTTATGGCTGATCCCACCCTCGCATGGCACAAAGATCATTCCCGCCGGGCCTAACTCAGCGAGGAAGATCGCGTCATGCCCGGCGCCACTGACAATGTCCATGTGCGACAGACCCAGCCCTTTCGCGGCGCCGCGCACCGCCTCCACGCAGCCCTTTTCGAAGTACAGCGGCGGGAAGTCGGCGGTCGGGGTCAGTTCATAGGTGAGGCCGTGCTCTTCGCAGGTCGCATCGATCACTTGTTTCACTTCGGCAATCATCGAATCCAGCCGCGCCGGCTCCAGATGCCGGAAGTCGAGGGTCATGCGCACTTCGCCGGGGATCACGTTGCGCGAGCCGGGATAGGCTTGCAGGCAGCCGACCGTGCCGCAGGCGTGAGGCTGATGGCCGAGGGCGGCGCGGTTGACGGCGCCGACGATCACCGAGGCGCCGACCAGGGCATCCTTGCGCAGGTGCATCGGCGTCGGGCCGGCGTGGGCTTCGACGCCGCGCAATTTCAGGTCGAACCACTTCTGCCCTAGCGCGCCGAGTACCACGCCGATGGTTTTCTCTTCGTCTTCAAGGATCGGGCCTTGTTCGATGTGCGCTTCGAAATACGCGCCGACCGCGTGCCCGCTGACCTTGCGCGGGCCGGCGTAGCCGATCGCATTCAGCGCTTCGCCGACGGTGACACCGTCGGCGTCGACCTTGGCGAGAGTCTCTTCGAGGGTGAATTTCTCGGCGAAGACCCCGGAGCCCATCATGCACGGGGCGAAGCGTGAGCCCTCTTCGTTGGTCCAGACCACCACTCCCAGCGGCGCTTCGGTTTCCACGCCGAGGTCGTTGAGGGTACGCAGCACTTCGACGCCGGCGAGCACGCCGAAGCAACCGTCGAACTTGCCACCGGTGGGCTGGGTGTCGATGTGGCTGCCGGTCATCACCGGCGGCAGGCTCGGGTTGCGCCCGGCGCGCCGGGCGAAAATGTTGCCGACGGCATCGACCGTGACGCTGCAACCGGCGTCCTTGCACCACTGCACGAACAGGTCGCGGGCCTGGCGGTCGAGGTCGGTCAGGGCCAGGCGACAGACGCCGCCCTTGACCGTTGCACCGAGTTTCGCCAGTTCCATGAGCGAGGCCCAGAGGCGATCGCGGTTGATGTGCTGATGGGTGGATTGCAGAACGTCTACGGCTGCGTTCATGGGGATCTCCTCAATGCTGATGCCGATAGTGCCCATGCTCTGCGTGGGCATTCATCCATGGACGCTTTGCGTCCGCTGTTGGGACGCGGAGCGTCCCGGGCTGCGTTCCCACGCAGAGCGTGGGAACGATCAGTTTCGGCGGTGTATGGCGCATCGGCTTCGCGAGCAGGCTCGCTCCCACAGTGAGAATGCATTTCCAATGTGGGAGCGAGCCTGCTCGCGAAAAGGCCCTTGCTCACACCGCTGTTTTCACGACCGTAGGCTGCGCCCGCATCACACACAGCCCGTAATAAATAATCCCGCCCAGCGCCGAGCCGGTGAACCAGCCATAGCTGTAAAACCAGCTGAACGCGTCGCTGCCCAGCGACAGCAGGGTCAGCGCCACCGGCACGCCAAAGGCGAGAAAACCCGCCCAGTTCCACGCCGGATACACGTCATCGCGGTACAGCCCGGCGAGGTCCAGCCGCTGTTTCTTGATCAGGAAATAATCCACCACCATGATCCCGGCGATCGGCCCGAGCAGGCTCGAGTAGCCCAGCAGCCAGTTCGAGTACACGGTTTCCAGGCTGATGTCGGAAACGATCAGGCCAAGCTTTTTCAGCAGTTCATGGCCCATCAGCACCAGCCCGACCAGACCGGTGAGCAACACCGCTTTGGTGCGGTTGATCACCTTCGGCGCGATGTTCTGGAAGTCATTGGTTGGCGAGACGATATTCGCGGCAGTGTTGGTCGACAGCGTGGCAACGATGATCAGCGCCATGGCCACAGCGACCCACACCGGGCTCTGGATATGGCCGATCAGCGTGACCGGGTCGGACACGGTGACGCCGACCAGTTTCACCGATGCGGCGGTCATCACCACGCCCAGCGCAGCGAAGAGGAACATGGTCAACGGCAGGCCGAAAATTTGCCCGAGGATCTGATCCTTCTGGCTCTTGGCGTAGCGACTGAAGTCGGGAATGTTCAGCGACAGCGTGGCCCAGAACCCGACCATCGCCGTCAGCCCTGCTGCGAAATAACTGACCACGCTGGCGCCTTCCGGACGCTTGGGCGGGATCGCCAGCAATTCAGTCATCGACACATTGGGCATCGCCCACATCAGCAGGCCAATGCCCACCGCCACCAGCAACGGCGCCGACAAGGTTTCCAGCCATTTGATCGACTCGGCACCGCGAATCACCACCCACAGATTCAGCGCCCAGAACACCATGAAACCGATCACCTCGCCGGTGCCGCCGAGGGATTTCCAGCCCTCGAACACCGAGCCGAGAAACAGGTGAATCGCAAGTCCGCCGAACATGGTCTGGATGCCGAACCAGCCACACGCCACCAACGCGCGGATCAGGCACGGCACGTTGGAACCGAGAATGCCGAACGACGAGCGCAGCAGCACCGGAAACGGAATGCCGTACTTGGTGCCGGGAAAAGCATTGAGGGTCAGTGGAATCAACACGATGACGTTGGCAAACAGAATCGCCAACAGCGCTTCGCCGACGCTCAAGCCGAAATAAGCGGTGAGCACGCCGCCGAGGGTGTAGGTCGGCACGCAAATCGACATGCCGACCCACAGCGCGGTGATGTGCCATTTGTTCCAGGTGCGTTCGCGCACCTTGGTCGGTGCCATGTCGTGGTTGTAGCGGGGACTGTCGAGGACATCACTGCCCGCTTCGAGCTCGAACAAGCCGTCGCGCTCGGTCACTTGTGATCTGGTCTGTTGCATGGCCGCTCCACTGTTCTTCTGATTATTTTTTGCTCATCAGGCGGCTGGCGCATACGGCGCCAGCCGGACGATGGCCGGAGGAACTGACAACTTTCATGCACCGGCCATGGTGTCAGCGGCGGCATCAATAAACGTGCCGTATCTGGCGCTTAACGCGTTGGCGGTGCACTGCACGCTTTGCAACTTTCTGATATTCATCAGTTTTAATTGAATATTCGATGAGTCCGGGAAAACTTGTCTGAACGCTCAGGCTAAACGTCGGGCAAGTTGTCCGAAGTGTCAGGACTCAAACTGGTGCACTGCATTTATTTTTGTCGGTGAACCCGCAACCGCAGCACAACTTCAAGCGGCTGATTTCACATAGGAAATCTTGCTCATATTTCCATCCTGTCAAGTGCGTCAAAATGGTGAGCAGCCTCACCATTTTGGTGATTTTCATTATTTATCTTTATTTATCAGTAGGTTGAAAGAGCCATAAGCTTATAAAAAATATTCTTGATCATTCTTGAAATCGCGACTAGTTTCTATTCCTGACAGCGATGACAGGAATACGAACTGCGCCGCTGTACTTCAATAAAACATCTAGAACCGGCACAAGTCGGTCATGCCTGCGAGGAATCCGGAATGTCTCTGTTGATCCGTGGCGCCACCGTTGTTACCCATGATGAAAGTTACCGCGCCGACGTCTATTGCGCTGACGGCGTGATCAAAGCCATTGGTGAAAACCTTGACATTCCCGCCGGCGCCGAAGTGCTCGACGGCAGTGGCCAGTACCTGATGCCCGGCGGCATCGACCCGCATACGCATATGCAACTGCCGTTCATGGGCACCGTTGCCAGCGAGGATTTCTACAGCGGCACCGCTGCCGGCCTGGCCGGCGGCACTACCTCGATCATCGATTTCGTCATTCCCAATCCGCAGCAATCGCTGATGGAAGCGTTTCATCAGTGGCGCGGCTGGGCGCAAAAGTCTGCGTCGGACTATGGCTTCCACGTCGCGATCACTTGGTGGAGCGAGCAGGTGCGCGAGGAAATGGCCGAGCTGGTCAGCCACCACGGCATCAACAGCTTCAAGCATTTCATGGCCTACAAGAACGCGATCATGGCCGCCGACGACACTCTGGTGGCGAGTTTCGAGCGCTGCCTGGAACTTGGTGCGGTGCCGACCGTGCACGCGGAAAATGGCGAACTGGTCTATCACCTGCAACGCAAGCTGATGGCCCAGGGCATTACCGGGCCGGAGGCGCATCCGCTGTCGCGACCTTCGCAGGTCGAAGGTGAAGCCGCGAGCCGGGCGATCCGTATCGCCGAAACCATCGGCACGCCGTTGTACCTGGTGCACGTTTCCACCAAGGAAGCTCTGGACGAAATCACCTATGCCCGCAGCAAGGGCCAGCCGGTGTACGGCGAGGTGCTGGCCGGCCACTTGCTGCTTGACGACAGCGTCTATCAACACCCGGACTGGCAGACCGCCGCCGGCTACGTGATGAGCCCGCCGTTCCGTCCACGCGGCCATCAGGAGGCGCTGTGGCACGGGCTGCAGAACGGCAATCTGCACACCACCGCCACCGACCACTGCTGCTTTTGCGCCGAGCAGAAAGCCGCTGGCCGCGACGACTTCAGCAAGATTCCCAACGGCACCGCCGGCATCGAAGACCGTATGGCGGTGCTGTGGGATGAAGGGGTCAACTCCGGACGATTGTCGATGCAGGATTTCGTCGCGCTGACCTCCACCAACACCGCGAAGATTTTCAATCTCTATCCACGCAAAGGTGCGATCCGAGTGGGCGCCGACGCCGATCTGGTGCTGTGGGATCCGCAAGGCACACGGACCATTTCCGCCAAGACCCACCATCAGCAGGTGGACTTCAACATCTTCGAAGGCAAGACCGTGCGCGGCGTGCCGAGCCACACCGTCAGCCAGGGCCGCGTGGTCTGGGCCGACGGCGACCTGCGCGCCGAACGCGGCGCCGGACGCTACATCGAACGGCCGGCCTACCCGGCGGTGTTTGATTTGTTGAGCAAGCGGGCGGAGTTGCATAAACCGACTGCCGTTAAACGCTGACCCCTAGTGATCGTTCCCATGCTCTGCGTGGGAATGCAGCCCGGGACGCTCTGCGTCCCATTGGAACGCAGAGCGTCCCTTGAGGCATTCCCACGCAGAGCATGGGAACGATCAACCACTGCCCACCAGAGGCAGCACCTCAATTAGCCATGAGGCCATAAACCGTGATCGAGACCCTGAACCACCTTCCCCACCCGCACGAAAGCGCGGCCGCCCTCGCCGGCCATTTCACTGATCTGGCGCCGCCGCTTAATTCACGGCAAGCGCACCTGGAGGCCTCGCGCTGCCTGTATTGCTACGACGCGCCTTGCGTCAATGCATGCCCCAGCGAAATCGACATTCCGTCGTTCATCCGCAATATCCATCAGGACAACGTCCAAGGCGCGGCGCAGAAAATCCTTTCGGCAAACATCCTCGGCGGCAGTTGCGCGCGGGTCTGTCCGACGGAAATCCTCTGCCAGCAGGCCTGCGTGCGCAACAACGCGCAGGAATGCGCGCCGGTGCTGATTGGTCTGCTGCAACGTTACGCCGTGGACAATGCGCATTTCGCTGAACACCCGTTCCAGCGCGCCCCGGCCACGGGCAAACGTATCGCCGTGGTCGGCGCCGGGCCGGCCGGGTTGTCCTGCGCCCATCGCAGCGCGATGCACGGACATGACGTGGTGATTTTCGAAGCACGGGAAAAGGCCGGCGGGCTCAACGAGTACGGCATCGCCAAGTACAAACTGGTCGATGACTACGCGCAGAAGGAGCTGGACTTTCTCCTGCAGATTGGCGGCATTGAAATCCGCCACGGCCAGAAACTCGGCGCAAACCTCACCCTGAGCGAACTACATCAGCAGTTCGACGCGGTATTCCTCGGCCTCGGCCTGAATGCCAGCAAGCAACTCGGTGTGGCCCACGAAGACGCGCCGGGCCTGCTCGCCGCCACCGACTACATCCGCGAACTGCGCCAGGCCGATGACCTCACGCAACTGCCCTTGGCTGAACGCTGCATCGTTCTCGGCGCCGGCAACACCGCGATCGACATGGCCGTGCAAATGGCCCGCCTCGGCGCGCGCGACGTCAATCTGGTGTATCGCCGTGGTGCCGCAGACATGGGCGCCACCCACCATGAGCAGGACATCGCCAAAGCCAATCAGGTGCGATTGCTGACCTGGGCGCAGCCGGAGCAAGTGTTGGTCGATGATCAGGGCCGCGTGCGCGGCATGCGTTTCGCCCGCACCGATCTGGTTGAAGGCCGTCTGCAAACCACCGGAGAAACCTTCGAGCTGGCTGCCGATGCGATCTTCAAAGCGATCGGCCAGAGCTTCGATGACAATGCTCTCAGCGATCCGTTGGCGCGCGAACTCAAGCGTCAGGGCGAACGCATCGCAGTCGATGAGAACCTGCGCACCAGCGTCCCCGGCGTGTATGCCGGCGGCGACTGCACCAGCCTCGATCAGGACCTTACCGTGCAAGCGGTGCAGCACGGCAAACGCGCCGCCGAGGCGATCAACGCTCAACTGATGCTCAACGTGGAGGCTGCGTAAATGGCCGATCTCTCGATAGTCTTCGCCGGTATCAAAGCGCCCAACCCGTTCTGGCTGGCCTCTGCGCCACCCACCGACAAGGCCTACAACGTGGTCCGCGCCTTCGAAGCGGGCTGGGGTGGCGTGGTCTGGAAAACCCTGGGTGAGGATCCGGCGGCGGTCAACGTTTCCTCGCGTTATTCGGCGCATTACGGCGCCAATCGTGAAGTGCTGGGCATCAACAACATCGAACTGATCACCGACCGCTCGCTGGAAATCAACCTGCGCGAAATCACCCAAGTGAAGAAGGATTGGCCGGATCGCGCGCTGATCGTGTCGCTGATGGTGCCGTGTGTCGAGGAGTCGTGGAAACACATCCTGCCGCTGGTCGAAGCCACCGGCGCCGACGGCATCGAACTCAACTTCGGCTGCCCCCACGGCATGCCCGAACGCGGCATGGGCGCGGCGGTCGGCCAGGTACCGGAATATGTCGAGCAGGTGACGCGCTGGTGCAAGACGTACTGCTCGCTGCCGGTGATCGTCAAACTCACCCCGAACATCACCGACATCCGCGTCGCTGCCCGGGCGGCGCATCGTGGTGGCGCCGATGCGGTGTCGCTGATCAACACGATCAACTCGATCACCAGCGTCGACCTCGACCACATGGTCGCCCTGCCCACCGTCGGCAGCAAAAGCACCCACGGCGGTTATTGCGGTTCGGCGGTCAAGCCGATTGCGCTGAACATGGTCGCGGAAATTGCCCGTGATCCGCAGACCCAGGGTTTGCCGATCTGCGGCATTGGCGGCATCGGCAGCTGGCGCGACGCCGCTGAGTTCATGGCGCTGGGCAGCGGCGCGGTGCAGGTGTGCACGGCGGCAATGCTGCATGGTTTCCGCATTGTCGAAGAGATGAAGGACGGCTTGTCGCGGTGGATGGACAGCCAGGGCTACGCCAATATCGCCGAGTTTTCCGGGCGTGCGGTGGGCAACACCACGGATTGGAAATACCTGGATATCAACTATCAGGTCATCGCAAAGATCGACCAGGAGGCGTGCATTGGTTGCGGGCGTTGCCACATCGCTTGTGAAGACACCTCACACCAGGCGATCGGCAGTCTGAAACAGGCCGACGGTACGCATAAATATGAAGTGATTGATGAGGAATGTGTGGGCTGCAACCTGTGCCAGATCACCTGCCCCGTGGCCGACTGTATCGAGATGGTGCCGATGGAAACGGGCAAGCCGTTTCTGGACTGGAATCATGATCCGCGCAACCCCTACCACGTCGCAGTCTGAAAAACCCCCTCACCCTAGCCCTCTCCCCAAGGGAGAGGGGACTGATTGGGGGATGCTGACAAACTTCGCCGACCTGAAAGAGTTGTTGTGAATCCATAATCGACACGGTCTTTCAGGTCGATGTACCTCTCAATACACCTCGGTCGGCCCCCTCTCCCTCTGGGAGAGGGCTGGGGTGAGGGTAAGCCCTTGATGGTGCTCTTCAAGGCTCCAGCCCGATCCCGCGCAAAATCACACCCGTCACGGTCTGCACCGCCCGCTCGAACTGCATATCCGACAACGGCTGATGATCATTGAGAATGTTCACCTGATGATCGAAGTCGGCGTAGTGCTGGGTCGACGCCCAGATCATGTACAGCAACCCCGAGGGCTCCACCGGCAGAATCCGCTTGTCCTCGACCCACTGACGAATCTTCGCTTCCTTCATCTTCGCCCAGTCATACAGGCTCGCATCCAGCGCCTCGCCCAGGGTCGGCGCGCCGTGGATGATTTCGTTGGCCCAGACCTTCGAGCCATAGGGCCGGCTGCGTGAGTGGTTCATCTTGGCGCGGATGTAACTGCTCAGCACCACGCGCGGGTCGTCGAACATCTCGAAGCACAGCGCGTCCTGCTTCCACACTTCCAATAAATCGAACAGCACTGCGCTGTAGAGCTCGCTCTTGGTGCTGAAGTAGTAATGCAGATTGGAACGCGGCAACTGCACTTCGGCAGCGATGTCCGCCATGGCGGTGCTGCCGAAGCCTTTTTCGGCGAAAACCTTTTCCGCCGCCAGCAGGATTTTCTCGACGTTACTGCGGCGAATTTCGATCTTGTGATTGCCCATGTGGGCTCCCTGACAACAGCGTTGCGCAAGACTAGCATCCGCTCTGATCCGGGCGCGACCGCCGCCAACAAAACTTCGCAGGTACAAGCGCTATGGCACAGCGCTCACATCGATAGGCGTGGGTTCACTCACGCCCAGATTACCTTCGACCTGCCCGGCCATGTGCAGCGTGCCGGCCATCACCCCCGTGGTCGGATTCTGCAGCAGCTTCTGCCAGGCCTTGTCGAAGGTGTTGCCGAGGCTGCTGCGGATCAGCGCTTCGCTGTCGGGGCGGTCGTTGGCCTGGATGATGGCGCGAATGCCGGCAACGCCGACCGAAATCATCGCCCCGGCCAGTTTTCCGGCTGCTGCCGCCACTGCACTGGCGGCGCCGCGCGGGGCCATTTCCGCTTCGATGCGCTGGCTGGCGCGCTTGGCCACCGGGGCCATCGCCGCGTCGGTGGAAGAGATGCCCTTGGCGCCGCCGTCGGTGTGGATCTTGTCGATCAGTGCGGCGTACGCCGGGAGGGTGTTGAGCGGCTCGGTGCTGATGACTTTGAACAGCGACGCATCCCGCGCCGGCGGCGGGCCTAGGGCGATGGCCGGGATCTTCTGCAAGCGTCCGTTGAGCTGCGCAATCGGCACACCGTGACGCTGGGCGATGAGCGGCATCTGCTGCGCCATCAACTGCGCATAGAACGCCGTGGCCTGCGCCAGAATCGCATCCGGATCGATCTCCACGGCGACCGGCGCGAGGACTTTTTCCTGATATTGCTCAAGCAGATACGCCGCCAGCCGTTTCGCCGAAGCGTCCTGCTCGCCGCCGGCGCTGATCGTGTACCAACTGACCTTCATCGACAGCCATTCCTGGGTCCAGTAGCTGCTGAACCAGGGGATGAAATTTTCTTCAGTTTGCTGATAGACCCGAGTGCGCCAATGTTCCATCGAGCCACGGGCGAACAGCTTGACCTGCTCGGTGGCCTGCTGCGAAGCGCTGAGGATCTCGCGGTCGATCTGCTGCCAGGTTTGCGCCGACACCACCACCGCCTGCGGCGCACTCACCGGCGCCCGGGCCGAAGTGGCGCAGCCGGCCAGCAAAAGCAGTGCGGCGACGACCAGCGCGCGCGGGTTCACGGTGGTGGTGTCCTTTGGCTTGGGGAGGTGCAGGTTTGAGTATAGGTGGGTCAGTCGATTTCGATGCTGAAGGTTCCGGCCTCTTCGCGAGCAGGCTCGCTCCCAAATTTGAAATGTGTTGCACCTGTGGGAGCGAGCCTGCTCGCGAAGGCGCCAACAGCAGCACCACAAACCTCAACCATCACCACCATCGATATCCACCATCGCCACGATTGCCTTCCGCCCTCCCATGATGAAAGGCACGATTGACTCATCCGAAACACAGAGGCGTTCACACCATGATCCACACCCAAGTCACCCTCTCCGTGAGTTTCCCGGTGTTCGGCAGCAACTACTACCAACAGCACGTCGTGCCGCGCAAGGCGCAGACGCTGGTGTTCAACAAGGATTTCGACGATCTGCTGATGCCCGCCGCCAGCAACCATTTCAGCAATGAAGTGGTCGGCCTCAACGATCAGTTCCGTTTTCTGAGCGACATACTCGCCACCCATTTGCTCGATCACGAGGCCTCGGTGCCTGCGCGATCCCGCGTCCAGGCGAACGCTCGTTTTTTCAGCTGAAGGCTGATGCACAGAGGGCGTTCCTTTGACGGGAACGCCCTCTTCATTCAATCAGTCATCATCGCGATCACGGTGATAACGACGGCCATCGCGGCGGTCGTCATCGCGGTCGTCCCAGCGCCGGTCATGGTCGTAATAGCGGCCATGGTCGCGGTCGTAGTGCCGGCCATGGCGGTGGTCATCATCAAAATCCGCAATACAGCCGCTCAGCAATACGGCGGCGGTCACAGTGAGCAGCATGGTTGTCGCTTGCTTCATTCAACACTTCCCTAAAACCCAAGGTCTTGACGACGGAAATCGCCACGCTGCCCGCGTCTTCGGGACGCAGTGCGCGCAGCCGCAGATACGACCGGGCAAAAGCGCGTTGATTCAGTGGCCACTATCGACCGTTTGTCGGCTCGTTCGTCGCAGCCGAACAGCGGCGTAACGCCACCTATACTGCTTGCAACCTACCCCCATGCAATGGATCTGCGCCCTCAATAACAATAAGCAGAGGTGGATCATGGTCTGGCAGCAAATCTACGACCCGTTCGGCAACCCGGTACTCTCCACGCTGATGGCCGCAGTGCCGGTAGTGGTGATGCTCGCGGCGCTGGCGTTCTTTCACGTCAAGGCGCATCTGGCGGCGCTGTTGGCGCTGGCGTCGGCCCTGCTGATCTCGATCTTCGCCTTCGACATGCCGGCGGGCATGGCCGGTTCGGCGGCATTGTTCGGCGCGGCGAATGGCTTGCTGCCGATCGGCTGGATTGTGCTCAACATCATCTTTCTGCATCGCCTGACCACCGAAAACGGTTCGTTCAAAGTGCTGCAGGACTCCCTCGCGCGCATCACCGATGATCGACGCTTGCAGTTGCTGCTGATCGCCTTCTGCTTTGGTGCATTCTTCGAAGGTGCGGCAGGCTTTGGCACGCCGGTGGCGGTGACCGGGGCGATTCTGATCGGCCTGGGTTTTTCGCCATTGGCCGCATCGGGTCTGGCGCTGATCGCCAACACTGCGCCAGTGGCTTTCGGTGCGCTGGGCACGCCGATCATCACCCTGGCCAAAGTCACCGGGCTGGACGAGATGGAGCTGTCGATGATGGTCGGCCGGCAGTTGCCGTTCTTCTCGGTGTTGGTGCCGTTCTGGTTGATCTGGGCGTTTGCCGGGTGGCGCAAGATGCTTGAGGTGTGGCCGGCGATTCTGGTGGCTGGAGTGAGTTTCGCCATCCCGCAATTTCTCGTCTCGAACTACCACGGGCCGATGCTGGTGGACGTCATCGCTGCGCTGATTTCCATGGCCTGCTTGACGCTGTTCCTCAAGGTGTGGAAACCGGCGACCATCCACACTTCGGCAGCGCTGTCCGGGCGCGTCGACAACTCCAAGGTCGACGAAGAAACAGTCACCGCCAGCGCTGCGTTCAGCGATCAGGCGCGCCCGGCCGTGATGCGTGCGTGGATGCCGTGGATCATTCTCACGGTGTTCGTGTTTGCGTGGGGCACGCAGGGCTTCAAGAACATGTTCGATACGCGCCCGGTGATCGACCCGGTCACGCAATCGGCCAAGCTCGACCCGCAAGGCAAACCGGTGCGCGAGGCCAACCCGATCTTCGCCCCAGCGGTGACCTTCACCGGTCTGCACCTGCAAATAGAAAAAGTACCGCCGGTTGTCGCGGCGCCGAAAGCCGAGGAAGCGATTTACAAGTTCACCTGGCTGACCGCGACCGGCAGCGGGATTTTGCTGGCGGCGATTGTCGGCGGTCTGCTGATGGGTTATTCGATCCCGCAACTGATCAAGCAGTACCTACGCACGTTGTGGGTGGTGCGATTTTCGTTGATCACGATTGCGGCGATGCTGGCGCTGGGCTTCCTCACGCGCTATTCGGGGCTGGATGCGACCATGGGCCTGGCATTTGCGGCGACGGGGATTTTCTACCCCATGTTTGGCACCCTGCTCGGCTGGCTGGGGGTGGCGCTGACCGGCTCGGACACCGCTTCGAACGTGCTGTTTGGCGGCCTGCAACGAGTGACCTCGGAACAGCTGGGTATCAGTCCGGTGCTGATGGCGGCGGCGAACAGTTCCGGTGGCGTGATGGGCAAGATGGTCGATGCGCAGTCGATCGTCGTCGCCTCCACCGCGACCCGCTGGTACGGGCATGAGGGCGAGATCCTGCGTTACGTGTTCTTCCACTCGATCGTACTGGCGATCCTGGTCGGCGGGCTGGTGACGTTGCAGGCGTATGTCGCACCGTTTACCTCGATGGTTGTAGGTGGGCATTAGATTCAGAGTGAACGCGTCGGCCTCATCGCTGGCAAGCCAGCTCCCACAGGTTTTGATGTTGTGAATGCAATTGGATTAACAAGTCGGAACCCTGTGGGAGCTGGCTTGCCAGCGATAGCGGTGTGTCAGTCGAATCAGTATCAACTGACACACCGCTATCGCGAGCAGGCTCACTCCTACAGGTTTTTTGTGTGATCTGCAGATTGATGAGCTCAGCACATAACTCTTTAGCGCAAATCCGACAAAACCTTTTCCCTCCCGCTGCGGTCACTCCTTTTACGAGACTGGCATGCATGCCGGCGCGCCCGTTTGGGCCTTTTGCAATCCTGCCGCCCGATGAGAGACAAGGAATCGAACCATGCCGATTTCCCGACGCAATTTCATGATCCTCGGCGCCGTAACCGCGACGGCGTTCGCCATGCCCCCCTTTATCAGCCTCAAGGCCTACGCGGCCAGTCTGGAGCAACCGGCCATGAGTAAAGTGACCCTGCAAGTCAACGGTAAACCGCAAACCCTCGAAGTAGACACCCGCACTACCCTGCTCGACGCCCTGCGCGAACACCTGCACCTGACCGGCACCAAGAAAGGCTGCGACCACGGCCAGTGCGGCGCCTGCACGGTGATCGCCGATGGTCGGCGGATCAACTCCTGCCTGACCCTGGCAGTGATGCACGACGGCAGTGAGGTGACCACCATCGAAGGCCTCGGCATGCCGGACAAGCTGCACCCGATGCAGGCCGCGTTCATCAAGCACGACGGTTACCAGTGCGGCTATTGCACCCCTGGGCAGATCTGCTCGGCGGTCGCCGTGCTCAAGGAAATCCGCGACGGTATCCCCAGCCACGTCAGCCCGAGCCTGACCGAGCCGCCGAAACTGATTGCCGCCGAACTGCAGGAGCGCATGAGCGGCAATATCTGCCGCTGTGGCGCTTACTCGAACATCATCGAAGCCATCACTGAAGTCGCGGAGGTGCCGGCATGAGAGCCTTCAATTACAGCCGCGCCGACTCGCCTGCCGCAGCCGCTTCCCAGGCTGCGCAAGTCGAGGGCGCCAAGTTCATCGCCGGCGGCACCAACCTGCTCGACCTGATGAAACTCGACATCGAAACCCCGGTACACCTGATCGACATCAACCACCTCGGCCTGGACCAGATCGAAGCCACGCCCGAAGGCGGACTGCGCATCGGTGCGCTGGTACGCAACACCGATTTGGCCGCCGACGCGCGCGTGCGCAAGGACTACGCCCTGCTCTCCCGCGCCTTGCTCGCCGGGGCTTCCGGGCAGCTGCGCAACATGGCGACCACCGCCGGCAACCTGCTGCAACGCACCCGCTGCCCGTACTTTTACGACACCCACCAGGCCTGCAACAAACGCAACCCCGGCAGTGGCTGCGCGGCGATCGGCGGGGTCACCCGGCAACTCGGAATCATTGGCGTCAGCGACGCTTGCATCGCCACCCACCCGAGCGACATGGCCATCGCCATGCGCGCGCTGGATGCGCAGATCGAAACGGTCAAGCCTGACGGCAGCACGCGCAGCATTCCCATGGCGGATTTCCATCAATTGCCGGGCAACACGCCGCACATCGAAACCAGTCTCACACCCGGTGAATTCATCACCGCCGTGACCCTGCCGGCACCGGTCGGCGGCACGCACATTTATCACAAAGTCCGCGACCGCTCGTCTTACGCGTTTGCCTTGGTCTCGGTCGGTCTGATCCTGCAAAAGGACGGCACCGGGCGCGTCGCCGTCGGCGGCGTTGCGCCGAAACCGTGGCGGGTCGAAGCCGCTGAAGCGCTGTTGCCCAAGGGCGCCAAAGCGGTCAGCGAACGCCTGCTTGAGGGCGCAACACCCACCGATGACAACCAATTCAAACTGACACTGGTCGAGCGCACGCTGGCTTCGGTGTTGGCGCAAGCGAGGGAAACCGCATGAAATTCGACACGCCCGCCACCACCAATCCCATCGACCGCCTGAGGGTCGTCGGCCAGCCCACCGAGCGCATCGAAGGCCCGTTGAAAACCAGCGGCCAGGCCACTTACGCCTACGAGCAACATGAAGCAGCGGCCAATCAGGCCTACGGCTTCATGGTTGACTCGGCGATTGCCAAAGGCCGAATCAAAGCCATTCATCTCGACGAAGCCAAAGCCGCGCCCGGCGTGCTGGCGATCGTCACTGCCGAGAACGCCGGCAAGCTCGACAAAGGCGATTACAACGCCGCGCATCTGCTCGCGGGTCCCGAAGTGCAGCATTACCAGCAAGCCGTTGCGCTGGTGGTTGCCGAAACCTTCGAACAGGCCCGTGCCGCCGCGCAATTGGTCAGGGTCGATTACGAGACCAGCGAAGGCAAGTTCGATCTCGCCAGCGTCAAAGACCTCGGCGTCGAGCCGAAAGACGAACTGCCGGACGTCAATCACGGCGACTTCGACAAGGCCTTCACCGCCGCGCCGGTGCAGTTCGATCAGACCTACACCACACCAGACCAGTCCCACGCGATGATGGAACCGCACGCCACACTCGCCGCGTGGAAAAACGATCATCTGACCGTGTGGACTTCGAACCAGATGGTCGCCTGGAGTGTCGGTGACATCGCGAAAACCCTCGGCCTGCCGAAGGAAAAAGTCCGATTGGTCTCGCCGTACATCGGCGGTGGTTTCGGCGGCAAGCTGTTCATCCGCGCCGACGTGATCCTCGCCGCTCTCGGCGCGCGCATGGCGGGGCGGCCGGTGAAAGTCGCCCTCGCCCGCCCGCAAATGGCCAACAACACCACCCATCGCCCGGCAACGATTCAGCGCATCCGCATGGGCGCCACGGCGGACGGCAAACTGACCGCCATCGCCCATGAAGGCTGGTCAGGCAACCTCGCTGACGGCAAGGTCGAACTGGCCGCGCAACCGAGCCAGTTGCTCTACGCCGCAGAAAACCGCCGCGTCAGCATGCGCCTCGCACCGCTCGACCTGCCTGAAGGCAACGCCATGCGCGCGCCGGGTGAAGCGCCGGGGCTGATGGTGCTGGAAATCGCCATGGACGAAATGGCCGAACAACTGAAGATGGACCCGGTGCTGTTCCGCATCGCTAACGACACACAAGTCGACCCGGTGAAAACCGAGCGGCCGTTCTCCCAACGCCAACTGGTCAAATGCCTGCAGATCGGCGCGGAGAAATTCGGCTGGGATCAGCGCAAGGCGCAACCGGGCAGCCGTCGTGAAGGCCGGTGGCTGATCGGCATGGGCGTGGCGGCGGCGTTTCGCAACAACCTACTGGTCAAGTCCGGCGCCCGCGTACGCCTGGAGCGCGACGGCAAGGTGGTTGTCGAAACGGACATGACCGACATCGGTACCGGCAGCTACACGATCATCGCGCAGACCGCTGCCGAGATGATGGGCGTTGGTCTCCATGATGTGGTGGTGCGTCTGGGCGATTCGGACTTCCCGGTGTCGGCCGGTTCCGGTGGCCAGTTCGGCGGCAACTGCTCGACCGCCGGGGTCTACGCTGCGTGCGTGAAACTGCGCGAAGCGGTGGCGCAGAAGCTGGGGCTGGCGGCAGATCAGGCGGAGTTTGCCGATGGTCAGGTGCGCGTCGGCAGCAAGAGCCTGCCGCTGCGCAACGCGGCTGAAGACGGCGCATTGGTCGGCGAGGACAGCATCGAGTTCGGTGATCTGGCCGAGAAATATCAGCAATCGACCTTCGGCGCGCATTTCGTCGAAGTCGCCGTCGATGCCGCCACTGGCGAAGTTCGCGTACGGCGCATGCTCGCGGTTTGCGCTGCCGGGCGAATTCTCAACCCGACGTCGGCGCGCAGTCAGGTGATCGGCGCGATGACCATGGGCGTCGGCGCGGCGTTGATGGAAGAGCTGGCGGTGGACAAGCGCCTGGGCTTTTTCGTCAACCATGACCTCGCCGGGTATGAGGTGCCGGTGCACGCCGACATTCCGCATCAGGAAGTGATTTTCCTCGAAGAAACCGACCCGATTTCATCACCGATGAAGGCCAAAGGCGTGGGTGAATTGGGGATTTGCGGCGTGAGCGCGGCGGTGGCGAATGCGATCTACAACGCCACCGGCGCGAGGGTGCGGGAATATCCGATTACGCTGGACAAGATTCTTGATTCGTTGCCGGAGATGATCTGAAGCGAAAAGCCTCACCCTAGCCCTCTCCCAAAGGGAGAGGGGACCGATCCGGGTATATTCAGGATGTGCAGCGACGTGAAAGTCTTTCTGTGTATCCATAATCGCAACGGCAAGTTCAGGTCGATGCACATCGCAAGACACCTCGGTCGGCTCCCACTCCCCGGGAGACGCCTGGGGTGAGTCGCATGCTGTTAGCGCACCTGCATGGGGTGCTAGGGGTCGAGTGGATTCACCACCACGCTTGCAGAATGCCGAACGTCTCGAGCATCCCCCAATCGGCTCCCTCTCCCTCGGGAGAGGGCTGGGGTGAGGGACGCGGTTTCACTCGGTCTTTGGATATTGCTCATCACCGACCTGCTCCATCCAGTCCACCACCTTGCCATCCAGCACTTCGGCAATCGCAATGTGACTCATCGCCGTCGTCGGCGTTGCCCCGTGCCAATGCTTGGCGCCCGGGGCAATCCACACGGTATCGCCCGGCCGGATTTCACGCACTGGCTGACCCCACTCCTGCACGAACCCTGCCCCTGAAGTGACGATCAATGTCTGCCCCAGCGGATGGGTATGCCACGCCGTTCGCGCGCCAGGCTCAAAGGTCACGGTCGCGCCGCTGATCCGCGCCTCATCGGTGCCTTTGAACGGCGCATCCACCCGCACCGTGCCGGTAAACCATTCAGCCGGTCCTCTGGCCGACGGTTGCGAGCCATTCGGTGTGACCGTGACACGCGGATTTTCAGTGGCATACACCTCGCCAGCCAGCAGCGAGAGCGTCAGTGCAGAAGCAGCAATCGGGTTCATGGCATTTCCTCCAATAAGTGATGCAACCACTGTAGCGATCCGCACTCTTTGGATAATCGACTAGAATCCGAAAAAACTTATGCAGGACGATCATCAATGCTCCGGGAAAACGCCACCGACCTGCTCGCCTTTCTCGCCGTTGCCCGTGAACGCAGCTTCACCAAGGCCGCCGCCAAACTCGATGTGTCGCAATCGGCGCTCAGCCACACCATTCGCAGCCTCGAAGCGCGTCTCGGCCTGCGCCTGCTGACCCGCACCACGCGCAGCGTGTCGCCGACCGAGGCCGGCGAACACTTGCTGCAAACCATCGGCCCGCGCTTCGAGGAAATCGAAGTGGAACTGGCCGCCCTGAGCAACCTGCGCGAAACCCCGGCGGGCAAGATCCGCATCAGCGCCACCGACCATTCGCTGAACTGGATCCTGCGTCCGGTGTTGCAGGAATTCCTGCCGCAGTACCCGGATGTCGCCGTCGAGGTCTGCTGCGATTACGGTTTCGTCGATATCGCCGGCCAGGGCTTCGATGCTGGTGTGCGCTTGGGCGAAGACGTCGCTCAAGGCATGATCGCTACGCGCATTGGCCCGGACATGCGCATGGCCGTGGTCGGCTCGCCCGCCTACTTCGCCCGACGCGATCCGCCGCAAACCCCGCGCAACCTGACCAACCACGCCTGCAACAACCTGCGCCTGCCAACCAATGGCGGGCTGTATGCGTGGGAGTTCGAAAAGGACGGTGAAAGCCTGAAGGTGCGCGTCGCCGGGCAGGTCACCCTGAATGGCGTGTACCCGTTGCTCGACGCCGCGCTGGATGGTTTCGGGCTGAGCTACATCCCGGAAAACGTCGTCGCGCCCTTTCTGGCGGACGGTCGCCTGGTCCAGGTGCTGGGAGACTGGTGCCCGGCATTTTCCGGTTATCACCTGTACTACCCGAGCCGACGCCAGGCAGCGCCGGCGTTCGCGTTGTTGCTGGAGGCGTTGCGCTATCGCGGTTGACCCGGCTCAGCCCAGCAACGCAATCAACTGATGCCGCTGCGCATCAGTCAGCATCGGCCCAAAACCGGCTCCGGCGTTGTCAGCCATGTAGCGCGGATTGCTGGTCCCCGGAATCACACAGGTCACGGCCGGATGCGCCAGGAGAAATTTCAGCGCCAGTTGCGGCCAGCTGTTGACCTGCACATCCGAGACCCACGCCGGCAGCGGCTTGCCCTTGAGCCGGGTGAGCAAATCGCCGCCGCCAAACGGCCGATTACAAATCACCGCCACCCCACGCTCGCGGCACAGCGGCAGGATGCGTTTCTCGACCGCACGATCATCGAGGGCGTAGTTGATCTGCAGAAAATCCAGCTTTTCGGCTTTCAGCACGGCCTCGACCTCGTCATAGGCCGACGAGGTGTAATGGGTGATGCCGATGTAGCGAATCCGCCCCTGCTCCTGCCATTCGCGCAGGGTAGGCAAATGGGTTTGCCAGTCGAGCAGATTGTGGATCTGCATCAGGTCGATGCGCTCGGTTTGCAGCAGTCTGAACGACTGCTCCATCTGCGTAATGCCCTCCTTGCGCCCGCGCGTCCACACCTTGGTGGCGAGAAACGCCGGCGAGCGCGGTTCGTGGATCGACAGCAATTCACCGGTGGTTTGCTCGGCGCGGCCGTACATGGGTGAGCTGTCGATCAGCGTGCCGCCCTTCCTGAACAGCGCTTCGAGGACGGCGGGCAACTGCCGGTAAACCGGATCGCCCGGGGCGACGTCGAAACCGCGATAGGTGCCCAACCCGACCATGGGCAGTGCCTCGGAGCTGGAAGGGATGGCGCGGGTCTGCATGGTCTGGTCTCCTGCCGTGGGCGGCGCAGTGGCGGTCGGCGCTACGCTGCCGGCCAACGCCCGATCAATGGTGAGCAGCGCCGCAGCTTGGGCCGCCAGCGTGAGCAAGCGGCGACGTGAGTAACCCTCAGTGTGGCGCATGCGAGTCCTCCTGCTGCGCGGATCTGTTGCACGGTGTGTGCGCCGGCTGTCAGGCGCAGTCGCTGAACTACACTGCCACAGCCAACCTCTCTCCCCGTTAAAAGTAGCCGAATGTCCCGAACCCTGATGTCACTCGTCGTTTTCATCATTGCCGTGTACTTGGTGCTGTGCGCCGCGCTGTTCGTATTTCAGCGCTCGCTGATCTGGTTTCCCCAGCCTGCCGCCGTGGTTACAGCGGAGTCGCGAATGAAACTGTCGATGCCGGATGCCGAGGTCTGGGTGACAACCCGAGAGCGCAGCGGATCGCGCGCACTGATCTATTTCGGCGGCAATGCCGAGGACGTCTCGCGCAATCTGCCGGAATTCACTGAGGCGTTTCCTGACTACGCGCTGTATTTCCTGCATTACCGGGGTTTTGCTGGCAGCACCGGCTCGCCATCGGAAGCCGCCATTTCCGAAGATGCGCTGGCGCTGTTCGATCAGGTCTATGCCACTCATTCGCAAGTCGCCGTGGTCGGTCGAAGCCTCGGTTCGGGGGTGGCGGTGCGCCTGGCCAGTCAGCGGCCGGTGCACAATCTGATTCTGGTGACGCCGTTCAACAGCCTCGAGGAAATCGCCGCACGGCAATACCCATGGGTGCCGGTGAAATGGTTGCTCAAGGATCGTTTTGAATCGGGCAAGTACGCGGCGCATATCCGCACGCCGACATTGCTGTTGGCGGCCAGTGATGACGACGTGATTGGACGCAGCAGCACGCAGCGCTTGTTCGAGAATTTTCCTGCGGGCGTGGCGACGCTGAAGGTGGTGCCGGACTCGGGGCATAACTCCATTTCCGAGCGGGGGGAGTATTTGCGGTGGATGGGGGATGTGTTGAATCGCTAGTGGTTGTTTGCCAGTGATAGAGAGGTCGACCGGGGCGGCGTCTTCGCGAGCAGGCTCGCTCCCACAGTTGTTCCGAGTACGCCGTAAGTGCGATGTGGGAGCGAGCCTGCTCGCGAAGGCAGCGGTTCGAACAACAGCAATTCAATTGCATTTGCCGCCACTGAACCAAGTCCAAAAAACCCAGTCCTATCCGCGCCGCCACACACGGCTCCCTCACTCTAGCGCTGTCCCCTTTCAGAGCTGTCCGTCCCATGCGCCACGCCGTTCGTTCGTCTCGCTTCGTTTCGCTGTGCCTGCTGAGCCTGTTCCCCTTTTTCACTGAATCCGCCCACGCCAGTGCAGAGCGCGAACTGGTGGCCGCCATCAATGATTACCGCGCCCATCCGCAACGCTGCGACCGTCGCCCTGCGCAGCGTCTGGCGCCTTTGGCTTTGAAATCGAATCTGGCCTTGCCGATCGGCTATCGCTACGGCGGCGGCATGCGCGAGGCGTTGAAGTCTTCCGGCTATTCAGCAATCACGGTGCGCAGCATCCGCATTATCGGAGCCGAAGACGCCGACGAGGCCTTCGATCAGTTGCAGAGCGATTATTGCGGCGCCTTGCTGGATGCGAACTACGCCGACATCGGCGTCAGCCATTCGCGCAATCAATGGCAGGTGGTGCTGGCGCAACCGGTGCTCGACAGCCGCGTCGGTGACAACCGCAGCGTCGGCAAGGCGCTGCTCGCCGAGGTCAACGCTGCCCGCGCCCGGCCGCGTATGTGCGGCCGCCAGCGCTTTGCCGCCGCGCGGCCATTGAGCTGGAATGCCGCCCTCGGCGCAGCGGCTCAGGGCCACAGCAAAGCCATGGCTTACGGCAATTATCTCGCCCACCGCGATCCCGACGGTGACATGCCGGCCGACCGCGCCCGTGCTGCCGGTTATCGCGGCCGTCAGGTCGGGGAAAACATCGCTGCCGGACAAAGCTCACCAAGCAAAGCCATGGCCGGCTGGCTGGCCAGCCCGGGCCATTGCGCCAACCTGATGAACCCGATGTTCACTCAGGTCGGCGCCGGATTCGCCAGTGAAGCGCGCAGCGACGAAGGCGTTTACTGGACGATGCTGTTCGGCGCGCCGTAAATCACGGCTGACTCCGAGCATTCTCATCGCTTGGCGTGGCCGGGCGCGGCATGACGTGTTGATGGCCGGTCGGGTCGTTGAGCTGGATGACATTACCCTTCTGCCACGCATCAGCCCCCGTTGCGACAGGCGCCGGTTTGATCTCGGCGCGGGCCTTTTTCTTTTCGGCGCTATCAATGCCCAGACGCTGATCGCGCTGGCGGACCATTTGCGCATCGGCCTGACCGTCAGCGGTAAAGCCCATCATCAACTGCGGCACGCCCAGCGGCAGTTGCTTGTCCTGATCGGTATGCCAGGTGTGCCAGGTCTTGCCGTAGGTATTGGCGAATTTTTCCATCAAGCGCGTTTCTGCCACTTGCGGGATGCCCGGCGCCACCAACTGGCCAGAACTGACTTCGTGAGCGTGGCTGTGCCACAAGGCTTTCTCTTTTGCCGGCAATTGCGTGAACAGGCGCTGGCTGATGATGTATTCGACGCCCATCAGCTTGGCTTCAGCGGTGTTGCCGTCGTAAATCACGCACTGGAACACTTCTTCATTGAGCGCCGAGCAGTAGTGGTGCGCTTCCATCTGCGCGCCGGGATGGCCGTTGTAAAAATGGAAACCATCGAGGTACATGTTCAACGCGCGAATTGGCGGCTTGTCCTGCAACCACTGCGCGCCGACTTCGAGCATTTCCGTGTCGGACGCCTTGGCCTGACCCGGTGTCTGCACCGGTGAATCGGTGTTGCTCATCGCGCATCCGGTCAACGCGGCAACCATCAAACCGACGGGAACCCAACGTCCCTGCGAGGTTGAATTACGCATGTTTCGCTCCTCAAACATTCAGTGACGGGCGCGTGCTGGCCCTGTTCTGCAACTGAAAGCAGGAGAACGGCAGAGTTCGAAAAAGCTGCGCGTGGATCAGACTGGAGAGATCGTCGCCAATACACCGATCAGAATGGTCAAGGTCAGAAAGCCGCCGAGAAAAATCGCCATCTTGTACATGTTGCGCTCCTTGAGGCTGGGTGTGCGGTGCACCGGACGCTGCGGGATGAGGTCGGAGGGTGACTGGCCGCACTGCCGGGGCATTCTGAGCCTGTGGCTGTACTGAATACAGAGGCAGATGAAACAGAAAAATACGGATCAGATGCGCATCTGATCCGCTTCGGGGATGAAGCGGTATTCAGCCTGAGATTTGAGGATCCACTTTCGGCGCGGTTGATCTACAGTCATTGCCGACCGACAACAAGAAAAACCGGAGTGACCATGCCCGACCTCGCCTTGCAGCCCAACGTCGCCGCGTCCCTCGAGCGCTGGCACGAGATGATCCGCAGCGGCAATCTCAAAGCCCTGCCCGAACTGCTCGATCCGCAAGCTGTGTTCCGCTCGCCCATGGCCCACACGCCCTACCCCGGCGCGCCGGTGGTGGCGATGATCCTCAACACCGTGTTCGAAGTCTTCGAAGATTTCGCCTATCACCGCGAGTTGGCGACGGCGGATGGCCTGAATGTGATTCTCGAATTCAGCGCCAGGGTCGGCAGCAAGGAACTCAAGGGCATCGACATGATTCGCTTCGATGAGCACGGCAAGATTGTCGAGTTCGAAGTGATGGTGCGGCCGCTGAGCGGGTTGCAGGCACTGGGCGAAGAAATGGGTCGGCGCTTGGGGGCTTATCTGGCCTCCACAAAAGCCTGAGTCCAATCACCGCAGCGTTGGAGCTGACGAGTGCAACGAGGCTGCGATCTTTTGATCCTGATCTTGATCTTCAAACGTCAAAGTCAAAGTCAAAGTCAAAGTCAAAAGATCGCAGCCTCGTTGCACTCGTCAGCTCCTACCAACCAGGAATAAAAAACCCACTGACCGTCGCCGGTTCAGTGGGTTTTGTGTGTCAGGGTTCTGCTTACAGAGCCATGTCACGTGCAGCGTTTTCCTTCGGCGCTACGGCTTTGTCAGCCACAGGTGCCGCCGGAGCAGCTACCTGACCGATCGCTGGAGGCGTCGGCAGTTCGAGGATTTTCGCGGTGTAAGCCCACTCGGCAGCCACTTTGGCCGGATCGCTGTTCAGCTGGGTGCCGTAGCTCGGCACGATCTGGTGCAGCTTGGTCTGCCACTCAGGGGTTGCGACTTTGTCTTTGAAGACTTTCTGCAGCACGCTCAGCATGATCGGTGCAGCGGTCGACGCGCCTGGCGATGCGCCCAGCAGGCCGGCGATCGAGCCGTCTTGCGAAGCAACGATCTCGGTGCCCAGCTTCAGCACGCCACCAGCGGCTTCATCACGCTTGATGATTTGCACACGCTGGCCGGCTTGCCACAGGCGCCAGTCTTCGGCCTTGGCGTTCGGGAAGTATTCCTTCAGCGCGTTCAGACGGTCTTCATCCGACAGCATCAACTGACCGGCAAGGTACTCGACCAGCGGGTATTCCTTGATGCCGACCTTGGTCATTGGCCAGATGTTGTGGGTGGTGGTGCTGGTCAGCAGGTCGAAGTACGAACCTTCCTTGAGGAACTTGGTGCTGAAGGTCGCGAACGGGCCAAACAGAATGACGCGCTTGCCATCCAGAACACGGGTGTCCAGGTGCGGAACCGACATCGGTGGCGCGCCAACCGAAGCCTTGCCGTAGGCCTTGGCCAGGTGCTGCTCGGCAATCGTCGGGTTCTCGGTCACCAGGAACGAACCGCCAACCGGGAAGCCTGCGTATTCCTTGGCTTCAGGAATGCCCGACTTCTGCAGCAGGTGCAGGGCACCGCCGCCAGCGCCGATGAACACGAACTTGGCGTCGGTTTCGGTCTTGCTGCCGTCTTTGAGGTTTTTGTAGCTCACACGCCAGGTGCCGTCGGCGTTCTTGGTGATGTCTTCGACTTCGCTCGACAGTTTCAGATCGAAGTTGGGTTTGGTTTGCAGGTGAGCGGCGAACTGGCGGGTGATTTCGCCGAAGTTCATGTCCGTACCCAGCGGACTCCAGGTAGCCGCGATTTTCTGGTTCGGGTCACGCCCTTCCATCATCAGCGGTACCCACTTCTTGATTACCGCCGGATCTTCGGAGTACTGCATACCGGCGAACAGCGGGCTCGCCTGCAGGGCTTCGTAGCGCTTTTTCAGGAACTTGATGTTGTCATCGCCCCACACGAAGCTCATGTGCGGTGTGGTGTTGATGAACGAGCGAGGGTTCTTCAGCACGCCCTGCTGAACCTGCCAGGCCCAGAACTGACGGGAAACCTGGAACGCTTCGTTGATCTCGACAGCTTTCGGGATCGTTACGTTACCCTTGTCGTCTTCCGGGGTGTAGTTCAGCTCGGCAAGAGCCGAGTGACCGGTACCGGCGTTGTTCCAGCCGTTGGAGCTTTCCAGGGCGACGCCATCGAGGCGCTCGACCATTTCCATCGACCAGGTCGGTTCCAGCTCATTGATCCACACACCCAGGGTGGTGCTCATGATGCCGCCGCCGATCAGCAGGACGTCAACTTTCTTGGCTTCGGCAGCATTGGCAGACGACATCCCCATCGCCAAAGCCAGACCGAGCAAGGCTGTGTTCACTTTCTTAAACATCTGTTGCACCTATGATAAAACGCCTTCCGCCCGTCGTTGTTATCAGTCTGCGTTGCGCTGTGTTGACGCTCAGGCTGGCGTCGCGCAATCCGGCACACTTCAATATTGACGGGTGGGCACACAAGGCCGACATGTGGCATCGACCTCAGTTAATGTCCCTTCTGAACTGACTTCTTATCGTTATTGGCTTCAGCTGCTTGAGCGACAGGGATCCCGTCGGCCCGCCCGAAAGGCCAGCCAACCGAATTAAGTCAAAGCAAATTTGGCGCGGAGAATATCACGTCAGGGCGAACCCGCGCGTCTGTTCCCGACTTGAAAGTCTTTTTCCGCTCAGAGACTTATCGGCCACCAAGGGCTAAACATGACCCTGATCAGGCATCTGCTTGCAAACTTTTTTGCGCGACCTGCATCGCAACTCCGCGAATCAGTACATACGCCTCGTTGCTCATTCAGAAAATAACCTGCTACGTTGTACGATGACTGATGAATTCAACCTCAGTCATTCCCACCCAATAACAACAAGGAAACACCATGACCAAGTCCCGTCTTCTGATCGGCTTTTTCTGCGCCTTCAGCGCCTGCGCCATGGCCGCCCCGGCACCAGCGGAAAAAGAAGTGGCCCAAGCGGTTGATCACCTCACCCAGGCGATGCTGCACAAAGACATCGCCGAACTGAACGCTCTGACCGCGCCGAACCTGACCTACGGCCACTCCAGCGGCAAGATTCAGGACAAGCAGGAATTCATCGCCGACATCGAAACCGGCCGCAGCGCATTCAAGACCCTCGAAATGCAAAAGCAGACGATCACGATGTCCGGCGATACCGCATTGGTGCGCCACCACTTCTCCGCACAGGCGTTGAAGGGGACCGAGGTGATTCCGACCGAGATCGAGAATTTCCAGATCTGGCAGAAACAGGGTGGGAAATGGTTGTTGGTTGGGCGGCAGGCGTTCAGGTTTTGATTGAGGGCACATTGGCCTGATTCAATCCTGTCAGAGCTGGCCTATTCGCGAGCAGGCTCGCTCCCACAAAGGACTCGACACTGGCGAACCTTGTGGGAGCGAGCCCGCTCGCGAAAGCGCTCGCTCAGGCAATGGAAAACCTGCTGGTCTCCCCCAACATCACAACCGAAACCGATCCACCGACTGCGCCAACTGCCCCGCCAGATTCGATAATTCATCGGTAGTCGTCGCCGTCTGCCCGATCACCCGGCTATTGTCCTCGCTCATCCCCGCAATCATTTCCACCTGATGGGCGATCTCGTTACTGGCCTGGCTCTGTTCGCCAATCGTGCGAGTGATGTCATTGACCAGTTGCGTGGTGTTCAGCGTGGCGTCGAGGATTTCGCGAATCGCCCGCTCGACTTCCGCCGTCACCGCCATGCCCTTGTCGACCTGCGCCACACCGGCCTCCATGCTGCTGACCGCCTCGCGCGTGCTGCTCTGGATGCGCGCGACCATGGCGGCGATTTCCTGGGTCGAGGCGCTGGTGCGTGCGGCCAGGCTGCGCACTTCATCGGCGACCACGGCAAAGCCACGGCCCTGCTCACCTGCCCGCGCCGCCTCGATCGCAGCGTTGAGGGCCAGCAGGTTGGTCTGGTCAGCGATGCTCTTGATCACTTGAATGATGTTGAAGATCGCCTCGGATTCCTGATCCAGCGTGCGGATCACCTGCGCCGACTGCTGTGCCGAGCGGGCGATGTCGTCCATGTCGCTGACCACTTGATGAATCACCCCGCCACCCTCCTTGGCCAGGTTTTCGGCCTGATTGGCCATGCTCAGGGCACGTTCGGCGTGGCGGGTGATTTCTTCGATACTGGCGGTCATCTGGCTGGCGGCAGCGGCCATGGTCCCGGCGGCGACGCTTTGCTGCTGGCTGCTGTCGGCGACCTGATGGCAGCCGTGGCTGAGCTGCTCGCTCATGCCACTGACGCCGTGAGCGTTGCGCCGGACCACGTCAATCATATTGCGCAGATCACGCTGCATGGTCGCCAACGTGCGGATCAAAACGCTGGCTTCGTCCTTGCCGGCGGGCTCGACAATCGGTTCGCTGAGATTGCCATGGGCAATGCTTTCGGCGATGCGGCTGGCGGATTTGAGCGGCCCCATGATACTCAGGATCACCCAGCGCCCCTGAATCAGCAGCAGCAACAGACTGACGGCCAGCACCACTGCCAGCGCAAGATTGGCGTGGCGGATGGCCGCTTCGGTGCCTTCGCTGGTGTGCAGGGTGTTGTTTTCGATCAGTTCGCTGAGCGCGCCCATCTGCTCTTCGAGCTGAGTAAAGGCGCTATTGAACGTGCCGAGCTGTTGTTGGGCGGCATCCGGATTGTCCAGCGCCACGCCGACGATCTGCTCGGCGGATTTGATGTAGGTATCGAGGCTCGGCTTGATCTGCTCCAGCGCCGTGCGCAATTCCGGATTGATCGGCAATTTCAGGTTGTCATCCAGCACTTCACGAAAATGCCCGGCGTGCTCGGTGAGCGAATCGCGCACCTCGGTGGCGGTGGCGGTGCTTTTGCCCAGGCCGACCAGCATCGCCGAATAGACATCGGCACGCAGGGCGTCGTGCATCATGTCCGCTTCCATGTGATTGCGCAGCGCGCTCATGCTCACCGTGTTATCGCCGACCGCCGTGGCCATCCGCAGATTGCCGACGTAACTGACCAGACTCACGATCAGCGCCGTCAGCAGGCTGGTCGCAATCAGCAACACCAAACGCAGTTTGATCGACACCGTGGAATCTCCCGTGGGCACGCTGGATTGCGCTTGTCGGATTTCAGTTAAGCCTATGTACAGGGAACTGCCGACACAGAGCGTATCGGCTGATGTCAGCGGCGACTTGAATCCGGCAAAACTTTTCAAACGCGAACCCGGTCACACATTGCAGCGCCGCTGGATAATGCCTTCATCGCCGGTTAACCCCGGTAGGCTATCAATCCAGCGCTTCGAACATTCATGCAGCTGAAGGAAACGCTTATGAAACGCGCACTGTGGTTTGGTCTGCTCGGCACCCTGGCAATCGGCACCGCACAAGCGGCAACGGAGAAAGTCGCGATCAACCTGGTCAGCGCCGACGGCGCGCCGCAGGCGATCGGCTCGGTAACAGTCAGCGAGACGCCGTACGGCCTGCTGTTCACCCCCGACCTGAAATCGTTGCCGGCCGGCATCCACGGCTTCCATGTTCATGAAAACGGCAGCTGCGAAGCGGGCACCAAGGATGGCGTCAAAGGCGCAGCGCTGGCCGCTGGCGGGCATTTCGATCCGGCGAAAACCGGCAAGCACCTTGGCCCTTACGCCGATGGGCATCTGGGCGATCTGCCGGCGGTGTATGTGATGGCTGATGGTGTCGCCAACTACCCGGTGCTGGCGCCGCGCCTGAAGAAGATTTCCGAGATCAAGGGCCACGCCCTGATGATTCACGCCGGCGGCGACAACCATTCCGACATGCCCAAGCCTCTGGGCGGTGGGGGTGATCGCATGGCTTGCGGGGTGATCTGATCCCTCAGCGCGGCGCTCGACGCCAGCGCGTCAACACCAGCAAGGACAGCCCGGCGCCGAACAGCGCCAGGGCCATGTCCTTCTGCGAATCCCACGGATCATTCTGCGCACCGACGAAGGCCTGGCCAGTGTCGTCGCCCAGGTAAGCGCCGCCGACCCATTCGATCAATTCGTACAACGCCGACGTCGCCAGCACTACATTCAGGGTCAACAGCGCCAGCCAGGCGCCACGCAACGGCGTCAGGCGCAGCAGCACTTCGCGAATCGGCCAGACCAGCAGCAATCCATAGCTAAGGTGCACCAGCCGATCATAGTGATTGCGTTCCAAGCCAAGAACTTTGTTGACGCTGACCCCGGTTAACAGCGTGCCCCACTGATCGTAGGGCACCCGCGAATAGGTGTAATGCGCGCCGACTTCATGGATGCACAGGAAGGCGAAAATCATCCCCAGCGACAGCGTCGACAGGCGAAAACGCCGATGCGCCAGCAACAGGGTCAACACCAACGCCAACGCCAGGACATTTTCCAATAGCCAGTCGACGCGGCTGCGCGGGAACAGGCCGAGCGCGATGGTCAGGCAGACAAATCCAGCGAGCAAAAGCGCTTCGATTCGCACATCTGCCGGTTGGGCAACGTTATCGCTGACTCTGACGAGCATGGGTCGATTCTCGGCAATACAGGCAAGCGGTAGACCCTTGCCGGTTTTGCCCGGTTCCTCGCCGCTACGTTTTTGCGGCCTACGGAACTCCCGCGCGCCGTTCACCTCTGAGGTTATGTAGTCCCTTCCCTTTTTGCTTAGCGCTTGTGGAGGAACACGTCATGCGCAAGTTAGTTCTGATTTCTTCTCTTATGCTTTGCCTGCCGGTCGGTTCGGCGCTGGCCCGCGTTGACGCGGGTGATGTCGCCACCTCGGCGGGTGTGTCTGCGTCGCTGTACTCGACCTTCAAGGATGACAAAATGGTGATTCCGGCCCGTGACGACGTGTCTGCATTTGTCGCCAGCGGCGGGGCCATTCGTGGGGTTTATCTCGAGTCGGTACTGCAACAGGTGCGTCAGGCCAACCCTGGCTTGAACGCCAGCGATGAAGACCTGGCCAACGCCATTCTGGTGCACTACGAAGGCGTGCAGCAGTAGTCACGAGGGAAGCAGCGGCCGATGGACGGCCGCTGAGTGCGCATAGGCAAACATGTCCGACGGCCTCTATGATGGAGGCCATGACGACCACCGTGCCCTTGCGCTCACCCTGCCCTCCCGGCGCCTGCATCTGCGGGCGCGATCCGTTGCTGGAAACGCCCGGCGCGGATGTGCGCATCCTGCGCTTGACTCGCGCTGAGGAAAAAATTCTTCTGGCGCGCCTGGAACAACTCAAAGACCTCGCCGACCTCAAACGCCTGCAACAGCGTATGTACGAGCAACTCGGCATCCGTGTCGACGTCGCCCCCGGTTTCAACGAAGTGCGCACCATGCGCGGTATCGCCATTCAGATCGACGAGCTGCCAGGCCTGTGTCGCAAGACTCGCGCGGCAATTCCGGCGGCGATTCGCAAGGGCTTGGAAAACCACCCGCAAATCGCCTTCGAACTGCTCAACGCCCACGACTTGCTGCGCGACACCTGATCACTTTTTCATGCCGACGCGTTTGCGCATCTCGGCGGTGATGGTCTGGCGGGTTTTCTTCATGTCCGCCCAAGGCTCATCACCGACTTCGGTCAGACGCTCGTGAACGTTGTAGATGTTCCAGTGATTACCGCCCTTGATTTCAGCGACTTCCTCTCGGTACAGCGGCACCGACACCGGCATGCCTTCCCGCGCCCGTGCGGCGTAGGCGCAAATGGTGGTGGCGCCGAGGCCGTTGCGCAGGTAATCGATGAAGATCCGCCCGACGCGGTTTTTCGGCCCGGACACCGCTGAAATACGATCCGGCAGCAACTTGGCCATATGGCTGACGATGGCGTGGCTGAAGTCCTTCACTTCGTCCCAGCCATGCTTGCGCGTCAACGGCACCACCAAGTGAATGCCTTTGCCGCCGCTGGTTTTCAGGAAGGCTTTGAGGCCCAACTCATCGAGCACGGTGAGGGTCAGCGCGGTGGCTTCAACCATGCTTTTCCATGGCAGCGCCGGATCCGGGTCGAGGTCGAGGACGAAGCGATCGGGCTTGTCCAGATCCACCTTTGTAGCGTTCCAGGTGTGCAGTTCGACGGTGCTCATCTGCACCGCGCCGACCAGCGCTTCGGGATTGTTGATCATCATCACTGGCTGGCCGGTGACGTCCTTGTCCAGAGCAGTGATACCGGGAATGGCCAGGCGTTCGGCGTTCTTTTGGAAGAACAATTCGCCGGCGATGCCGTCCGGTGCACGCACCAGCGCCACGGGGCGATCCTTGAGTTGCGGCAGGATGTATTCGGCGACACTGGCGTAGTACTGCGCCAGTTGCATTTTGGTAGTGCCACTGACCGCGTCAATCACCCGATCCGGATGGGTGATGCGTACTTTGCCGCCGGCCAGTCCTGATTGCGACGGTGCGGTCTCGGCCTTTTTGCTGGCGGCGGTTTTCTTTGCCGGCTGCTTGTCGGCGGTTTTGGTTTTTTCGTTTTTTTCGGTCTTTTCGGACTTGGCAGCTTTCACAGGCTTCGCTCGCTCCTCGGTAATGTCCTTGGCCGGTTTGTCATCGCGCAAACCATGGAATACGGCGTGGCGCACCGAGCCGTCCTTGGTCATCTCGGCGAACGCCACCTCCGCCAGCAATTTCGGCTTGAGCCAGTGCACGCCTTTGGCCTCGAAACCGCTGGGCGGATTGACCACTGCGGCGCTTTTGGTCTGCAACGGCTTGAGTTGGGCGAGGATGCTTTTCAATGTGGTTTCGTTGAAACCGGTGCCGACCTTGCCGGCATAGCGCAACTCGCCGCTGTCACGGTCGTGCAGGCCGAGCAGCAACGCACCGAAGGCACTGCGCGCACCTTTCGGATCGGTGTAGCCGACGATGACGAATTCCTGGCGATGCTTGCATTTGAGCTTGATCCAGTCGCCGCTGCGCCGCGACACGTAAGGCGAGCCGAGGCGTTTGCCGATCAGGCCTTCCATCTGCATCTGGCAAGCGCTGTTGAGCAGCGCGTCCGGGGTTTCTTCGAAGGCTTCGGAGAAGCGCAGCGTTGAGGATTCTTTCTGCGCACCGAGGATGGTGCTCAGCGCAGCGCGGCGTTCTTCCACCGGCACATCGCGCAGGTCGACGCCATTCAGATACGGCACGTCAAACAAGTAATAAACAATGTTGCCGCTGCGCCCGGCATCGAAGGCATTCTGCAACGCCTGAAAGTCCGGCACGCCTTGCTCATTGGCCACGACCATTTCGCCGTCGAGCCATGCCGATTCCAGACCCAACGCCGCCAGTGCCTTGGCCTGCTGCGGCAGCTTGTGCGTCCAGTCGTGACCATTGCGGGTGAATAGCTGCACCTCATCGTGATCGATCCGCGCCATGATCCGGTAGCCGTCGAACTTGATCTCGTAGCTCCACTGCCCTTCGGGTGCGCTGTCGACCAGCGTCGCCAGTTCCGGCTTGATCAGCGCTGGGAGCTTGGCCTTGCGCGCGCCGGTAAGCTGCCCGGACGCCTGCTTGCGCGGCTTGGCCGGGGCCTTTTTTACCGGTTTGGCTTTATCGGCAGCAGTCGCCGATTTGCCGACAATCGTGCGCTCGCTGAGCACGCTGTCGGGCTCGGCAACCAGCACATCGAAATCATCCTGCGGTCGCGCGGCGTTGTCCTGATGCTTGATCAGGAACCATTGTTCTTTCTTGCCCGGCATGTGCGTGCGCACCAGATTCCACACGCCGCCGAGCTTCTCGCCCTGCAGCTCGAACTTCAGTCGGCCCTTGGCATAGGCCTTGTGCGGATCCTCCAGCGGAATCCACACGCCGCGGTCCCAGACGATCACATCACCGGCGCCGTAATGCCCCTCGGGAATGCTGCCTTCGAACGTCGCGTAATCGAGCGGATGATCCTCGACATGAATCGCCAGACGCTTGACCGACGGGTCTAGCGACGGCCCCTTCGGCACCGCCCAGCTCTTCAAAGCGCCGTCGAGTTCGAGGCGAAAGTCGTAATGCAGGTGCGAAGCGTCGTGCTTCTGGATGCAGAACTGCAACGCATGATCCTTGGCCGACTTACGGCCCGAGCGCTTGACTGCGGCCGGTTCCGACGTCGCGGAAAAATCACGCATGCGGTTGTAATCGTCGAGGTTCCTGTTCATGAGCACACCGATGGCAGACGGGTTCTGTTATGCAGAAGAGCGACACGGCGGCGGAAAAATTCAATCGAGGTAAAAAAGCCCCGGACGGATGGAGCGGCCGGGGCTGGCAGTGTCAGGGATTTTTACAGCGGGTCAGGCTTGCGCTCTTGCCTGCTGTTCCAGATGCACCTGCAAGTCGGGATCGATGTTCAAGGCTGCGGCCAGCTCATCGAGATAGCTGCGTTCGGCGTCCTGTTGGTCGTCCACCAGCATGACGCTGGCCAGGTACATTTCGGCGGCTACGGCAGGATCGCCGTCAGCGGATTGCGCCACTTCGCGGGCATCCAGCGGCTTGGCGACTTCGGCGTCGAGCCATTGTTGCAACTGCGGGTCGGCGGTGCGTTTGCCGATTTCGCTGCTGATGAGGTGTTTTTCCGCTTCATCGATGCGGCCGTCAGCCTTGGCGGCGGCGATCAGGGCGCGCAGCACCGCGTGGCTGTGGGTTTCGATTTGCGGGCCGGCGAGCAGGTCGGCGGTTTGTGGCAGATCTTGCGGCGCCTTGCTGGCCTGGCTGCGTTGCCAGGCTTGATACGCCTGGTAGGCCATCATGCCCAGCGACGCGAGTGCGGCGTAATTGGTCCCGCCGGTACGGCTTCGGCTGCCGCCACCGAGGGCGCTTCCCAAGCCGCCACCGCCGAGCAGGCCACCAAGTAAACCACCCAGGCCGCCGAGGCCACCCGAAGCAGCCGCGCCGCCCGCTCCGGTCTGACTGCCGCCGCCCAACAGGCCACCAAGCAATCCGCCCAGACCGTCACTGGCCGAAGCCCCGCGTTGTTGTCCCGCCGAGGCCTGGCCTCGCAGCAGTTGTTCAAGCAAATCGCTGGTGTTCATGACGTTATCCTCCGAGGCCCCGGCCTGATTGCGTCTGGCAACGATAGACCGACGCAGCCATAGCGCCAGCACCGTTGGGCTGACGCCGGGTAACCGATGAAATCGCACCCGAGAAATTTTCCGCGAGCCAGCTAAGATTCATGGGTGGTGAACCTTATCCCGGCCAAACCGGTCGATAGCTGCAACCCGACCCGGTTTGCCGACGCCCTTTCTGACGATGGGCGATACCCGGCTTGCTTCACTTTCTGGAGAACGCCCCCGTGATATCCACCGTACACATCGCCAGGCTCAAAGCATGGGGCGCCCATGGTTTTACCGCGACCGGCGTGGTCACCGCCTTCCTCGCCACCCTCGCCCTGCTGGAAAACCAGCCGATTCATTGCCTGATGTGGCTCGGCGTGGCGCTGATCGTTGACGGCCTCGATGGCGCGCTGGCGCGCAAGGTCAATGTGCAATCGGTGCTGCCGAGTTTCGACGGTTCGATCCTTGATCTGGTCATCGATTACCTGACTTATGTATTTATCCCGGCACTGTTTATCTACCGCTACATTCCCTTGCCTGATTACACCCTGCTGCTGACGGTGTCGGTGATTCTGGTGTCGTCGCTGTTCTGCTTCTGCAACGTCAACATGAAGAGCAAGGATAACTATTTTGTCGGCTTCCCGGCGGCCTGGAACGTGGTTGCGCTGTGCCTGTACATCATTGGCCCGGGGCCGTGGATTACCTTTCTCACCGTGATCGGGCTGGCGCTGCTGACGGTGACGCGGATGAAGTTCCTGCACCCGTTTCGCGTGCGGCGTTTCATGCCAATCAATATCGCGGTGACGGCGATCTGGCTGTTGTGCAGCCTGTCGCTGGTACTCAATCACCCGGTGATCAATCCGCTGGTGATGGGCTTGTGGTTGTTGATGTCGGCTTATTTCCTGGGGATCTGCATCTGGCGCACGGCGCTGGAGTGGTTTGATCGCAGCCATTTGAAATAAGCACATCCCCCTGTGGGAGCGAGCCTGCTCGCGAATGCGGTGGTTCCATCAACATCAAGGTTGTCTGGCACACCGCTTTCGCGAGCAGGCTCGCTCCCACAGAGATCTTCATCGATCAGGAAATCCGATCTGGACTAGCGCTTGGTAATCACCACCTCCAGATACTCACTCGGCACCACCAGCGACGCCTCCCCGGCGCGATTCGATCGGTTGAGCAACTCGGTCAGTTCATCCTCCAGCGCCTGCCCGGCCTCCGCCGACAACACCGCAAAAGCCTTGTGCACCGGCCCGTACCAGTGGCGAAAGATGTCAATGAAATGCGCCGCCGAGCGGTAGCGGAAGTTGAAGTGGCTGCGGGTCACGCGCACGACAAAATCGCGGTCATCGAAATGCTTGTGCAGCCACGCATCCGAGCCCCAGTTCGATGGCGGCTGAGCAACTGCGGGCGGTGGCAGATGCTGGCCGAGTATCTTGAACATCTGGCCGACGAAGCCCTCCGGCGTCCAGTTCGCCATACCGATCCGCCCGCCCCGCCGACAGACCCGCCCCAGTTCAGCAGCAGCGGTGATCTGGTCAGGCGCGAACATCACGCCGAACGTCGACAACACGGCGTCGTAGCTTTCATCGGGAAAAGGCAAAGCCTCGGCATCGGCCACCTGAAAAATCACCTCCAGATGCTCGGCCCGGGCGCGATCCTGACCACGCTCCAGCAGTGCCGCGACGTAATCGGTGGAGGTCACCACACAACCGCGCCGCGCCGCTGCAAGGGTGGCGTTGCCGTTACCGGCGGCGACATCCAGCACCTGTTCATCACAGCGCAGATCGCAGGCCTCGGCGAGGCTTTCACCGACGATCTGCAAAGTCGTGCCGATCACGGCGTAGTCGCCACTGGCCCAAGCGACTTTCTGACGTTCCTTCAGGGCAGTGAGATCAATCGGGGTACTCATGACAGCGAGCTCCGTGGCAGAGAGAAAGCACAGGCTGCGACGCAGACCGTGCTTGCTCACTATCGCGCCGAGGCTGTCCGGCGTCCCTGTCAATCGTCCGGCAACCCCGTAAACCGGGCACTTTGCCGATGAGTGGCGGAAATCTGTCAAGCACCTGATACACCTTGTGCATTGCCAGCGTCGCGGGATTGGTTTCTGATGCCGGTTCGCCTCTGGAACGGATCTGACTGATGTCATTGCAACTGGATTGGCTCGCCGCACACATGCAGTACAGCGATCGCTATGCGGCGTGGATTCACCAACAATTTCATTACGAATACGCCGATCAACCTTTGGCTCGATGGCAGCGAGAATTTGCCGAAGGCCAAAGCAATGGCGATTGGTCATGCCTGATTGCCATGGACGGTGAGCGGCTGCTCGGCGGTGCGGCACTGGCGCGCGATGACCTCACTGATCGATCCGATCTCGGACCCTGGCTGGCCTGTGTCTTCGTGGATCCCGAAGCGCGGGGTCAAGGCCTGGCCGAGCGGTTGATTGAAGGAATATGCGAAGAGGCGAAAAAACGAGGGGTGGCGCGCCTGTATCTGCACACGCAGGACAAACACGACTACTACGGCAAACGCGGCTGGCAGGTTCTGCAGCAGTTTCAAGCGTGGGGCAAAACGCAATGGCTCATGGTCCGCGACCTCTGAGCCATTGCGTTGTCTTGATCAGGCAGCCGGTGCCTTGGCCTCCTCCAGCAACTGCTTGATCATCTGCTCCTGCTCGGCATAACGACCTTCACCGAAGTGGCTGTAACGCATCTGGCCCTTGGCGTCGATCAGGTAATGCGCCGGCCAGTACTGATTGTCGAAGTTGCGCCAGATCGCATAGTCGTTGTCGATCGCTACCGGGTAGGTGATGCCGAGTTTTTTCACCTGATCCTTGACGTTGTTGATGATGCGCTCGTAGCCGTATTCGGGGGTGTGCACGCCGATCACTATCAGGCCGTCCTTCTCGTATTTCTTCGCCCAGTCTTTGACGTACGGCAGGGTGTGCTGGCAGTTGATGCAGTCGTAGGTCCAGAAGTCCACCAGCACCACTTTGCCGCGCAGGGATTCGGCACTGAGCTCTGGTGAATTGAGCCACTGCACAGCGCCCGACAGCGACGGCATCGCGCCCCGGGCCTCGTCCATCATCGAATCGGCGCGGACCTTGCTGACGAAGTAGTCGACCACTTTCGGCACGTTTTCCAGGACGTTTTTCTCGACGCTGGCCACGCCCTCCGAAGACGTATTGGCGAGCAGGGTTTTGTCGGCGCCCGTCGAGATCACCGCGACCGTAGCAAGCACCGCAACCCCGGCACCGCGACGCAACCAGCCGCTGAACGGGATCGACGGTTTCAGCCGATTGACCAGACCGCGCCCGGCGAAGATCAACGTGCCCAGCGACAAGGCACTGCCGACGCCGTAAGCCAGCAGCAACAGGCTGGTCTGGGCATTGGCGCCTTGCAACATCGCGCCGGTCAGAATCACCCCAAGGATCGGCCCGGCACACGGCGCCCACAACAGGCCGGTGGCGACACCGAGCATGATCGAGCCCATCGGTCCTGCACGTTTACGCGTGTCCTGATCGAGACGATTGCCCAGCGCGACAAACGGCCTGGTCAGCCAGTCACCGACGCGGGCCGAGATCAGCGACAGAGCGAACAGCGCCATGACCAGCAAGGCAACGTGGCGGCCGGTGTTGCTCGCCTGAATCACCCACTCGCTGCTGACCACGGCAAGGCTGGAGATCAGCGCAAAGGTCAGCGCCATGCCGGCGAGAGTCAGGAAGATCGAGGAACGGGTACGGTTGGCGCCAGCGAACAGAAACGGCACCACCGGCAGGATGCACGGACTGAGAACGGTCAGCAGACCGCCGAGAAATGCGATGAGGTACATAAGGGGTCACCTTGAAGTGGGGGCTGGGCACGCAACCGGGCAGCGAGGGAAACGTCCCCTCGCTAGCTCGCTTTATTTACACCGTGGCTCATGCAGTCTGGCCGTCGAGCAACCGTCCTTGAGGCGTACGACTGGCACCGTTTTCCGCGACCAGTTGGCCTTGCGGTGTACGGCTGGAACCATCAGCAGCAACCATCTGCCCCTGCGGTGTGCGGCTGGAACCATCAGCGGCAACCAACTGCCCCTGCGGTGTGCGGCTGGAACCATCAGCGGCAACCATCTGCCCCTGCGGCGTGCGGCTCGATCCGTCAGCGGCGATCAAGGCATCGCTGCCCTCCTTCGCCACGGTGGTCAGCTGGAAGCAGGTGCTGCTGGCGCAACTGCTCTGCTCCACAGCACTGTTGGCGTGGGCGGCGGCACCGGTGAAGGCGAAGGCTGCTGCGGTCAAAAAGCGCGAGACGTTGTTCATGGCAAAACTCCTTGCAGAAAAAGTAGGGATGACTCAGTTCTGGTTGTTGCAGCCGTCAGCGAATTTGCTGTAATCCAGCTCGCGGGTTTTGCCGGCGGAATCGAGGTAGGTCATGCGCGCCTCGGTGATGCCGCAGGTCACCGAGGTGTCTTCGGTCATCGACAGCACTTTCTGGATATCCAGATGGGTGCCGTAGGTGTAGGTTTGCCGGCTGACGTCAGCTTCGGCGTGGGCCGACAGGGTGCAGATGTTCAGAGCGGCGAACAGGCAGGCGGCAAATACGGATTTGTTGTTCATGGTGTAGTCCTCAAGGCTTCGGTGGGTTTGAGCCGAGGCGGTCTGTGTGTGCCTCGATGGAGCCTATTTGAGGCCTTCGAGGTATCGCGTCTGTGTCAGGAAAGGACGAGAATCACTCGTTGTGTATCCATGCAGCGTGTAGATACAGAGCGATACAAAACCCCGAAAAAATCGTGATTTTGCGTCGGTGTGTATCCGCCGCTGCGGCAGATACACTGCAATACAAAGGCAGGCAGGCGTGCGGTCTACGGCGCTATAGACTGCACGGCATTCCCCCTTTGACAGAGGCTTGAACCGATGGAACATGTCGATCACATTCTCATCGTCGACGACGACCGCGAGATCCGTGAACTGGTAGGCAACTACCTGAAGAAGAACGGCCTGCGCACAACAGTGGTCGCCGATGGCCGGCAGATGCGCAGCTTCCTTGATGCCAACACCGTCGACCTGATCGTGCTCGACATCATGATGCCCGGCGACGATGGCCTGCAGCTGTGCCGTGAATTGCGCGTGGGCAAACACAAGGCGACGCCGGTGCTGATGCTCACCGCGCGCAACGATGAAACCGACCGCATCATCGGTCTGGAAATGGGCGCCGACGATTACCTGACCAAACCCTTCGCCGCCCGCGAGCTGCTGGCGCGGATCAACGCCGTGTTGCGCCGCACACGCATGTTGCCGCCAAATCTGGTGGTCACCGAAGCCGGACGCCTGCTGGCGTTCGGTCGTTGGCAGCTGGACACCTCGGCCCGCCACCTGCTCGACAGCGACGGCACCATGGTTGCCCTCAGTGGCGCCGAATACCGCCTGCTGCGGGTGTTCCTCGACCATCCGCAACGGGTGCTCAGCCGCGATCAACTGCTCAACCTGACCCAGGGCCGCGAGGCCGATCTGTTCGATCGCTCCATCGATCTGCTGGTCAGTCGTCTGCGTCAACGCCTGCTGGACGATGCTCGGGAGCCGGCCTATATCAAGACCGTGCGCAGTGAAGGTTATGTGTTTTCGCTGCCGGTCGAACTGCTCGGGGCGTCGGCATGAAACTCAAGCTGCAATGGCCGCGCACCCTCGCCTCGCGCCTGTCGCTGATCTTCCTGATCGGGCTGATCCTGGCGCAGGGTCTGTCATTCGGCGCGCAATATTACGAGCGTTACCAGAGCGCGAAAAGCACCATGCTCGGCAACCTCGAAACCGACGTCTCGACCTCGATGGCAATCCTCGATCGCCTGCCCGCCGCCGAACGCGAAGCGTGGTTGCCGCGTCTGGCCCGGCGCAACTACGGCTACCTGCTCAACGAGGGCGAACCGGGCATGCCGGTGACCTCGGCTGAAAAGTCCGTCGCGATTGCCTCGATTACAGCGGCCATCGGCGACACTTATCCCATCGTGTTTACCGAAGTTCCCGGCGGTCCGAGACAACACTTCCAGGGCCACCTGCGCCTGAGCGACGGCAGCCCGGTGACCATCGATATCCGTCCGGCGATGGTGCCGCTGTCACCGTGGTTGCCGGTGGTGCTGCTCGGCCAACTGGCGTTGCTGATCCTCTGCACCTGGCTCGCCGTGCGCATCGCCATCCGTCCCCTCACCCGCCTCGCCAACGCGGTGGAAACCCTCGACCCCAACGCGCACCCGATCAAACTCGACGAGCAAGGGCCGACCGAAGTGGTCCACGCCGCGCGGGCGTTCAACGCCATGCAAACGCGCATCGCCGCCTACCTGAAAGAACGCATGCAACTGCTCGCGGCGATTTCCCACGACCTGCAAACGCCGATCACCCGGATGAAACTGCGCGCAGAATTCATGGACGACTCGGTCGAGAAAGACAAACTGAGCAGCGACCTGGGCGAAATCGAGCATCTGGTGCGCGAAGGCGTGGCGTATGCCCGCAGCATTCATGGCGCCACCGAAGAAAGCCGCCGTACCGATCTCGACTCGTTCCTTGACAGCCTGGTCTTCGACTATCAGGACATGGGCAAGGACGTGCAGCTCGGCGGCAAAAGCAAAGCGGTAATCGAAACCCGTCCGCAAGCCCTGCGCCGGGTGCTGGTGAACCTGACCGACAACGCCCTGAAATTCGCCGGCGCCGCGCAATTGCAGGTCGAAGCGCAGGGCAACAGCCTGTCGGTGAAAGTCCTTGATCGCGGCCCGGGCATCGCCGAGGCCGAACTGGCGCAGGTGCTGGAACCGTTCTATCGCGTGGAAAACTCGCGCAATCGCGACACCGGCGGTACCGGGCTCGGATTGGCGATCGCCCAGCAATTGGCGTTGGCGCTCGGTGGCTCGCTTGTGTTGAGCAATCGTGAAGGTGGCGGGTTGTGCGCTGAACTGAAGTTGCCGCTGCCACGCTGAGAAAAACACCGACTAGACTCATTCATTACCCAGTCGAGGGGGCCGCAGGACGTCTGCTGTGCCCTGCCCCAATCCGTGACCACCGCCCGGTGGCGCCTGCCTCGACACTCAACGCCGCCGGACGGTGATCCTGTTTCAGGAGCACACGTGATGAATGAGGCGAAGCTCAACGAATTCATGGGCAAACTGGTCAACGACATGGGCGGCGCGGCGATGCTGGCCAATGTCATTGTCGGCGAAGAACTCGGTCTGTACCGGGCAATGGCCGACAGCCAACCGATCAGCCCCGAAGCCCTCGCAGCCAAAACCACCTGCAATCCGCGCCTGGTGCGCGAATGGCTCAGCGCCCATGCCGCATCGGGCTATATGGAACACGTTGACGGTCAGTTTCGCTTGCCGGAAGAACAGGCACTGGCGCTGGCCGTGGAGGAATCCCCCGTGTACGTCGCTGGCGGTCTCGGCGTGGTGGCGTCGTTTTTCCATGACAAGGACAAACTGGTCAAGGCCATGCGCGGCAATGGCGCCTTGTCTTGGGGCGATCACCATCCGTGCATGTTCAGCGGCACTGAACGCTTCTTCCGCCCCGGCTACAAAGGTCACCTGATTGCCGAATGGCTTCCGGCCCTGGAAGGCGTGGTGGCCAAGCTGGAACGCGGCGCCAAGGTTGCCGACATCGGCTGCGGCCACGGCGCCTCGACGGTGATCATGGCCCAGGCGTTTCCGAAATCGCAGTTTGTCGGCTTCGACTTCCACGCGCCGTCAGTCACCGTCGCCACGCAACGGGCCGAAGAAGGTGGCGTGGGCAATCGCGCCAGATTTTTCGAGGGCACGGCGAAAAACTATCCCGGCGGCGACTACGACCTGATCTGCTTTTTCGACTGCCTGCACGACATGGGCGACCCGGTCGGCGCCGCTCGCCACGCTTATGAGTCGCTGAAAGACGACGGCACGGTGTTGTTGGTCGAACCGTTCGCCAACGACAAACTGGACGACAATCTCAACGCGGTCGGGCGTCTGTTCTACGCCGCCTCGACATTTATCTGCACACCCAATTCGCTGTCTCAGGAAGTCGGCCTGGGGCTCGGTGCGCAGGCCGGGGAAATGCGCCTGCGCAAAGTCTTTGTCGAGGCCGGGTTCAAGCAGTTCCGCCGCGCCACGCAAACGCCGTTCAATCTGATTCTGGAGGCGCGCAAGTAACCCGTGCGGATCGCGTGCTAACCTGCCAGCACTGCCCATTCTGGAGTGCTGAGCATGCTCGATAGCCCGATCCGCGAACATCTCGATACGCTGTTGCAGGCCATGGCCGACGATAACTTCCTGATATTGACCGGCGCCGGCATCAGCACGCCATCGGGCATTCCGGACTATCGCGACAGTGACGGCGTGCGTCGTGGGCGGCAGCCGATGATGTATCAGGAATTTCTCGCCGCCCCGGAATCACGCCGGCGCTACTGGGCGCGAGCGATGCTCGGCTGGCCGCGCGTGCGTCAGGCCAGACCGAATGCCGCGCATGAGGCGCTGGCGACATTGCAACAGCGTGGCCGAATCAGCGACTTGATCACGCAGAACGTCGACACCCTGCACGATCAGGCCGGCAGCCACGATGTGATCGAACTGCACGGCAGCCTGCATCGAGTGCTGTGCCTGGATTGCGGGCAGCGCAGCGAGCGCGACGCGATCCAGCAGCAGATGGAGGCACACAATCCCTACCTGAGTGGTGTTGATGCGGTGCAGGCGCCGGATGGCGATACCTTGCTGGACCCGGCATTTGAAGCGCGCTTTCAGGTACCCCGGTGCCCGCATTGCGCAGGTGAGCGGATGAAACCGGATGTGGTGTTTTTCGGCGAGAACGTGGCGCAACCGACGGCCGCGCGGGCCTTGGCCGCTGCCGAGAATGCGGAGGGGTTGCTGGTGGTGGGATCGTCGTTGATGGCGTATTCGGCGTTTCGCTTGTGTCGGGTGATTGCCGAGCGTGGCAAGCCGTTGATGGCGATCAATCTGGGCAAGACCCGGGCGGATGATTTGCTCGATTTGAAGATTGAAGGGTCGTGTGAGGAGCTTTTGCCTTGGTTGGTGGAGAAGCTGGATCGGTGAGATTTTGAGTAATGGGTTCGACTTGAAATCGGCCCCTCACCCTAGCCCTCTCCCGAGGGAGAGGGAACTGATCGAAGTGCTCTTGCTTAGTGCGCCCGATCCAGGCCCGCCAGCAATGCGCTGTCGTGGCTGTAGATGTCCGGCGCATAACGAACATGGCCGCTGCTGTCGACTTGCGCCGTCCAGTAGGTCATCAGGATCGGCACCGGCGCCGACAGGCGAAATTCATGGGTGGTGCCGGTTGCCAGCAAAGTCTCGGTGCGAGCTTTTTCCGCCGGGGACAGCAGCAGATCGCGCAGTTGCAGCGGGTGCTCGACGCGCACACAACCGGAACTGAACGCCCGTGGGCCTTTGTCGAACAGCGCCTTGCTCGGCGTGTCGTGCAGGTACACCGAAAACGGGTTGGGGAAACGGATGACCATTTTCCCCAGCGGATTGCGCGGGCCGGCGTCCTGACGCAGGAGGATGTTGCCCGGGTTGTCCCAGTCGATATCGGCCGCTGCCAGAGGCTGGCCGTTGGCGTCGAGCACTTGCAGGTTCTGGCGGCTGAGGAAGGTCTGGTCCTTGCGAATTTCCGGCAGTTTGTCTTCCTTCCAGATAGTCGGCGGAACAGTCCAGGTCGGGTTCAGCGTCAGGCGGGTGACGCGGGATTTGAGCAGCGGCGTCTGGCGCTCGGCACGGCCGACCTGGGTGCGGGTCTGCCACACTGGTTGGCCGCCCTGATACAGCGTCAGCTCAGCGGCCGCCACGTTGACCACCAGCCCACTGGGCTCCATGTCCTGGGCCATCCAGCGGAAACGTTCGAGATTGACGCGCAGCTGATCGCGGCGGGTCAGCGGGCTGATGTTCAGCTCGGCAATGGTGCCCGGCCCGACCACGCCGTCAGCCTGCAACGAATGGCTGGCCTGAAAGTGCTTCACGGCTTCCACCAGCACGTCATCGTAGGCGTTGTCAGGTGTCACCAGTGCGTGTGCCAGATAACCTTCGCTGTACAAGCGTCGGGCCAGTTCCGGCACGCGCGGGTCTGCCATCGCCGGACGCAGCAACGGGCCGTTGCCCACCGGCTGCCATTGCGGCAGGGCTTGCAAGCGTTGCGCGGCGTACAGCTGACGCAGGCTTTGATATTGCGGTAGATGCGGACGCGCCAGGTCGAACGCCGCAGCAATATCGTTCATGCCCGGCACGGCAATACTGAGCAGTTGCGCCTGACGATCGGTCGGCGGGCCGTCGACACGCCACAGCGGTTCGAAATGCGATTGCAACAGACGGCCGTAATGCAGATCCTGCAAGGCCTGCAGGTAGTTGCGGCTGATGTCGATGTCGGCGCACAACTCGCCATCCTGCGGCGGCGTAGTGGCCACGGCGTAGCGATTCGGATTCAACCCATCATCGGCCAGCAGCTGCAATTGCGCGCGCAATGCCGGCAAGCGTGCCGACTCACTCGCCCACACCGGCATCCAGTCCTGCTGTTCATAAAACGCCTGCAATTGGCTCAACGCCGGGCCATTGAGACGCGGAGCGATGGCCGGGCACGACTGCGCCAGGCTGATCAAAACCGCCTGCAACGGGCTGCGCGGCTCGACCGGCAATTGCGTTTCAGGCGTCGGCAGGGTTTCGAGCGGGGGCAGCGGCTCATCGGCGCAAGCGACAAACGGCGCTGCGAGCAAACAAATGCTCAAGTAGCATGCGTACTTTTTGAACAACTGCTTTACTCCAATCCATGGCCGTCCAGATGACGGTCAACCTTACATCAGGTGCGCTGAACAGTCAGGCTCGAACCACGAGCCTGCGGGTATTGACTGGGAGTCAGGAGCCAAAGTGCCGTTTATGTAGCAAGTTGAGGACACTTTATAAAATGTTGACGTTTTTGCGCCGACTTCTGTTGAGCACCGCGACCCTTGTCGCCGTGACCAGCCCAGTATTTGCCGCCGGCAAGCCATCGCCGGTTCTCTACAACAGCCTCGCCCACGCCGCGCCGGAACTCAATCCCCAGGCGCTCAAAGGTGCATTGAACGCCATGCAATGCGCGGTCAACAACGGCGCGAAACCCTCACGGCATCTGGCGATCATCGATTATTCGCAACCGTCCACCGAACGCCGCCTGTGGATCTTCGACCTGAGCAAAAAGAAACTGGTGCTGCGTGATCTGGTTGCCCACGGTTCCAACTCCGGGGAAAACTTCGCCACGCAGTTTTCCAATCGCGAAGGCAGCTATCAGTCCAGCCTCGGCCTGTTCCGCACTCAGGAAAGCTACGAAGGTACTCACGGCTATTCGCTGCGCATGGATGGTCTGGAACCCGGTTTCAATGATCTGGCCCGTGATCGCGCGATCGTGATTCATGCCGCCAGTTACGTGAACCCGCTGTGGAGCAAGCGTCAGGGGCGTATCGGCCGCAGTCAGGGTTGCCCCGCCGTGCGGCCGCAGATCGCCAAACAGGTGATCGATCGCCTGAAGAACGGCCAGTTCATGTTTTCCTGGTATCCGGATCAGCGCTGGCTGCAAAAGTCACCGTATCTGAACTGCCAGCCGCAGCAGGTGGCGAGCATTCTCAACACCCACGCCAGTTAACGCGCGTCGCCGCCGGCGGGTTTGTAGAACAGGAACCTGCCGGTCTGCGCGGTGTTGCGATAGGCCTTGGCCCAGCTCGGGTGCACGCCGCGATCGTGAAAATACAGGGCGCCGCGCGTGCGGTCCTTGAGCTGACGGTTCAACGCCTTGCCAGCGATTTCCTTGGCCAATGCGTATTCGGAATCCTCCTTGACCTGATCGGGCTTGCCATCGCACCACCAGGAAAACTGGCAGTTGCCGCTTTCCGATCCTTGCTTGACCACCGCGCACACTGTGTCGGGAAAGCCGTCGTGGCCGAGGCGATTCATCACCACGCTGGCGACGGCTTCCATTTCCGGGGTGTCCTTGCCCTTGGCTTCCCAGTAAATACTGCGCGCCAGACAGGTCAGCGGATCGTCCAGCGGCGCGGCGCCGGCCGGGTCCACCGCCTGCGCTTCGGTCGGGGTGATGGCTTCGGATTTCGGCGCCGGCGCGGCGCTGACTTTATCTGCCGCTTTTTCCTCCAGCACCTCGGCTTTCTGTTCGGCCTTGGCCTCGATCGGCGCCTGCGCCCCGGCCCATGCCGCGCCGGTCAAAAAGATCCACAACAAACCGCCCACCAAGCCTTTCAATCCCATGTCGGTTCTTCCGTCAGCGCCCGCCCGGGGCAAGATGTTACGTAGGTGAGACGCCCGGTTTGCGGGGTCTTCGCAGAGTGTAGCGAGCAAATGCGCGGGCACACCAGCGCAGAAAAAAATCCGCCGCAAAGAAAAACACATTCACTCACCGGGGGCCTTTCGCGCATCATGGGCGCATTCAGCTCAAGGGAGATTTCCATGCGCTTCATGCCGTCCGTTTTGCGTTGTGCCGCACTGTCGCTGGGCGTGGTGTTCTCCACCTCGGCGCTGGCTGCCGATGAACTGCAATTGATCGAGTCGATCAACAGCTATCGCAGCCAGCCGCAGCGTTGCGGCACGCAGGCATCGAACGAGTTGCCACCGCTGTCGGCCGATCCACGTCTGCGCCTGCCGGCCAGCGGCGCGGTCGATCTGCAGCAGGCCATGACCAGCGCCCAGTACCCGATGGTCAACGTGCAGGCGATCACCCTCAACGGCCCGCGCGATGCAGCGGCGGCGATGCAGGCGATCAAGGAAAGCTTCTGTAAGGTGGTGCTCGATCCGCAGTTCGTCGATATCGGCGTCAACCGTGTCGACCGCGACTGGCGCATCGTTCTCGCGCGGCCGTTGCTGAGGGCGAAACTCGGCGATGCACAAAGCGAAGGGCAAAAGCTGCTGGCGCAACTCAATACCGCGCGCGGCCAGGCGCGCCAGTGCGGCGGGCAGTCCTTCGCGGCGGCGGCACCGCTGGCCTGGAACGCCACGCTGGGCACGGTCGCTCAGGATCACAGCCGCGACATGGCCAATAATAACTACCTCGACCACAAGGACCGCGACGGCCGCACCCCGGGCGACCGCGCCGAGCTGTCCGGTTACAGTGGGCAACTGGTCGGCGAGAACATCGCCGCCGGGCAAGACACCGTCGGCAAGGTCGTTGACGGCTGGCTCGCCAGCCCCGGGCATTGCGCCAACGTGATGAACCCGCAATATCAGGAACTGGGCGCCGCCTACGCGACCGATCCGAAAAGCAACGCCGGCATTTACTGGACGGCGATGTTTGGCGCACCGTAAGGCATCATCGACGCCGTCAATCACTCGGTCAGCCAGAGTGATTGGACGGCATGGCGAGCGCAGCCTACCCTGCGCGATCTGCGCCCGCTGACGGCGTTCCACATCCACGAGGCGAGCCCATGACACAGCGTGAATTGATCGATGGTCACAACCGCCGCGTGGATTATCTGCGCCTGTCGGTCACCGACCGCTGCGATTTTCGCTGCGTCTATTGCATGGCCGAGGACATGCAGTTCCTGCCGCGCCAGCAGATCCTCACCCTCGAAGAGCTGTTCCAGGTAGCGCAAAGCTTCGTTGCCCTCGGCACGCGCAAGATCCGCCTCACCGGTGGCGAGCCGCTGATCCGGCCTGGTGTCGTGAAACTTTGCGAACAGATCGCCGCCCTGCCCGGCCTGCGCGAACTGTGCCTGACCACCAACGGCTCACAATTGGGCCGACTGGCCCAGCCGCTGTTCGACGCCGGGGTCAAGCGCCTGAACATCAGCCTCGACAGTCTCGATCCGCAGCGCTTCAAAGAGCTGACCCGCACTGGCGATCTGGCGCAGGTCATCGACGGCATCGATGCCGCGCGTGCCGCCGGTTTCACCCGTACCAAGCTCAATTGCGTGGTGATGCAGGGCCGCAACGATCACGAGATCAACGATCTGGTCAGTTTCGCCATCGAGCGTGATCTGGATATTTCCTTCATCGAAGAGATGCCGCTGGGCGCGATCGCCGAACACAGCCGCGCCGAATCCTTCTACTCCAGCGCGCAAGTACGCGAACGCATCGCCGAACGTTTTACCCTGATCGACTCGACCGAATCGACGCAAGGGCCGTCGCGCTACTGGCGTGTGGCCGAAGCGCCGAACATTCGCCTGGGCTTCATTTCACCGCACAGCCATAACTTCTGCGGTACCTGCAACCGCGTGCGCCTGACCGTCGAAGGTCGCTTGCTGCTGTGCCTGGGCAACGAGCATTCGATGGACCTCAAAGCGGTGCTGCGCGCCCACCCGGGCCACCCGGAACGTCTGGAGAACGCGATCATCGAGGCGATGAAACTCAAGCCGTATCGACACAACTTCCAAGTCAACGACGACGTGCAAGTGGTGCGTTTCATGAACATGACCGGCGGCTGATTCGCCGCGCAACCGGGACCGCGAGATGATCGTCAGACCGAGACCCAATCAGTTCGCCGTGCTGTTCACCCTCAGAGGCTCGATCGCCAAACGCATCGCCGTGCGCACCTTGATGCTGACACTGCTGGCGGCAGCGATTGTGCTGATCGAACTTCTGGTGCCGAGCTACTTCGCCCAGATCAATTCGACGCCGTTCACCCTGCTCGGTCTGTCGCTGTCGATCTTCCTGAGCTTTCGCAACAACGCCTGTTACGACCGTTGGTACGAGGGCCGCAAGGCCTGGGGCGAGGTGCTGCTGCGGGTGCGCTCGGTGATGCGCGAAACCCAAGGCATCGATGACTCGCGCCTGCGTGGACAACTGTTGCGCAACCTGTGCGGTTTCGCCCACGCGTTGAATGCGCGGTTGCGTGGAGACAGTGAGGAGCAGGCCAGTGCCGACTGGGTCAGCCCGCCGATCGGTGGTGCGGCGCCGGATCACTGCGGACAGATTCTTCATCAGGTCGGGCGCCAGTGTTCCGAGCTGGAAACGGCCGGTGTGCTGTCGCCATGGCGTTATCAATTGCTGGCCAATCACCTGACCTGCCTGAGCCAGGCACAGGCCGTGTGCGACCGCATCAAGAACACGCCACTGCCCTTCCCTTACACCCTGCTGCTGCACCGCACCATTTACCTGTTCTGCCTGTTGCTGCCCTTCGCCATGGCGCAATCGCTGGGATGGTTGACGCCGCTGTTCACGGCAATTGTCAGCTACACCTTCTTCGGCTTCGACGCGATTGCCGATGAACTCGAAGACCCGTTCGGCCGCGATGAGAACGATCTGCCGACCGATGCGCTGGTGCGTACCCTGGAGCGCGATGTGCTGTACGAACTCGGCGTCTCGCCTTTGCCGCCAGCGCCGGAACCGGACGATTACGTGCTGCGCTGATGACACAACGGCAAGTAACGAGATGGCCCGGCGCGTCCGCTCGGGACCGAGGTGCGGCCATTCGCGAGCAGGCTCGCTCCCACAGTTGAAATGCACTCTCCTGTGGGAGCGAGCCTGCTCGCGAAAAAGGCAACTCGGTCAAGCAGCCCAAACGCCGGAAAGCGCCACCGACGAATCTTCCATTTACACGCGCGCAAATTCCCCCTTACTATCCGGGCACACCGGTCGCCGGGCCTCCCCTGCCGCCGACGCTTTCCGCCAACGGAAACACGCGTTATGAGTACGTCACCACAACAACCGCAAAGGTTGCACGTCTCTGCTGTACGCGCCCACTGCAACAGGGGCCGCGTATGAACCGCATCGTCAATCTGCCCATGGCCCTGCGCCGTTCCAAGCTGCGTCACTCCGCACGCCCGCCGGATATCGCCGTTCCTGCCTGATCGCGTGAGCTGAAACCGCGACAGTCAATTTCCCGATTTTCCTGATATCCCTGCCGGGACACTTACGCGTTTTTGTCGCGTCGTGTCCGGCCGAATCTGCGCGCCTGTGCGGCGCCACCGTGAGTGATTTGCCATGAAATTCGCAGCCATCGAAGACGCACGCCTGTTCCTCGAACAGAACCCCGATATCGACATGATCGAACTGTTCATCCTCGACGCCAACGGCGTGCCGCGCGGCAAGCTGTTGCACCGTGAAGAACTGCTCGCCGTGTACGAAAGCGGCCGACCGCTGCCGAGCACCATCCTCGGCCTGACCGTACAGGGCGAAGACGTTGAGAACTCCGGACTGGTCTGGGACGTCGGCGACATCGACTGCCGCGCCTATCCGCTGCAAGGCAGTCTGGTGCGCCTGCCGTGGCGGCAGATTCCGACCGCTGCGGTGCAGGTCAGCATGCACCCGAGCGAGGGCATGCCGGCGAGTATCGCTGACCCTCGGCACCTGCTGATCAAGGTCATCGACGGGCTCAAGGCCGAGGGCTATCACCCGATCATGGCCTGCGAGCTGGAGTTCTATCTGCTCGATGCCAAACGCGACCACAACGGCCGCCCACAACCGGCGCTGGACGCCGACGGCGGGCGACCGCGACACACGCAAGTCTACGGCTTACGCGAGCTGGAGCAGATCGAGCCGTTCCTCGCCGACCTCTACAGCGCCTGCAAACTGCACGGCATTCCGGCGCGCACGGCGATTTCCGAATACGCCCCGGGGCAAGTGGAAATCACTCTGGAACACGGCGATGCGCTGGAAGCGATGGATCAGGCGGTGCGCTACAAGCGTCTGGTCAAAGGCGTGGCGCACAAGCACGGCATGCAGGCGACGTTCATGGCCAAGCCGTTCGATGATCTGGCCGGCACCGGCATGCACATGCACGTCAGCCTGGCCGATGCCGAGGAGCGTAATTTGTTCGCTTCTGAAGACCCGGCCGGCACACCGCTGTTGCGCACGGCGATCGGCGGCATGCTCGCCTCGCTGCTCGATTCGCTGCTGCTGTTCTGCCCCAACGCCAACTCTTACCGGCGCTTTCAGGCCAACAGCTACGCGCCACTGGCGCCGACTTGGGGTGTCGATAACCGCACCGTCAGCCTGCGCGTTCCTGGCGGCCCGGCGCCGACGCGACACATCGAACACCGCATCTGCGGCGCCGACGCCAACCCGTATCTGGCAGCGGCAGCGATCCTCGCCGGCATTCATCGCGGCATTCGTGAAGAGCTGGATCCGGGGGCACCGGTCGAGGGCAATGGTTATGCCCAGGCGAAAGAACTGCTGCCGACCGATTGGCTGACGTCGCTACAAGCGCTTGAAAATTCACAGTGGGCACGGGAGGCGTTGGGGCAGGAATTCCTTGGGGTGTATCTGGCGGTGAAGCGTGCCGAGTATCGCCAGTTCATGGCTGAAGTGGGTGAGCAGGATTGGCGGTGGTACCTGACCGAGGCTTAACGATCCGACACCGAACCTGTGGGAGCGAGCCTGCTCGCGAAGGCGTCATCACATTCAACATTTTGGGTGACTGACACACCGCTTTCGCGAGCAGGCTCGCTCCCACAGGGAATGCACTTCGAACCTGGAATTTTTTGTGGACCCAGACATGACCATTCGCTGCAATTCCTACTACACCGCCACCCTCAACCACGACACCGACTACCCGACCCTGCAAGGCCGGCACAAGGTCGATGTGGTGATCATCGGCGGCGGTTTCACTGGCGTCGCCACTGCCGTCGAGCTGGCGGAAAAAGGCCTGAAAGTCGCCATCGTCGAAAGCCACAAGATCGGCTGGGGCGCCACCGGGCGCAATGGCGGGCAAGTCACCGGCAGCCTTTCCGGCGACGGCGCGATGCGCAAGCAGATGCGCGCGAAACTGGGCGATGACGTGGACGATTTCATCTGGCATCTGCGCTGGCGCGGGCATGAAATCATCCGCCAGCGCGTCGAGAAATATGCGATCCAGTGCGACCTCAAACACGGCCACTTGCACGCGGCGTACAAGCCGAGCCACATGGTCGATCTGCGCAAGGATTACGACGAAGCCGTGCGTCGCGGATTAGGCGATGAAGTGAGCCTGCTCGACCGCAGCCAGGTTCGCGACCTCCTGCAAAGCGAGCTCTACCACGGCGCCATCAAGAACACCCGCAACATGCACCTGCACCCGCTCAACCTGTGCATTGGCGAAGCACGCGCAGCCGAAAGCCTGGGCGCGCAGATCTTCGAAAACAGTGAAGTGCTGGAGATCATTCACGGCGACACACCTGGCGTGCGCACCGCCCACGGCCAGATCGACGCCAATCAGGTGATGCTCGCCGGTGACGACTATCACAAGCTCGAACCGGGTCAGCTCAAGGGCAAGATCTTCCCGGCCATGGGCGGCATCGTCACCACCGCGCCGCTCGGTGATCTGGCGCAACAGATCAACCCCGAAGACCTCGCCGTGTACGACTGCCGCTTCGTCCTCGATTACTACCGGCTCACCGCCGACGGCCGGTTGCTGTTCGGCGGCGGCGCCAACTACAGCGGCAAGGATTCGCGCGACATCGCCGCCGAACTGCGCCCGTGCATCGAACGCACGTTCCCGGCGCTAAAAGGCGTGGCGATCGATTACCAGTGGAGCTGCGCGATGGGCATCGTCATCAACCGCATCCCGCAACTGGGCAAGCTTTCGGACAACGTCTGGTATTGCCAGGGCTACTCGGGACATGGCATCGCCACCACGCACATCATGGGCGAGATCATGAGCCGCGCGATCACCGGGCAAATGGAGCAATTCGACACTTTCGCCGCGTGCCAGCACATTCGCGTGCCAATGGGCGACCTGCTGGGCAACCCGTTGCTGGCGGCGGGGATGTGGTATTACCAGATGCTTGAGCGGTTGCGCTGAATTCACTGGCCCTATCGCGAGCAGGCTCGCTCCCACATTGGATTTGTGCACGACACAACACTCTGTGGGAGCGAGCCTGCTCGCGAAGAGGCCCTCAAACCCCACACAAACTCAATCCGCCAACTGCTCCACGACAATCCCCAACCGCCGATAATCCTCCACACTCCCCGACCCCGGATGCCGCTCGGTAATCAACCTATGCAGGCGCGTACACGGCGCCACCACAAACGGCTCCACCGCGCCCAGCTTGTCCGCCGTAGTCACTGCAATCACCCGCTTTGCGCTGTCGAGCATCGCCTGTTTGATCGGCACTTCATCGAAATGCAGCGAGGTGATCCCCACTTCGGGATGAATCGCACACACCCCGGTAATCGCCAGATCCGCCTTGATCCCCGCCAGCAGTCGCAGCGCTTCCTGACCACTGGCCGACATCGAATGAGCATTCAATTCACCACCCGCCAGAATCACTTTCACGCCTTTATATTCGGACAAGGCAATCGCCGTCAGCGGTGAAGCGGTCACGGCGGTGATGCGGATGTCGGACGGTAATGCGCGCGCCACCTGCAACGTGGTCGAGCCGGAATCGAACAGCACAATCTGCCCGTCCTCGATGTGCTGCGCCGCCAATTGCGCCAGGCGCACCTTGACCTCGTCGGTCTCATCCAGACGGGTGAAGTAATCCTTGCCCGAATCCTTCGGTCGCGGCAACGCCCCGCCATGCACCCGCTGCACCAGCCCGGCGCTGTCCAGCTCGGCAAGGTCGCGGCGGATGGTGTCTTCGGACACTGCGAAATGCTGGCTAAGCTCGGAGGCCATGACCTTGCCGTCACGTTCGAGAAGCAAAAGGATTTTCTGCCGGCGCAGGGACGGCAGCTCAGCGATGGAGTGGTCGTGCATGGTTGTGCCTGTTTATGCTTGTAGTTGCAGGTTTCAGCGACACTAGCGAAAGTCTCAGGCAAATACAAACGCAACGGCTATCAATGCTTTCGATCATTGGAATCAACACGGCGAATTTTTTCTTTGCGCTGCGCCTGTTCACAATGGCCCCACTCTCAATAGCTCAGGATGAACAGCCCATGAATCTCAACTTCGCCTTCGCCTGCATGATTGTCGTGTCGTTCGCGATTGCCTTGGGCCACGCCTGACAGCGCCTCAAACCGAGGCCAGCAATTGCTCACGAAGCCGTTTATGCGCCGCAGCCGCCCTGGGGGAGAGGGCTGGGGTGAGGGGGATGGATCTGACTGACACGCAGCAATCGCCAGCCACCACTGGCTTGCTTCAGGTTTCCTGGCGCACCCGCCTGACCTGCACCAACAACGCCGGGGCAAAATGCAGCAGCACCATCCGGCTCAGATGATGCGTCAGGATAAACACCACATTCAGCCCGCCGCCAAACGCGACAATCGCAATCGTCTCGATCGCGCCCGGCATGTACGCCAGCCACAGCGACAGCGGATCACTGCCCAGCCAGCGCGCGACCACCTCGGCAAACACCGCTGCGACGACGATCATCAAACCCACCGAGACCAAAGCGGTGCGCCCATGACGCGCCAGCTCTGCAATGCCGAGTCCCTGGAAACGTGAGCCGATGCGCACGCCAAGAATCAGTGCGGCCAGGTCCAAACTCCACTCCGGCATGTGAAAGCCGTGCAGCCAACCCGACTTCACAAACGCGGCGGTGATGATGATCGCAGTGAGCATGAACGGCGCCGGGACGCCGATCAGCAACAGCAGGCGGCCGAGCAATACGCTCAGCGCGATGACAGCGAGTGCGGTCAGTGCCATGCCGGTGGTCAACGGATCGCTGACGACTTCAGCCACCGCTGTTTGCCCGGGGATAAGCAAACTCACCAGCACGGTGATCAACAGCAGCCGCATTAGATGCACGATGATGACTTTGCTCGAAGCCTTTTCCGACTCAAGCAAATCGAACACTGCGGCCAACGCGCCGGGATACACCGCCAACAATGCGTCGGTACGGTTCCAGCCGGCACCGCGTGTCAGCCACCATCCGGCGAGTGCGATTTGTACGGTCAGGCAGATCAGCAACACGCCAAGGCTGGGCAACATCGTCGTCGCCGTTTCGCTGTCCCATGCTTCGAACATCAGCCCGGTGGCGATGCCCAGCGTGACCTGGATGTAGCCCAGTCCATAAGGAGTTGCCGGGGCGATGCCGGTTTTACTGGCAAACAACGCGGTAACGACAATCGAGCCCAGCAGCAAGCCGTGGGGTACGCCTTCAAACTGCAACAACGCGCCGAAACCGGCCGCAATCAACAAGCACACAATGGATTTCATAGTTCGCCTTCCTGGCTATTTTGTGAGACACCACCATTCCCTGGTAGGAGCTACCGAAGGCTGCGATCTTTTGGGACGCAGAGCGTCCCCGGCTGCATTCCCACGCAGAGCGTGGGAACGATCAGAATAACTGATCTATCGCCTTCGCGAGCAGGCTCGCTCCCACGAGAATCCAATACGTCTTACATACGCAAGCGTGCAATCGCCCGCCGATATTTCTCGATCCGCTCCAGATCCTCCCAACCCGGCGAGGCAATCCGCGAGATATCGCTGTTCTCCTCCAGATCCGCCAGCTTCACCACTCGCCCGATCGGGTTTTGCGCGGCGCGGTCGACAAAATCCTCGTAGGACTCGCCGGGCACTTTGGTCACCGCTGCAATCGCCGCCAGCACCTCTTCGCTGAAACCTTCCCCGCGCAAATCATCCAGACTCACCCCGCAATCCTCGACCACGTCGTGCAGCACAGCGACGATGCGCTCTTCCAGCGTATTCATGCGCAACATGACTTTCAGCGGATGCAGAATGTACGGCGCCCCGCCCTTGTCCACCTGCCCGGTGTGGGCCGTGGCGGCAATGGCGATGGCGCGTTCGAGGGTTTGGGCCATGGGAATCGAATCCTGCGCTGAATGTTTCTGATTGTTGCGCAGTGTACGCGAAGATCGCTCAGCGCAAACCGATTGAACCTTGCCCGCCCTCGCCGCCTCGAAACCAGACAAGCGCCAAATCACCGATCAGACGCGGCGCCATTGGAGAGGAATTGCCGATGAAAACCCGACTGCTGCTCCTGATCGCCACGTTTGCCATCATCCCCACCTGCGTCATGGCTGAAGGCTGCGACGTGCAGACCCGCTCCTCCAGCGCCTCGGTGCCAGCGGTGGAAACCCACAGCTGCTACGAATACGAAGGCATGCCCGTGGACTCCATCAACTGGTCCTGCAGCAACGAAAGCAAGGACACCCTCAACGCCACCAAGAAAAAAGTCGATCGCTGCGACGACCACTACCAGGCCACCTGCACCGCCCGCCTCACCCAGGAATCACTGGCCAACCCGCACTCGACCAGCAAAGACAAAAGCGCCAAACCGCTGAACATGCCCGACAACGCCAAAGCCACCACGTATTACTACGACGTTGAGCACCTGGCGCAGGCAAAGATTGATTGCGAGAACAGCGGCGGGAACTGGAAGGCTAAATAGCTTCGGTTATCGAGGAATACCTGACAGAGAGCCCGGCTTGATGCCGGGCTTGCTATATCTGCAAACAGCTTCAACCCTCACCAGCACCGCTGCTGGTGCCGCTGTCGTTCGATTGCTTCGAACCGCTGGGCTTGGAGCCCGCAGGTGTCGAGCCGTCATTGTTGGTGGTATTGCCCTGCGTGCCTTTGGGCACGGTGGCGCCGTTGGAATGAATGTCCTCCGGTGCACTCGGATTGGTTTGGCTGTTGCCGTCGTTAGCGGTGGGTGCCGGGGTGTCGCTGGCGGCGGTCGCGTAGAGCGAAGTGGCGGATAACAGCGTGGCCAGGGTGAATGCTGCGAGACTGGATTTATGCATGTCGGCGGTTCCTTTGCGGGGTTGGGTTATGCATTGGAAGCGCGTGCGCGGGGAAAATGCGGGAGGGCTGACGAATGGCAGGAACAAACAACCCGACACCTCGTAAAAGATGCCGGGTCAACAAAAAAATATGCGTTATCCGATCAGAAATTCGCCGGCGTATTCGCACTAATAATCTCCGCCTCATCCGCGCCGATATTCCGGAATTTATGCGGCAACGTCGTCGGAAAGTAATAACCATCCCCGGCACTCAGCACACTCACCTGCCCGTCCACGGTCAGTTCCACCGTGCCGCGCGTGACCAATCCGCACTCTTCGCCTTCGGCATGCACGATCGGCTCTTCGCCGGAGCTGGCGCCGGGGGCGTATTGCTCGCGGAGCAGGCGCATCTGGCGGCTGGGGACGGAGGCGCCGATGAGCAGCAGGCGCAGGCCGTGGCGGCCGAGGTCGGGTTGTTCGTTGGCGCGGAACACGTATTGGTGTTCGCGCGGGGGCTGGTCGAAGGTGAAGAAGTCGGCCAGAGACATCGGTATGCCTTCGAGCAGCTTTTTCAGCGAGCTGACGGAGGGGCTGACGCGGTTCTGTTCGATCAGCGAGATGGTCGCGTTGGTCACGCCGCTACGCCGGGCGAGTTCGCGCTGGGAGAGTTTGTAGCTTTCGCGTACTAGTTTGAGTCGAGAACCCGTATCCATGACTGCCTTATGTAAAAGGGGCGATGGGGGTGGGTGGCGGGTGACGCGCAGGTCGCGCGGATCACGTTGCTCCCGTGTCCCGGAACCGTGAAAGGCGGCTATTAAATCACGTTTGCAAGTGTTGCTCAGCAGGTTCGATGGATGGTGCGGCAAAAGTCCTGTTGGCCTTGGCAATACAGTCACTGTGGGAGCGAGCCTGCTCGCGAAAGCAGTGTGTCAGACAACGAAGATCTTGGCTGACATGGCCCCTTCGCGAGCAAGCTCGCTCCCACATTTGGTTTTGAGCAGGTCAGCAAAAGCGAGTGTGGCTGGGCTGGCCTCTTCGCGAGCAGGCTCGCTCCCACAGTGGACATCAGTGCTTTTGCATAAGTGAAAAACCGGCGGGGTCTTTCGGGCCGCCGCCGGGAGGTAAGTCAGACGCCGAAACGGTCGCGCAGGGAGTAGTAGACGGCGCCCAACGCGGTGAGCGGTGCGGAGAAGGTGCGGCCGCCGAGCATTGGCATGTGCGGCAGCGAGGCGAAGGCGTTGAAGCGTTCGGCGTCGCCGCGGATCATTTCCGAGATCAATTTGCCGGCCAGGTGCGAGCAGGTGACACCGTGGCCGCTGTAGCCCTGCATGTAGTAGGCGTTCTTTTCGATGCGGCCGAATTGCGGCATGCGCGACATGGTCAGCAGGAAATTGCCGGTCCAGCGGTAGTCGATCTTCACGTCCTTGAGCTGCGGGAAGGTCTTGAGGATCTTCGGCCGGATCAGTTGTTCGATATCGTCCGGCTCGCGCGCGCCGTAGACCACACCGCCGCCGTAAAGCAGCCGGTTGTCGGCAGTGAGGCGGTAGTAATCCAGCAGATAGTTGCAGTCTTCGACGCAATAGTTGTTGGTGATCAGGCTGCGTGCCTGCTGCTCGGTCAGCGGTTCGGTGACGACGATCTGCGAGCCGCACGGCATGCTTTTCGCGGTGACGCGATTATCGAGACCTTGCGGCAGATAAGCGTTGCCGGCGATCAGCAGGTATTTGGCGCGGACCAGGCCCTTGGCGGTGCGCACGGTGATCGGCTCGCCGTAGGTGATTTCCACCGCTGCCGATTGCTCGTAGATCTTGCCGCCCAAGCGCACGATGGCAGCGGCCTCCCCTAGTGCCAGATTCAGCGGATGAACGTGGCCGCCCTGCATGTCCAGCAAGCCGCCAACGTAAGCGTCGGAACCCACTTCGCGACGAATGTCCGCTGCATCGAGCATCTTCAGATTGCGGTTGCCGTAGCGTTCCCAGTTGCGCTTCTGCTCGGCCAGGCCGTTGTGCTGTTTCTTGTTCATCGCTGCGAAGATGCCGCCCGGGCGGTAGTCGCACTTGATGTCGTAATCCTTGATGCGCGAACGAATGATGTCGGCGCCTTCGAAGATCATGCTGCCGAGGATTTCTGCAGTCTTGTCGCCGTAGCGCTCTTCGATGACATCGACGTCGCGGCTGTAGGAGTTGACCAGTTGCCCGCCATTGCGCCCGCTGGCGCCGTAGCCGACTTTCGCCGCTTCCAGCACGGTGACTTTGTAGCCGGCTTCGCTGAGGAACAGCGCCGAGGACAGGCCCGTGTAGCCGGCGCCGATGATGCAGACATCGCAGTCCACTGCCTCTTCGAGAACCGGGAAGTCGATGACTTCGTTGCGGGTGGCGGCGTAGTAGCTGTTTACGTGTTGCTGTTTCATAGGTTTCTCCGAGGGCCACCAACCAGGGACGGCCGCCGCTGTAAAAGAATCAGAGCTTGATCCAGGTCGCTTTCAGTTCGGTGTACTTGTCGAACGCGTGCAGCGATTTGTCGCGACCGTTGCCCGATTGCTTGAAGCCACCGAATGGCGCGGTCATGTCGCCGCCGTCGTACTGGTTGACCCAGACACTGCCGGCGCGCAAACCGCGGGCGAAGGTGTGCGCCTTGCTCAGGTTGCTGGTCCACACCCCGGCGGCGAGGCCGAAAATGCTGTCGTTGGCGATCTGCAGGGCTTCTTCGGCAGTGTCGAAGGTGATCAGCGACAGCACCGGGCCGAAGATTTCTTCCCTAGCGATAGTCATCGCATTGGTCACGCCGTCGAAAATCGCTGGCTGCACGTAGAGGCCGCCGGTTTCTTCGAGGGTGCGTTGGCCGCCGGCAATCAACTCGGCGCCCTGCTCGCGGCCGATGCTGATGTAGCGCAGCACGTTGTCCAGTTGACGCTGGTCGACCACGGCGCCGACGGTGGTCGCCGGATCCAGTGCATGCCCCGGTTTCCACGCTTGCAGGGCTTCCACCAGCAGCGGAATGAACTGCTCGCGAATCGAGCGCTCGACCAGCAGACGCGAGCCGGCAGTGCAGACTTCGCCCTGATTGAAGGCGATGGCACTGGCTGCTGCCTGGGCTGCCGCGCGCAGGTCCGGTGCGTCGGCGAACACCACGTTCGGGCTCTTGCCGCCGGCCTCGAGCCAGACGCGTTTCATGTTGCTCTGCCCGGCATAGATCATCAGCTGCTTGGCGATCGCCGTGGAACCGGTGAAGGCCAGCACGTCGACGTCCATGTGCAACGCCAGTGCCTTGCCGACGGTGTGACCGTAGCCCGGCAGCACGTTGAACACGCCCTTCGGAATACCCGCCTCCAGCGCCAGTTGCGCGATGCGGATGGCGGTCAGCGGTGATTTTTCCGAAGGCTTGAGGATGAACGAGTTTCCCGCCGCCAGCGCCGGGGCAAACTTCCAGCTGGCCATGATCAGCGGGAAATTCCACGGCACGATCGCTGCGACCACACCCGAGGGCTCACGGGTGACGAGGCCAAGTTGGTCGTGTGGCGTGGCGGCGACTTCGTCGTAGATCTTGTCGATGGCCTCGGCGCTCCAGCGGATCGCGTTGGCGGTCGCCGGGATGTCGATGCTCATCGAATCGCTGATCGGCTTGCCCATGTCGAGGGTTTCCAGCAGCGCCAGTTCTTCCTGGTGTTGCAGGATCAGATCGGCGAAGCGGATCAGCACGCGCTTGCGCTCGGCCGGGGCTTTTTTCGCCCAGATGCCGGAGTTGAAGGACTGGCGCGCCGCTTCGACGGCCAGGTTGGCGTCGGCTTCATCGGTGCTGGCGACGGCGGCAAGAAAGCGGCCATCGACCGGGCTCAGGCATTCGAAGGTGTCGCCGCTGATCGCCGGGCGATATTCACCGTCGATGAAGGCGCGGGATTCGATGGACAGGGACTGGAAGCGTTGTTCCCAGTCGTTGCGGGTTGTGGTCATTGTTTTTGAGCTCGACAAGGGGGAATTTGGGGGTTGGTCTGGTTGCTTTGCCTGGCCGGGAATCGCTGCCCTCACCCTAGCCCTCTCCCAGAGGGAGAGGGGACCGATCGGGGGATGTCTGGTAACTGCGCCGACCTGAAAAATCTTTGCCGAATCCATCATCGACTGGATCGTTCAGGTCGCCGGATATCTCCAGACGACGCGGTCAGTCCCCTCTCCCTCCGGGAGAGGGTTAGGGTGAGGGGCTTTTGATCTTCAGACCGTATGCAGATACCAGTTGTACTCAAGATCAGAAATCGAGTTCTCGAACTCCGCCAGCTCGCTTTCCTTGCACGCGACGAACACGTCGATGTACATCGGGTCGATGTAGCGCGCCATGACTTCGCTGTCGTCGAGCTCGCGCAAGGCGTCGCGCAGGTTGTTCGGCAGGCTCTGCTCGTTCTGCTCGTAGCTGTTGCCTTCGACCGGGGCGCCGGGCTCGATCTGGTTGGTCAGGCCGTGGTGGATGCCGGCCAGCACCGAAGCCATCAGCAGGTATGGGTTGGCATCGGCACCGGCGACGCGGTGTTCGATGCGCACGGCATCCGCCGAACCGGTCGGCACGCGCACGGCCACGGTGCGGTTGTCGATGCCCCAGCTCGGCGAGTTCGGTACGTAGAACTGCGCGCCGAAGCGGCGGTACGAGTTGACGTTCGGGCAGAGGAACGCCATTTGCGCCGGCAGGGTCTCGAGCACACCGCCGATCGCGTGACGCAGTGCGGCGTTCTGCTCGGGATCCTCGCTGGCGAAGATGTTGTTGCCTTCTTTGTCCAGAATCGAAATGTGCACGTGCAGACCGTTGCCGGCCTGGCCCGGATACGGCTTGGCCATGAAAGTCGTGTCCATCTCGTGGTCGTAGGCGATGTTCTTCACCAGACGCTTGAGCAACACCGCGTAATCGCAGGCCTTGATCGGGTCGGAGACGTGATGCAGGTTGACTTCGAACTGTGCCGGGGCGCTTTCCTTGACGATGGCGTCAGCGGGAATGCCCTGCTCTTTCGCGCCTTCGAGAATGTCTTGCAGGCAGTCGACGTATTCGTCGAGATCGTCGATCAGGTAGACCTGGGTCGACACCGGACGCTTGCCGGATACAGGTGAACGTGGCGATTGCGGACGGCCATTCACGTTGTCCTGGTCGATCAGGTAGAACTCGAGTTCGAACGCCGCGCATATGGTCAGGCCGAGGTCGTCGAATTTGCGCACAACGTTGGCCAGCACTTCACGCGGGTCGGCGAAGAACGGCTGGCCTTCGATCTCGTGCATGGTCATCAGCAGTTGAGCGGTCGGGCGTTTTTGCCACGGCTCGATGCTCAGGGTGCCGGGGATCGGGTAGCAGATGCGATCAGCATCGCCAATATCCAGGCCTAGGCCGGTGCTTTCCACCGTCGAGCCGTTGATGTCCAGCGCGAACAGCGACGCCGGCAGGTTGATGCCTTTTTCGTACACCTTATGAAGACTGGTGCGTTCGATGCGCTTGCCGCGCACCACACCGTTCATATCCGCAATCAGAAGGTCGACGTACAAAACCTCAGGATATTTCTTAAGGAATGCGTTGGCTTCGTTGAGTTGAACGGTACGCAGAGGGACCGACATGATGCACCTATTTAGCTGTTAATTATTATGTTCACCGCTGTGTTGCGCAGCCAGTCAATCCGAAAGGCAAAGTGAAGTCAATAGCGAACACCCTGCCCTGCAGCCTTTATTTTTCGGGCTTTTTTTAACACTCTCGTGCCATATCCGCCGGCAAACCCCGGTAAACCTGAGCGATTTGATGAACGGCGTTTAGAATTTTTTACATGGCAGTTGTTAATTAAAATCAACGAGGCTAAGCTCCGGAAAAGCTCGTTCAAGTGACAGACTTCGAGGTGAATAAAAATGGCATTCAAGCCATTGATCGGCGTTACTGCGTGCGTCAAACAGATTGGCCTGCACCCCTATCACATCAGCGGTGACAAGTACCTACGTGCTGTCAGCGTTGGCGCCCAAGGGTTGCCAGTGGTCATTCCTTCCCTCGGCAACCTGACTGAAATCGATGACCTGCTCGGTCAGCTCGACGGTCTGTTGCTCACCGGCTCTCCCTCGAACGTGGAGCCCTTCCACTATCAAGGCCCGGCCAGTGCCCTCGGCACGGATCATGATCCGGCCCGTGACGCCACTACCCTTCCCTTATTGCGTGCAGCCATTGCGGCGGGCGTTCCGGTGCTCGGTATCTGCCGTGGCTTCCAGGAAATGAATGTGGCGTTCGGCGGCAGCCTGCATCAGAAGGTGCACGAGCTGCCCGGCATGCTCGATCACCGTGAAGCCGACAGCCCGGATGTGGCGGTGCAATACGCCCCGGCCCATGCGGTCAGCGTGATCGCTGGCGGTGTGTTCGAAGCGCTGGAGCTGCCCGACGAATTTCAGGTCAATTCGATTCACAGTCAGGGCATCGACCGCCTCGCCCCCGGGCTGCGTGCTGAAGCCGTGGCGCCGGACGGTTTGATCGAAGCGATCTCGGTCGAGCACAGCCCGACCTTCGCCCTCAGCGTGCAATGGCACCCGGAATGGCAAGTGCTGGACAACCCGAACTACCTGAAGATTTTCCAGGCGTTCGGCGCAGCGTGCCGGCAACGGGCGGCGAAGCGCAGTCAGCGCTGACGCAATCCCAAACCAGATAACGATTTACTGCCCCCACGCTTGGCGGGTGTGCGTTTGCACATCCGCCAGTCGTGAACTGCAACACCCGTGATAACAACAAGTACGACCCAGGCAGCCAGGACGGCGGCGCCGAACAAGCCGGATCGGTACGGACAAAGGCCACTCAGGTCAACGCATATCCCCTGTGGGAGCGAGCCTGCTCGCGAAAGCGGTGTATCAGCAAACGATGATGTCGACTGACACTCCGTATTCGCGAGCAGGCTCGCTCCCACAGGTTCTGCGCCAGCTGACAGGCATTCCGGACCGCTCCGCAATCCACTTAAGCCCGGCCACATTGGCCAGGCACACGACACCTGTTGGGAGTTTCACATGGCAAACGCCTCCAGCACTTACCGCAAGGCACTCGAAGGTCAGCAGCAACCAAAAAAGGTGCTGGTGAAAGTCGATCGTGTCACCAAGAAGTTCGACGAAACCGTGGCCGTGGACGATGTGTCCCTGGAGATCCATCAGGGCGAGATTTTCGCGCTGCTGGGCGGTTCCGGGTCGGGCAAATCGACTCTGCTGCGCATGCTCGCCGGTTTCGAGCGGCCGACCGAGGGGCGGATTCTGCTCGATGGCGTGGACATCACCGACATGCCGCCGTACGAGCGGCCGATCAACATGATGTTCCAGTCCTATGCGCTGTTCCCGCACATGACCGTGGCACAGAACATCGCCTTCGGCCTCAAACAGGACCGCTTGCCGGCCAGCGAAATCGATGCCCGTGTCGAAGAAATGCTGCGCCTGGTGCACATGACCCAATACGCCAAGCGCCGCCCGCACCAGTTGTCCGGCGGCCAGCGGCAGCGCGTGGCGCTCGCCCGCTCGTTGGCCAAACGGCCGAAACTGTTGCTGCTCGACGAGCCGATGGGTGCGCTGGATAAAAAGCTGCGTTCGCAGATGCAGCTGGAGTTGGTGGAGATCATCGAGCGCGTCGGCGTGACCTGCGTGATGGTGACCCACGATCAGGAAGAAGCCATGACCATGGCCCAGCGCATCGCGATCATGCACCTGGGCTGGATCGCGCAGATCGGCAGCCCGGTGGACATTTATGAAGCGCCGGTCAGCCGCATGGTCTGCGAATTCATCGGCAACGTGAACGCTTTCGACGGCACGGTGGTGGAAGATCTCGAAGGCCACGCGATCATTCACAGCCCCGACTTGCAGCAGAAGATCTATGTCGGTCACGGCGTCAGCACCTCGGTGCAGGACAAGTCGATCACCTACGCCATCCGCCCGGAAAAAATGCTCGTCAGCACCACCCAACCGGAGTTCCGCTACAACTGGTCCGAAGGCAAGGTCCACGACATCGCCTACCTCGGCGGCCATTCGGTGTTCTACGTCGAGCTGCCCGGCGGCAAGATCGTCCAGTCGTTCATGGCCAATGCCGAACGCCGTGGCGCGCGGCCGACCTGGGACGACAAGGTCTACGTCTGGTGGGAAGACGACAGCGGCGTGGTGCTGCGCTCATGAGAACTTTCAATCAGCAATTCTTGCGCCTGGTGCCCAGCGGACGAAAACTGGTGATCGGCATTCCGTTCATCTGGCTGTTCCTGTTCTTCATGCTGCCGTTCTTTCTGGTGATGAAGATCAGCTTCTCGGAAGCCGCGCTGTCGATCCCGCCGTACTCGGAGATCTACACCTTCGCCGAACAGAAATTCCAGCTGCTGCTGAACATCGGCAACTACACCCTGCTCGGCGAAGACGAGCTGTATCTGTCCGCATACCTCGGCTCGCTGAAGGTCGCGGCACTGAGCACGCTGATGTGCCTGGTGATCGGTTTCCCGATGGCCTACGCGATCACCAAGACCGGCAAGGAAACGCAAAACGTCCTGCTGCTGTTGATCATGATGCCGACCTGGACGGCGATCCTGATCCGCGTGTATGCGTGGATGGGCATCCTCAGCAACAACGGTCTGCTCAACGGGTTCCTGATGTGGACCGGGCTCACCGATCACCCGATCGAGATCCTCAACACCAACACTGCCGTCTATATCGGTGTGGTTTACGCCTATCTGCCGTTCATGGTCCTGCCGCTCTACGCCAACCTCGTCAAGCACGACAACAGCCTGCTGGAAGCCGCGCAGGATCTGGGTTCGAGCAACTTCAACAACTTCTGGAAGATCACCGTGCCGCTGGCCAAGAACGGCATCATTGCCGGTTGCATGCTGGTGTTCATTCCGGTAGTCGGCGAGTTCGTGATCCCGGAACTGCTGGGTGGCCCGGAGACGCTGATGATCGGTCGCGTGCTGTGGCAGGAGTTCTTCAATAACCGCGACTGGCCGGTGGCTTCTGCGCTGGCGGTGGTGATGCTGTTGATCCTGATTGTGCCGATTCTGCTGTTCAACCGCAGCCAGGCCAAAGAGATGGAGGCACGGGGATGAAACGCTTCAACTTTTCCAAATTCATGCTGATCTTCGGCTTGATGTTCATTTATCTGCCGATGCTGATCCTGGTGATCTACTCGTTCAACGCCTCGAAACTGGTGACGGTGTGGGGTGGCTGGTCGATCAAGTGGTATGTCGGCCTGCTCGACAACACGCAACTGATGGGCTCGGTGCTGCGCTCGCTGGAAATCGCCTGCTACACCGCGATTGCCGCTGTGGCACTGGGTACGCTGGCGGCGTTCGTGCTGACGCGGGTGACGCGCTTCAAGGGTCGCACGCTGTTTGGTGGCCTGGTGACCGCGCCGCTGGTGATGCCGGAAGTGATCACCGGTCTGTCGCTGTTGCTGCTGTTCGTGGCGATGGCGCAGCTGATCGGCTGGCCGCAGGAGCGCGGCATCGTCACCATCTGGATCGCCCACACCACCTTTTGTGCCGCTTATGTGGCGGTGGTAGTCTCCGCGCGCCTTCGCGAGCTGGATCTGTCGATCGAAGAAGCGGCGATGGACCTCGGCGCCAAACCATTCAAAGTGTTTTTCCTGATCACCATTCCAATGATCGCGCCGTCGCTGGCCGCCGGCGGGATGATGTCGTTTGCCTTGTCGCTGGACGATCTGGTGCTGGCGAGTTTTGTCTCCGGGCCGGGCTCGACGACGCTGCCGATGGAGGTGTTCTCGGCGGTGCGCCTGGGCGTGAAACCTGAGATCAACGCCGTGGCCAGCCTGATTCTGCTGGCAGTGTCGCTCGTGACTTTCCTGGTCTGGTACTTCGGCCGCAAGGCAGAGGCCAACCGCAAAAAAGCGATCCAGGAAGCGATGGATCAGACCGCGAACGAGTCGTGGCAACAGCCAGCAGCGGCGACAGCCTGAGCAACACCAATAAACAACTGTGGCGAGGGGATTTAACCCCGTTGGGCTGCGAAGCGGCCCCTGCAGGTCTACCTGAAGACTCCGTATTCAGGTTTTGCGACTGCTTCGCAGCCGAGCGGGGATAAATCCCCTCGCCACAAGGTTCAAGTGCACCGAGCTTTTGTTTTGTTGAATAAGAAGAAGGGAGTTGTACCGATGAAAATGTTTGGCAGGACTCTGCTGACACTGTCCTTAATGGGCGCGATGGTCATGGGCGCCCAGGCCAACGACAAGGTGCTGCGTGTTTACAACTGGTCCGATTACATCGCGCCGGACACCGTGAAAAAGTTCGAAGACGAGACTGGCATTCGCGTGACCTACGACGTCTTCGACAGCAACGAAACCCTGGAAGCGCGCCTGCTCGCGGGCAAATCCGGCTATGACATCGTCGTGCCGTCGAACAGTTTCCTGGCCAAACAGATCAAGGCCGGCGTCTACCAGCCGCTGGACAAGTCGAAGCTGCCGAACTGGAAGAATCTCAACCCGGTGCTGCTGAAAAACGCCGCCGCCAGTGATCCGGACAACGCGCACGCGTTCCCGTACATGTGGGGCTCGATCGGCATCGGTTTCAATCCGGCCAAGGTCAAGGAAGTACTCGGCGCCAACGCCCCGACCAACTCCTGGGACTTGCTGTTCAAACCGGAGAACGCGGAAAAGCTCAAAGCCTGCGGCATCAGTTTCCTCGATTCGCCGACCGAAATGCTCCCGGCCGCCCTGCACTATCTGGGGTATCCGGTGAACGACAAGGACAAGGCGCACATTGCCGAGGCCGAAGCGCTGTTCATGAAAATCCGTCCTTACGTGGCGTACTTCCACTCCTCGAAGTACATCTCCGATCTGGCCAACGGCAACATCTGCGTGGCGGTCGGTTACTCCGGCGACGTCCTGCAGGCCAAGGCCCGTGCGGTTGAGTCGGGCAACAACGTGGTGATCGACTACAGCATTCCCAAGGAAGGCGCCGGCAGTTTCTACGACATGGTCGCCATCCCCCGTGATGCGGCGAACGTCGACAACGCCTACCTGTTCATGGACTTCCTGATGCGCCCGGACATCATAGCCGAAGTCACCAACAGCATCGGCTACAGCAACGCCAACGCAGCGGCCACGCCACTGGTGGACGAAGCGATCCGCAACGAACCGGGCTCGTATCCTTCGCAAGCGGTGATGGCCACGTTGTATGCAGTGCCGGATCAGCCGATTGCCACACAGCGGATCATGACGCGTGGCTGGACGCGGGTGAAGCTTGGTAAATAAAAACACCGATGATCAAAATGTGGGAGCGAGCCTGCTCGCGAAGGCGCTGTGTCAGGCAATTGAGATGCCGGATGTGCCGACGCTTTCGCGAGCAGGCTCGCTCCCACAATGAAGCAATGCAGTGCTGAAAATTTCCGTTCACGCAGCGCCTTACCACCGCTGCACCCTGCTCTGAACGGCCTCACCCGGCTCCCTCGGCTCGGGTGAATTTGCAGGCGCCCTCGGGCGCCTTTTTTTGTTCGTTCAGATCAGCGGCCAGTCCTGCACAACCCGATAGCGGCCCTTGTGCGATTCGAACAAAGCGAAGCGTTCAGCACGCAGAAAGAACTCCGGCGGTGTGCGCGCTTCCGGCTCCGGCGCGCGGTACTCCCGCGCCAGTGTCAGGTGCGGGCGGAACTCGTGGGTGGGCTCGTCAAAACCGAACGGCAGCATCGCCTGTTCCAGCGCGTAGACCAGGCGCAACAACGCCGGCGGCGCCTGTTCCGGTGCCAGCGATAGCACACCGGCGCGATGCCAGACCTGCAAGCGATCCAGCTCAATGCGCAACGTTTCGCCGGGAATACGCACATTGCCCGCTGCTTCGCAGACGCCATGGATTTGCGCCAGCGGCACCGCTCCAAGAAACAGCAGAGTCAGATGAAAGTTATCCGCCGGCACCGGTTTGCCGCTGCGCAGACCCAGCTCCGCGCGCCACTGGGCGATTGCCTTGCGCTGCGCCGGCGGGCAGTCCAAAGCGAAAAACAGCCGTTTCGACGGTTCATCCCTGCGCACTTCATCAATCATCGCCCTGCCCCCCATATCGTCATGATCGCGCCGATTCTACACAGCCTGTTCTGACGACTCGCGACAGGAAGCTATAGTTCAAGGATTGCCATCAACCGGAGGCTGCCATGCGCGAGATCCTCAGCAAAGAACCCTGGTGGGCCCGGCCACCGCATCCCGGACAGGACGAAAGCGAACTGGAATGGGGCTGGCTAGTGCATTACAGCGAAGGCGAACCGCGCTTCGAATTCGTTCGCGAGAGACCCAGCGACGAGCAGATCCGCAACCGCAAAAGTTGCCGGGTCACCCCCTCGCCCGAATGAATAGAGCTCGTGAGCACTAATCCTGTGGGAGCGAGCAGGCTCGCTCCCACAGGGTCATGCATTGATCAGTGGGGTTGGGTGTCGCCGGCGGCGGTGTCGATGCTGACAACCACTGACATCCCCGGCCGCAAGCGTTCTGCTTCCTGCTGATCGGGATCGATGGTGATGCGTACCGGCACCCGCTGGGCGATCTTGACGAAGTTGCCGGTGGCGTTGTCGGCCTGCAGCAAGGCAAATTCAGAACCGGTGCCCGGCGAAATATGCTGCACATGGCCGGTGAATCTGCGGTGGTTCAAGGCGTCGACGGTGAAGCGTACCGGTTGCCCGACACGCACGTTGGCCATCTGGGTTTCCTTCATGTTGGCGATCACCCACTTCTGGTCCGGGACCAATGCCATCAGCTGCGCGCCGGAGTTGACGTAGGCGCCGAGGCGCACGCCGATCTGCCCGAGCTGGCCGTCGCGCGGGGCGACGATGCGTGTGTTGGACAGATCGATCCGTGCCAGTTGCACCGCAGCTTCGGCGCTGGCCACGGCGGCCTCCAGCGAGCCGCGATTGACGATCACCGTTTGCAGATCCTGCCGGGCTATTTCCAGATTGGCCTTGGCCTGCGCCACAGAAGCCGTGCTTTGCGCGTTGGCAGCGAGGGTCACGTCGAATTCGCGCTTGGACACCGAGCCGTCGCGCACCAGCTCCTGATTACGCCGCAGATCGGCCTCGCTCTTGCGCAACTGCGCCTGGCTGTCGGCGAGCACCGCCTGACGCAATTTGATCGTCGCTTCGGCACTGTTGCGCTGCTGCACGACGTTGGCCAGTCCGGCCTTCTGCACTGCCAGTTGCGCCAGGGACTGGTCGAGGCGTTGCTGATAAATGCGGTCGTCCAGACGCACCAGCAGATCCCCGGCCTTGACGTACTGGAAGTCCTGCACCGGCACCTCGAACACATAGCCGCTGAGCTGCGGCCCGATGATCGTCACCTGCCCGCGAATCAAGGCGTTTTCGGTGGTTTCGACCGCACTGCTGAATGGCGGCAGTTGCCAGGCATACAACACGATCAGCACGCCGACGATGGCGATTGCGGCAAAGCCCAGCGAAGAAATGATCCGCACCCGCAGCGAACGCGGCGCGGTATTCGGTGACGATGGCGGCGCCTCCCCTTCAGGCGTGGCGGCGATGGCATTGGTGGTTGTGGTGGTCGGTTCGGTCATGAAGAAGTGGCACCGCTGGGTGGTACGGAAGGTGTCGGTTCAATGGCTTTGGTGGTGCTCATCAGCCACAACGCACGAATCGAAAGCCAGATCATAGTCAGGACGGCAATGACCGCGATCAGCATGAAGACATCGTTATAGGCCAGCACGTTCGCTTCGCGTGTCGCCGCATTGGCGAGGCTGCGCATGCCGGCCAGATTGCGCAGGCTCGGGTCCGCCAGCAAACCGCCGAAGGCCGAGCCGCCGCTCTGCACCCGCGCGGCCACCAACGGATCGGACATCACCAGGTGATCGACGATGTGGCTGGAATGGTACTTCTCCCGCACGATCTGAAAAGTGCCGAGCAACGCCGCACCGAGCAGTCCGCCGAGGTTGTTGCAGATCCCGAACAGCACGGAAAAGCTCACCAGGTTGCGCGGATTGGTCAGCACGTTGCGCGTGCCGAAGACCATGGTCGGGCCGAGAAAAAACGTGCTGCCGAATGCCAGCAGGAACTGGCTGAAATACATGTTGGCGGGACGGGTCAGGTTATTCGAGAAACTGTCCATCACCGAACCGGTGGCCATCAGCGCCAAGGAAATGATCAACGGCATCAGCAAATGTTTGGGGTCGATGGTCAACGCGCTGGTGGCAAGCCCGGCGATGCTGCCGATCAGCATCACCACATACAGACTGTGCAACTGCTCATAGCCCATGTTGAGGTTCTGCATGAACCCCACGGCGCCGGTGGATTGCTCCGAGGTGACCATGCGAATCAGTGTCACCGCCAGCGCCAGGCGGATCATCGTTCCGCTGCCCAGCCAACGGGTCATCAACATCGGGTTGCTGCGGTTGTGCTCGATGGCCAGGCCCATGATGATCAGCGCGATCGAACAGGCCAGCGCCACGCCGATCCAGTCTGCCTCCAGCCACCAGTCGATCCGCCCGAGCGACAGCACCGCGCACAACAACGCCACACCGGTAGCGAGGATCGCGAAGGTGAGGAAATCGAGTTTTTCAAAGGTCTTGAAACGGTCACCGGGCGGCAACTTCAGTAGCAACACGCAGCCGAGTGACAGCAGGGCCATGCCCAGTTCGAACAAGTACAAGCCGCGCCATTCGGCGATCTGCAACAGGTCTTCGGAAAACAGTCGCGCCAGCGGTAACGCCAATTGCGACGTGCCGAGGCCGAGTACCAACGCTTTGAGCCGCCATTTCGCCGGGAACGCCTGGACCATGTAATACAGACCCAGCGAGCTCAGCGCCGCACCGACCATGCCGTGGGCAGCCCGCACCGCCACTGCCGAGTTGAGATCGTTGACGAACAAATGGCCGAAGGTCACCAGCGCGTACAGCACCAGAAATACTTCGGTGAACGCGCGCAATCCGAACTGCTGGCGAAACTTCACCAACAGCAGGTTCATCGACACGTTGGTCATCACATACGCCGCCGGCAGCCAGGCCATCTCCGCCGTGGTCGCGCCAAGCGAGCCTTGCAGGTAAGGCAGGTTGGCAACCACCAGCGAGTTGCCCAACCCACCAGTCACCGCCACCAGCACGCCAACCGCCGCATAAGCCAGGCGCTTGGGCGTGGAGTGTAACGGGGTCGACGGGGAACCGGGCAGGCTGGGCTTTTCGTGGGGTTGCCAGTTGCGCGGGGCGTATTTATCCATGGATCGGCCTGGTGCTGGGGGTGGAGGAAGTTTGCCGCAATTTGACGGGCAATACACGACTCGACGGACACCAAGGAACCCGGTGGGAGCGAGCCTGCTCGCGAAAGCGCTGTGTCAGTCGACAACTTCATTGAAGGAAAGTCCGCATTCGCGAGCAGGCTCGCTCCCACAGGGGTTCTGCGTCGCATGGGAGGTCATCGTATAACTTCCAGTTGACAATCCCCGTAAATCTGGGAAATATCCGCATCGATGTTGTACGACGACGTATGACAAATAATAAAAACAACAAACGATCCAGGGAGCGTCACAGTGAGCCCACTCGCCCGCAATTCCGTCCGCCCTTCACGTTTTGCCCATTTCAAACCGCGTTCGACCCTCAGCCTGATCGGTTGCAGCAGCCTCGCTCTGGCCCTGCCGATGAGCGCCGATGCCGAAGGCTTTCTTGACGACAGCAAAGCCACGCTGAACCTGCGCAACGCCTACTTCAACCGCAACTTCGTCAACCCGGCCAATCCGCAGGGCAAGGCAGAAGAATGGACGCAGAACTTCATTCTCGACGCCAAATCCGGCTTCACCCAAGGCACGGTCGGCTTCGGCCTCGATGTTCTCGGGCTGTATTCGCAGAAGCTCGATGGCGGCAAAGGCACTGGCGGTACGCAGTTGTTGCCGATCCACGATGACGGCCGCCCGGCCGACAACTTCGGCCGCCTCGGCGTTGCGCTGAAAGCCAAAGTCTCGAAGACCGAATTGAAAGTCGGTGAATGGATGCCGGTGCTGCCGATCCTGCGCTCCGACGACGGCCGCTCCCTGCCGCAGACCTTTCGCGGTGGCCAGATCACGTCCACCGAGATCAACGGCCTGACCGTTTACGGCGGCCAGTTCCGTGGCAACAGCCCGCGCAACGACGCGAGCATGGAAGACATGTCGATGAACGGCCGCGGTGCGTTCACCTCCGATCGCTTCAACTTCGGCGGCGGCGAATACAGCTTCAACGAAAAGCGCACGATGGTCGGCGTGTGGTACGCCGAGCTCACCGACATCTACCAGCAGCAGTATTTCAACCTCAGCCACAGCCAGCCGATGGGCGACTGGACGCTGGGCGCCAACCTCGGTTTCTTCACCGGCAAGGAAGACGGCAGCGCTCAGGCGGGCGACCTCGACAACAAGACCGCGTTCGCCCTGCTCTCGGCCAAGTACGGTGGCAACACCTTCTACGTCGGCCTGCAGAAACTCACCGGCGACGATGCCTGGATGCGCGTCAACGGCACCAGCGGCGGCACCCTGGCCAACGACAGTTACAACGCCAGTTATGACAACGCCAAAGAGCGCTCCTGGCAGGTGCGTCACGACTACAACTTCGTTGCGCTGGGCGTGCCTGGCCTGACCCTGATGAACCGCTACATCAGCGGCGATAACGTACACACCGCCAGCACCAATGACGGCAAGGAATGGGGCCGCGAATCGGAACTGGCCTACACCGTGCAGAGCGGCCCGCTGAAGAATCTCAACGTGAAATGGCGCAACGCGACCATTCGCCGGGACTTCAGCACCAACGAATTTGACGAGAACCGGATTTTTATCAGCTATCCGATCTCGTTGCTGTAACGGTTGGCGGTTTGCCCTGTGGGAGCGAGTCTGCTCGCGAAAGCGCCGGACCAGTCGACTTGTTCTGACTGGCACACCGCATTCGCGAGCAGGCTCGCTCCCACAAGGGGATTGCATTGCAATTCAGGTATCGGGTCTTGAGAAAATGAATCGCCCCTTCCGTCATCTACACCAAAAGTCGCGTTGACAAGATCCGGATACCCTACCGATACTTCAGCGCAGTCATACGACAACCTACAACAAACCTAATAACAATGTGTTCAGGGATTGCCATGACGTCTACCTCTACCCCCCGCGCTCCTTTCAACCGCCTGCTGCTGACCGGTGCCGCCGGAGGCCTCGGCAAAGTCCTGCGCGAACGCCTGCGCCCTTACGCCAATGTGCTGCGCCTGTCCGACATCGCCGCCCTCGCCCCGGCCGTCGATGATCACGAAGAAGTCGTGCTCTGCGACCTCGCCGACAAGCAAGCCGTGCATCAACTGGTCGAAGGGGTCGATGCAATCCTGCATTTCGGTGGCGTCTCGGTCGAGCGCCCGTTCGAAGAAATCCTCGGTGCCAACATCTGCGGCGTGTTCCACATTTACGAAGCGGCGCGCAAGCACGGTGTGAAGCGGGTGATCTTCGCCAGCTCCAACCACGTCATCGGTTTCTACAAACAGGACCAACAGCTCGACGCCACTTCAGCGCGTCGTCCCGATGGTTACTACGGCTTGTCCAAGTCCTACGGCGAAGACATGGCCAGTTTCTACTTCGATCGCTACGGCATCGAAACCGTCAGCATCCGCATCGGCTCCTCGTTCCCCGAACCGCAAAACCGCCGGATGATGCACACCTGGCTGAGCTTCGACGATCTCACGCAACTGCTCGAACGCTCGCTGTACACACCGAACGTCGGCCACACCGTGGTCTACGGCATGTCCGCCAACAAAGACGTCTGGTGGGACAACCGCTACGCCAGCCACCTCGGTTTCGAAGCCAAGGACACCTCGGAAGTGTTCCGCGACAAGGTCGAAGCGCAACCGATGCCGGCCGACGATGATCCGGCGCGGATCTATCAGGGCGGCGCCTTCGTCGCAGCAGGCCCGTTCGGCGACTGACCGTTCGACTTGATCCCCTTTAATAAAAACCATGGGAATGAGTATGCAAGCCGAATTGATCGTCGACGCCCGCAACGCGGTCGGTGAAAGCCCGGTCTGGGTGCCGCAGGAAAACGCCTTGTACTGGGTCGATATTCCCAACGGCGGGCTGCAACGCTGGAGCGCTGACAGCGGGCATGTTGCCTCGTGGAAGGCCCCGGAAATGCTCGCCTGCATCACCCGCCACCGCAGTGGCGGCTGGGTCGCCGGCATGGAAAGCGGTTTCTTTCGCCTGCACCCGCACAGCGACGGCAGCCTCGACAGTGAGTTGCTCGCGACTGTCGAGCACAGCCGCGCGGACATGCGCCTCAACGACGGTCGCTGCGATCGCCAAGGGCGTTTCTGGGCGGGCAGCATGGTGCTGAACATGGGCCTGAACGCGCCTGAAGGCCGGCTCTATCGCTACAGCGCCGGGCAGACGGGCGTGATCGAAGCGCAGCTGGATGGCTTCATCGTGCCCAACGGCCTCGCTTTCAGCCCTGACGGTAAAACCATGTACCTGTCGGATTCGCACCCCAATGTGCAACTGATCTGGGCCTTCGATTACGACACCGAGACCGGCACGCCATCGAATCGCCGAATCTTCGTCGACATGAATCATTTCCCCGGCCGCCCCGATGGCGCCGCCGTGGATGCCGAAGGCTGCTACTGGATCTGCGCCAACGACGCCGGCCTGATCCACCGCTTCGCCCCGGATGGCCGACTGGATTTCTCCCTGGAAGTGCCGGTGAAGAAACCGACCATGTGCGCTTTCGGCGGCAGCAACCTGGACACCTTGTTTGTCGCCTCGATTCGCCCCGGCGAAGACCACGACCCGCAATCGCTGGCCGGCGGCGTGTTCGCCCTGAAGCCGGGCGTCAAGGGCCTCGCCGAACCGCAATTCAACGATTTGCTTTAGACCCTCTGCTGCACCGCTGCGCCTTGAACACAAAAATAACAAGACTGGAGACTCACCCCCCATGAACTTCAAACGCACCTTGCTCGCCGCTGCACTCCCGCTGATGTTCACCTTCGCCGGTGCCGCTCAGGCGGAAATGAAACTCAAATTTGCCGACATTCACCCCGCCGGTTACCCAACCGTGGTGGCTGAAAAATCCATGGGCGATACCCTGACCAAGGAAACCAACGGCGAGCTGACCTTCCAATACTTCCCGGGCGGTGTGCTCGGTTCCGAGAAGGAAGTCATCGAGCAGATGCAGGTCGGCGCGGTGCAGCTGTCGCGTGTCAGCCTGGGCATCGTCGGCCCTGTGGTGCCGGATGTGAACGTGTTCAACATGCCGTTCATCTTCCGCGACCAGCAACACATGCGTAACGTCATCGATGGCCCGGTGGGCGATGAGATTCTCGACAAGATCACCAACTCCGAATTCGGCCTGGTGGCCCTGGCCTGGATGGACGGCGGCACGCGCAACATCTACACCAAGAAACCGGTGCGCAAGCTCGAAGACCTCAAGGGCATGAAGATCCGCGTACAAGGCAATCCGATGTTCATCGACATGATGAACGCCATGGGCGGTAACGGCATCGCCATGGACACCGGGGAGATCTTCAGCGCCCTGCAGACCGGCGTGATCGACGGCGCGGAAAACAACCCGCCGACCCTGCTCGAACACAACCACTTCCAGAACGCCAAGTTCTACAGCCTGACCGGTCACTTGATCCTGCCGGAGCCGATCGTGATGTCGAAAATCACCTGGGAAAAACTCACTCCGGATCAACAGCAACTGGTGAAAAAAGCCGCCAAGGCTGCCCAGGCTGAAGAGCGCGTGCTGTGGGACAAGAAGTCCGCTGCCAGTGAAGAAAAACTCAAGGCCGCTGGCGTCGAGTTCATCGAAGTCGACAAAAAACCCTTCTACGACGCCACCGCTCCAGTACGGGAAAAGTACGGCGCGAAGTACGCCGACCTGATCAAAAAGATCGAAGCCGTTCAGTAACGCCTCCCGCTTTGTACTCATGAAAAAGGCCCGGCGCGCCAGCGGTTCAGGCGCGCCCGGTTACGGTGGAACCCGATGAAGAATCTGCTGCTGCGTATCAACGACAAAATCTACATGACGTGCATCTGGGTCGCCGGCCTTTCCGTCCTGGCGATTTCCCTGATGATTCCCTGGGGCGTGTTCGCCCGCTACGTGCTCGGCACCGGTTCGAGCTGGCCTGAGCCAACGGCGATCCTGCTGATGATGGTGTTCACCTTCATCGGCGCCGCCGCCAGTTACCGCGCCGGTGCGCACATGGCCGTGGCCATGCTCACCGACCGCATGCCACCGCAGCTGAAATCCGCAGCAGCGATTTTTTCGCAACTGCTGATGGCGGCCATCTGCATCTTCATGACCATCTGGGGCACCAAGCTGTGCATGTCCACCTGGAACCAGTTCATGGCCGCCCTGCCCGATCTGCGGGTTGGCGTGACCTATCTGCCGATCCCCCTGGGCGGCTTGCTGACGCTGATTTTTGTCGTGGAAAAACTCTTGCTCGGTGACCAGAGCAAACGTCGGGTCGTGCAGTTCGACCTGGTTGAAGAAAGTGAAGGTGCCGTTTAATGGACGCTCTGATCCTGCTGGGCAGTTTTATCGTATTGATCCTGATCGGCATGCCGGTCGCTTACGCGTTGGGCGCCGCTGCGCTGATCGGCGCTTGGTGGATCGACATTCCCTTCCAGGCGGTGATGATCCAGGTCGCCTCGGGGGTGAACAAATTCTCGCTGCTGGCCATTCCGTTCTTCGTCCTGGCCGGCGCGATCATGGCCGAGGGCGGCATGTCCCGGCGGTTGGTGGCGTGTGCCGGGGTGCTGGTAGGTTTCGTCCGTGGTGGTCTGTCGCTGGTCAACATTGTTGCCTCGACGTTCTTCGGCGCGATCTCCGGTTCGTCGGTCGCCGACACCGCGTCGGTGGGTTCGGTGCTGATTCCCGAGATGGAACGCAAGGGCTATCCACGGGACTTCTCCACCGCCGTGACCGTCAGCGGTTCGGTGCAAGCCCTGCTGACTCCGCCAAGCCACAACTCGGTGCTCTACTCGCTGGCCGCTGGCGGTACGGTGTCGATCGCTTCGCTGTTCATGGCCGGCATCGTCCCGGGCCTGCTGATGAGCGCCTGCCTGATGGTGCTGTGCCTGATCTTCGCGAAAAAGCGCAACTACCCCAAGGGCGAAGTGATTCCGATGCGCCAGGCGCTGAAGATCGTCGGCGAAGCCCTGTGGGGCATGATGGCGATGGTGATCATCCTCGGCGGCATCCTCTCGGGTATTTTCACCGCCACTGAATCGGCGGCCATCGCGGTGTTGTGGTCATTCTTCGTGACCATGTTCATCTACCGCGATTACAAATGGAGCGAGTTGCCCAAGCTGATGCATCGCACGGTGCGCACCATCTCCATCGTGATGATCCTGATCGGTTTCGCCGCCAGCTTCGGCTACATCATGACGCTGATGCAGATCCCGGCGAAAATCACCACGCTGTTCCTGACCCTGTCGGACAACCGCTACGTGATCCTGATGTGCATCAACGTCATGCTGCTGTTGCTCGGCACGGTGATGGACATGGCGCCGCTGATCCTGATCCTTACGCCGATCCTGATGCCAGTGATCATGGGCATCGGTGTCGACCCGGTGCAGTTCGGCATGATCATGCTGGTCAACCTAGGAATCGGACTGATAACACCGCCGGTGGGCGCGGTGCTCTTCGTCGGCTCGGCGGTGGGCAAGGTCAGTATCGAAAGCACCGTGAAAGCGCTGCTGCCGTTCTATGGCGTGCTGTTCCTGGTGCTGCTGCTGGTGACCTACGTTCCGGCGATTTCGCTGTGGCTGCCGCACCTGGTGTTGTAACCCGCTGAAAAGATCGCAGCTCCTGCAGGAATCGCATTCCCCTGTAGGAGCTGTCGAGTGCAACGAGGCTGCGATTTGTTGATCTTCACGCCCGCACCAACATGTACCCCGCGACCACCAGACAGACACTGGCAAACCCCACCTGCAACGCTCGCGCCGGCACCTGCGCGCACAGCCTGCGACCGATGATCATGCCAACGATGCTGGCAACGATGAACGCCGCGCCCTGGCTGTCGATACGCACCCCCGCATGAAACGCGCCGATCACCCCGATCGCGGAAATCAGACTGATCACCATCAATGACGTCGCAACGATGCCGCGCATCTGCACATCGGTCAGTTGCTTGAACGCCGGCACGATCAGAAAGCCGCCGCCGACGCCCAGTAAACCCGAAACCACGCCAGTAACCGCTCCCAGTGCAGCCAGGGTGGCGGTGCATTTGGCGGTCCAGTCGAAGCGCCCGGTCTGCTCGTTGAGCATGCAGTTTTTCTGCCCCCAACTGGCATGGCCGTGATCGCTCGGCCCGGCTTGCTGACGCTCTTTTCTGAACATTCGCCAAGCGACCAAGACCATCAGCAGGCTGAACAGCATCATCAGAATCTTTTCCGGCAACTGATGTGCGAAGTAGATCCCCAGCGGCGAAAACACCGCGCCCAACGCGGCGATCAACAGCGCCGCGCGGTAACGCACCAGGCCATGGCGCAAACCGTCGATCGCCCCGACCGCCGCCGCGCTGCCGACCGCAAACAAGGCCACCGGCGCCGCTTGCGTCATCGTCCAGCCGAGCCCGAGCACCAGCGCCGGCACCGCGAGAATCCCGCCGCCTGCGCCGGTCAGGCCGAGGACCAACCCCATCACCACGCCAAACAGACTTGCCAGCAACATAGGGGTTTTCTCAGTCGACCCTGGACAGACGCGTTAGCCACTCGCGGCCCTTGAGCATGCCGTGCCAGTAGAACCACGGCAGCAGCGTCGCCTTCAGCCACCACGCCGAACGGCGGGCCACGGTCGGGTCCAGCGGGAAAGTCGGCAGCAGTTTGCCGCCATAGCCGAACTCGGCGAGGATCACCTTGCCCTTCTCCACCGTCAGCGGGCACGAGCCGTAGCCGTCGTACTTTAGCGGCAGCGGCTGTTGTTTGCGCGCGGCCAGCAGGTTCTGTGCAACGACGACCACCTGCTTGCGCACCGCTGCGGCGGTTTTCGCGTTGCTGGTGCCGCAGATATCGCCCAGCGCGAACACCTCGCGATAGCGCGGATGCTGCAAGCTGTGCGGATCGACTTCGCACCAACCGCCGGCATCGGCCAGCGCACTCTGGGCGATGAAATCCGGCGCGACTTGTGGCGGCACGACGTGCAGCAGATCGAAGGTTTTCGCGACCCGGCTGACATTGCCGTCGGCGTCCTTGACGTCAAACCACGCGATTTTCGCCGGGCCATCGACCTTGACCAGATTCGAGTTGAACGCCAGTTGCGCGTCGTACTGTTCGATGTACTTCATCAACGGCGGCACGAAGGTCGGCACGCCAAACAGCGCAGTGCCAGCGAGATTGAATTCGACGTTGATGTCTTTCAGCACGGCGGATTTGCGCCAGTAATCGCAAGACAGATACAGGGCCTTCTGCGGTGCGCCGGCGCATTTGATCGGCATCGCTGGCTGGGTGAACAGCGCCCGGCCGTCGCGCAGTTTCTGCACTTGATCCCAGGTGTACTGGGCGTGTTGATAGCTGTAGTTGGAGGTGACGCCGTGCTGACCGAGGCTTTCCTGCAAGCCTTCGATTTTCTCCCAGGCCAGGCGCAGGCCGGGGCAGACGATCAGGTTCTGATAGCTGACGGTGCGTTGGTCGTCGAGGGTGAGTTGGCGGCTTTGCGGGTCGATGGCGCTGACGCTGGCCTGAATCCACGTTGCCTGACGTGGCATGACTTGGCTCATCGGCCTGACGGTGTCTTTCACATCAAACGCACCACCACCGACCAGCGTCCACGCCGGTTGATAGTAATGCTGTGAACTCGGTTCGATCACGGTGACTTTGAGCTGCGGGTCACGCTTGAGCAGGCTGGCAACAAAACCGATGCCGGCCGTGCCGCCGCCGATGACCACGATGTCCGCACTGATGGATGGGCCCCAGTGTTGATCGTTCATTGCTTGTTCCTTTTGCTGCACGCAAGGTTTTTTTTGGCTCACCACAACAACTAATGTGGGAGCGAGCCTGCTCGCGAAAGCGGTGGCTCAGTCAACTATTTGTCGGCTGACACGCCGCCTTCGCGAGCAGGCTCGCTCCCACAAGAGGTGTTTGTAAGGGCTGGCATTTATGGCTGTTCCCAGCTCTTGAGTACCGCTCCGCAATACAACCCCGACAGGGTTTTCATCACCTGGATCACTTCGTGACTGGCCAGGCCGTAGAAAATGTATTTGCCTTCGCGGCGGGTCGCGACCAGCCCTTCGTCGCGCAAGATGCCCAGTTGCTGGGACAGCGTCGGCTGGCGTACGCCGGTCATTTTTTCCAGCTCGCCGACGTTGCGTTCGCCCTGGGTCAGTTGACAGAGAATCAACAGACGATCCTCATTGGCCAGGGCTTTGAGCAAGGCGCAGGCTTTGGACGCCGAGGCGCGCAGTTGGGCGACTTCACATTCGGTCAGACTGGATTGCATTTGCACGAGGCCTTGAAGGTCACTTAAGCTGCGAACATTATGTTTTTACATAAACTGTTGCAACCCGAAATTCCCCAGCACAGGTTTTCGCCATGCCCGCCCAGATTGAAGCGTTCCTCGACCCCGCCTCCTCGACCTACAGCTACGTGGTCTATGAAGCCGACGGCGGCCAGTGCGCGATCGTCGACCCGGTGCTCGACTATGATGGCGCCGCCGGGCGCACCGGCACGGCGCAGGCGGACAAGATCATCGCTTTCGTGCGTGCGCACCGGCTGCAAGTGCAATGGCTGCTGGAAACCCACGCCCACGCCGATCACCTGTCTGCCGCGCCGTACCTGCGTCGAGAACTGGGCGGCAAGATCGCCATCGGTGAGTCGATCAGCAAAGTGCAGAATGTGTTCAAGGCGCTGTTCAATCTGGAGCCGGAATTTTGCGTCGATGGCTCGCAGTTCGATCATCTGTTTGCACCGAACGAATCGTTCATGATCGGCAATCTCAAGGCCACCGCCCTGCACGTCCCCGGCCATACGCCAGCGGACATGGCGTACCTGATCGACGGCGAACAGATCCTCGTCGGCGACACGCTGTTCATGCCCGACGTCGGCACGGCGCGCTGTGATTTCCCCGGCGGCAACGCGCAGCAATTGTTCAAGTCGATCCAGAAGCTGCTGGCTTTTCCGGCCAGCGTGAAGCTCTACGTCTGCCACGACTACCCGCCCGAGGGCCGCGCGTCACAGTGCCAGACCACTGTCGGCGAACAGCGCAAAAGCAATATTCATGTGCATGACGGGATTGATGAAGCGGCTTTCGTCGAGATGCGCACGACACGTGACGCTGGGTTAGGCATGCCGACGTTGCTGCTGCCGGCGATTCAGGTGAATGTGCGGGCGGGGAATATGCCGGCGCCTGAGGGGAATGGCGTGGTTTACCTGAAAATTCCGCTCAACAAACTCTGACCCCTAGTCAGGCGCCCTAAGTCTGATCGTTCCCACGCTCTGCGTGGGAATGCATCCCGTGACGCTCTGCGTCACTTCTTGAGGCGGAACGCGGAGCGTCCCTGGCGGCATTCCTTTGCTGCGCGTGGGAACGGTCGGCGTCGGCGGGTCGGGTGCATCAGGTCAGGTTATGCGCCCAGGGTCAACCCATTCGCCGGCAATGGCAACGCCGTCTTGTAGCGCACCTGCTTCAGCGCAAAGCTGGAGCGGATGTTCGCCACACCCGGCACCTTGGTCAGAAAATCCATCATGAAGCGTTCCAGCGACTGAATGCTCGGCACCAGCACGCGAATCAGATAATCCGGATCACCCGCCATCAAGTAGCACTCCATCACCTCAGGCCGATCGGAAATCGCTTCCTCGAAATGCTGCAACGCCTCCTCTACCTGCTTTTCCAGGCTGACGTGAATGAACACGTTCACGTGCAGCCCCAGCAGATCGGCATCCAGCAGCGTGACCTGCTCGCGAATCAAGCCCAATTCTTCCATGGCCTTGACCCGGTTGAAGCACGGCGTCGGCGACAGGTTCACCGAGCGAGCGAGGTCGGCGTTGGTGATGCGCGCGTTCTCCTGAAGGCTGTTGAGAATGCCGATGTCGGTACGGTCCAGTTTGCGCATGAGACAAAACCACCTGTTTTTTATGTTTATGCAGAATTTCTATCTGCAAATGGTCGCCAGCGCAACGAAACACAGAGAAATATTCTTCTTGGCCACGCCTATGATTGTTGTAGGACAAGATTTCCTCATCCCGGAATGACTGCCAGCTCACTACAAGAAATTCACAAGATCGAGCGTAGAAGCCATGACCCAAGCGTATGAACCGCTGCGCCTGCACGTCCCTGAACCCTCGGGCCGTCCCGGCTGCAAAACCGATTTCTCCTACCTGCATCTGACCGATGCCGGTACGGTGCGCAAACCTCCTGTCGATGTAGAACCCGCTGACACCGCCGACCTCGCCCGTGGCCTGATTCGCGTGCTCGACGATCAGGGCAACGCCCTCGGCCCGTGGGCCGAAAACGTGCCGGTCGAAATCCTGCGCAAAGGCATGCGCGCGATGCTCAAGACGCGCATCTACGACAACCGCATGGTCGTCGCCCAGCGGCAGAAAAAGATGTCGTTCTACATGCAGAGCCTTGGCGAAGAAGCCATCGGCAGCGCCCAGGCGTTGGCACTGAACATCGACGACATGTGCTTCCCGACCTACCGCCAGCAAAGCATCCTGATGGCCCGCGATGTGCCGCTGGTCGACCTGATCTGCCAACTGCTGTCCAACGAGCGCGATCCGCTCAAGGGCCGCCAGTTGCCGATCATGTATTCGGTCAAGGACGCCGGTTTCTTCACCATCTCCGGCAACCTCGCCACTCAGTTCATTCAGGGCGTTGGCTGGGGCATGGCCTCGGCGATCAAGGGCGATAACAAAATCGCCTCGGCGTGGATCGGTGACGGCGCCACCGCCGAATCGGACTTCCACACCGCCCTCACCTTCGCCCACGTTTATCGCGCGCCGGTGATCCTCAACGTGGTCAACAACCAGTGGGCAATTTCCACCTTCCAGGCCATCGCCGGCGGTGAAGCCACGACTTTCGCCGGACGCGGCGTCGGTTGCGGCATCGCCTCGCTGCGGGTCGATGGCAACGATTTCTACGCGGTCTACGCTGCGTCCGCCTGGGCTGCCGAACGCGCCCGGCGCAACCTCGGCCCGACCATGATCGAATGGGTCACCTACCGCGCCGGCCCGCACTCGACCTCCGACGACCCATCAAAATACCGCCCTGCCGATGACTGGAGCCACTTCCCGCTCGGCGATCCGATCGCGCGTCTGAAACAGCACCTGATCAAGGCCGGCCACTGGTCGGAGGAAGAGCACAGCGCCGTCAGCGCCGAACTCGAAGCCGAAGTGATTGCCGCGCAGAAACAGGCCGAACAGTACGGCACCCTCGCCGGCGGGCAGATTCCAAGCGCCGCGACCATGTTCGAAGACGTCTACAAAGAGATGCCGGAGCACTTGAAGCGCCAGCGTCAGCAGTTGGGGATCTGACATGAACGATCACAACAACAATATTCAGTTGGAAACCGCCATGACCACGACCACCATGACCATGATCCAGGCCCTGCGCTCGGCCATGGATGTGATGCTTGAGCGTGATGACAACGTCGTCGTGTTCGGTCAGGACGTCGGCTACTTCGGCGGCGTGTTCCGCTGCACCGAAGGCCTGCAGACCAAGTACGGCACCTCGCGGGTGTTCGACGCGCCGATCTCGGAAAGCGGCATCGTCGGCGTGGCCGTCGGCATGGGCGCCTACGGTTTGCGTCCGGTCGCCGAAATCCAGTTCGCCGACTACGTCTACCCCGCCTCCGACCAGATCATCTCCGAAGCAGCGCGTCTGCGTTATCGCTCGGCCGGTGAATTCACCGCACCGATGACCCTGCGCATGCCTTGCGGCGGCGGCATCTACGGCGGCCAGACCCACAGCCAGAGCATCGAGGCGATGTTCACTCAGGTCTGCGGTCTGCGCACGGTCATGCCGTCCAACCCGTACGACGCCAAAGGCCTGCTGATCGCTTCCATCGAAAACGATGACCCGGTGATCTTCCTTGAGCCGAAACGCCTGTACAACGGCCCGTTCGATGGCCATCACGACCGCCCGGTAACCCCGTGGTCGAAACACCCGCAAGCCCAGGTGCCGGACGGTTACTACACCGTGCCGCTGGACGTTGCCGCGATCACTCGTCCGGGCAAGGACGTGACCGTGCTGACCTACGGCACCACGGTATACGTCTCGCAAGTCGCTGCCGAAGAATCCGGCGTCGATGCCGAAGTTATCGACCTGCGCAGCCTGTGGCCGCTGGACCTGGAAACCATCGTCAAGTCGGTGAAGAAAACCGGCCGCTGCGTGGTGGTTCACGAAGCCACCCGCACCTGCGGTTTCGGCGCCGAGCTGGTGTCGCTGGTGCAAGAGCATTGCTTCCATCACCTGGAAGCGCCGATCGAGCGCGTCACCGGTTGGGACACCCCCTACCCGCACGCGCAGGAGTGGGCGTATTTCCCAGGGCCGTCCCGAGTGGGCGCGGCGTTGAAACGGGTCATGGAGGTCTGAATGGGCACGCACGTTATCAAGATGCCGGACATCGGCGAAGGCATCGCAGAAGTAGAACTGTCGCAGTGGCACGTCAAGGTCGGCGATCTGGTGGTTGAAGATCAGGTGCTGGCGGACGTGATGACCGACAAGGCGATGGTCGATATTCCATCGCCGGTACACGGAAAAGTGATAGCGCTCGGTGGTCAGCCGGGTGAAGTGATGGCGGTCGGCAGTGTGCTGATCAGCATTGAAGTCGAAGGGGCTGGCAACCTTAAAGAGTCCGCCGCGCCCGCGCCGGTCAAAGAAGCACCGGTTGCGCCGAAGGTTGAAGCCGCTGTCGAAAGCAAACCCGCCGCAGCCGCCGCACCACGTCCGGCTGCCGTTTGCCAAGGCCCGATGGTTGCTCGCGAAGCGGATGAACGCCCGCTCGCATCGCCGGCCGTGCGCAAACATGCGCTGGATCTGGGTATTCAATTGCGTCTGGTGCGCGGTTCCGGCCCGGCCGGTCGTGTGCTGCACGAAGACCTTGAAGCCTATCTGGCGCAAGGTCAGTCGAACGCTTCGGCACCGGTTGCCGCCGCGTACGCCCAGCGTAACGACGAAGAACAGATTCAAGTGATCGGCATGCGCCGCAAGATTGCCCAGCGCATGCAGGACGCTACTCAGCGTGCCGCGCACTTCAGTTATGTTGAAGAAATCGACGTCACCGCGATCGAAGAACTGCGTGCGCATCTGAATGAAAAGCATGGCGCCAGCCGTGGCAAGTTGACCTTGTTGCCGTTCCTCGTTCGCGCGCTGGTCGTCGCCCTGCGCGACTTCCCGCAGATGAACGCCCGTTACGACGACGAAGCGCAAGTCATTACGCGCCTGGGCGCGGTGCATGTCGGCGTCGCCACGCAAAGCGATGTCGGCCTGATGGTGCCTGTGGTGCGTCACGCCGAAGCGCGCAGCCTGTGGGACAGCGCCGCGGAAATTTCGCGTTTGGCCAACGCCGCGCGCAATGGCAAGGCCAGCCGCGATGAGCTGTCCGGTTCGACCATTACTCTGACCAGCCTCGGTGCGCTGGGCGGCATTGTCAGCACGCCGGTGCTGAACCTGCCGGAAGTGGCCATTGTCGGCGTGAACAAAATCGTCGAGCGGCCAATGGTGGTCAAAGGCCAGGTGGTGATCCGCAAGATGATGAACCTCTCCAGCTCCTTCGATCACCGCGTGGTCGACGGCATGGACGCGGCGCTTTTCATCCAGGCCATTCGTGGCTTGCTCGAACAACCTGCCACTCTGTTTGTGGAGTAAGCCCGAATGCAATCTCTGAGCACCACCCTGCTGATCATCGGCGGCGGCCCCGGCGGTTACGTCACGGCAATCCGCGCCGGGCAACTGGGCATCCCGACCATCCTGGTCGAAGGCCAATCGTTGGGCGGCACCTGCCTGAATATCGGCTGCATTCCGTCGAAAGCGCTGATTCATGTGGCAGAGCAGTTTCATCAGACGCAGCATCACAGCCAGCATTCGGCGTTGGGCATCAGCGTTGCCGCACCGACCCTGGATATCAGCAAAAGCGTCGAGTGGAAGGACGGCATCGTTGATCGCCTGACCACTGGTGTCGCCGCGCTGCTGAGGAAAAACAAGGTTCAGGTCATCAACGGCTGGGCGAAAATCATCGACGGCAAAACCGTGGAAGTCGGCGAAACGCGCATCCAGTGCGAGCACTTGGTACTGGCCACCGGTTCGACCAGCGTCAACCTGCCGATCCTGCCGATTGGCGGACCGATCATCTCCTCCACCGAAGCGCTGGCGCCGACGTCTGTGCCGAAACGTCTGGTGGTGGTCGGCGGTGGTTACATCGGCCTGGAGCTGGGCATCGCCTATCGCAAGCTCGGCGCCGAGGTCAGTGTGGTCGAGGCACAGGATCGAATTCTTCCGGCTTACGACGCGGAGCTGACACAACCGGTGCATGAGGCGCTCAAGCAACTGGGGGTGAAGCTGTACCTCAAACACAGTGTGCTGGGTTTCGACGGCACATTGCAGGTGCGCGATCCTGAAGGCGAAACCCTCAATCTGGAAACCGATCAGGTACTGGTCGCGGTCGGACGCAAACCCAATACACAGGGATTCAATCTCGAAGCGTTGAATCTGGACATGAACGGTTCGGCGATCAAGATCGACAGCGGTTGCCAAACCAGCATGCGCAACGTCTACGCCATTGGCGACGTGAGCGGCGAACCGATGCTGGCCCACCGCGCTATGGCTCAGGGCGAAATGGTTGCCGAGCTGATCAGTGGCAAGCGCCGCGAATTCAACCCGACCGCCATCGCCGCCGTGTGCTTTACCGACCCGGAACTGGTGGTGGTCGGCAAAACTCCGGACGAGGCCAAGGCTGCCGGGCTGGACTGCATCGTTGCAAGCTTCCCGTTCGCCGCCAACGGCCGCGCAATGACCCTGGAATCGAAAAGCGGCTTCGTCCGGGTGGTCGCACGTCGTGACAATCATTTGATTGTCGGCTGGCAAGCGGTGGGTGTCGGGGTTTCCGAATTGTCGACGGCATTCGCGCAGAGCCTGGAAATGGGCGCGCGCCTGGAAGACATCGGCGGCACCATTCATGCCCACCCGACCTTGGGCGAAGCGGTGCAGGAAGCGGCGTTGCGGGCGCTGGGGCATGCGCTGCATCTGTGACAGATGCAGCCGAATGCCGCTGTGGCGAGGGGATTTATCCCCGCTGGGTTGCGCAGCAACCGCAAAATCGGCCACCGCCGAACGTCAGATATCTGAGCCAAAGGGGCCGCTTCGCAGCCCAGCGGGGATAAATCCCCTCGCCACAAGCTGCGAAACCGCTCAAGAATGAAGTATTGTTGTGCCCATCCAAAAAAACGTCAGAAGCCTTGAACCGTTTCGGCGGTTGTTCAGTGATAGAGGGTGTCATGGGTAACGAAAGCATCAATTGGGACAAGCTGGGTTTTGACTACATCAAGACCGACAAGCGCTATCTGTCGTACTTTCGCGATGGCGAGTGGGACAAAGGCACCCTGACCGAAGATAACGTCCTGCACATCAGCGAAGGCTCCACTGCCCTTCACTACGGTCAGCAGTGCTTCGAAGGCATGAAGGCCTATCGCTGCAAGGACGGCTCGATCAACCTGTTCCGCCCGGACCAGAACGCCCTGCGCATGCAACGCAGCTGCGCGCGTCTGCTGATGCCGACGGTCGACACCGAGCAGTTCATCGAAGCCTGCAAAGCCGTGGTTCGCGCCAACGAGCGTTTCATCCCGCCGTACGGCACCGGCGGCGCGCTGTACCTGCGCCCGTTCGTGATCGGCGTCGGTGACAACATCGGCGTACGCACTGCGCCCGAGTTCATCTTTTCGATCTTCTGCATCCCGGTCGGCGCCTACTTCAAGGGCGGCCTGACTCCGCACAACTTCCAGATCTCCAGCTACGACCGCGCGGCGCCGCAAGGCACCGGCGCGGCCAAGGTCGGTGGCAACTACGCCGCCAGCCTGATGCCGGGTTCGAAAGCCAAGAAAGCCAACTTCGCCGACGCGATCTACCTCGATCCGATGACCCACACCAAGATCGAGGAAGTCGGTTCGGCCAACTTCTTCGGAATCACTCACGACAACAAGTTCGTCACCCCGAACTCGCCATCGGTCCTGCCAGGCATCACCCGCCTGTCGCTGATCGAACTGGCCAAATCGCGTCTGGGCCTGGAAGTGGTTGAAGGCGACGTGCTGATCGACAAGCTGTCGGACTTCAAGGAAGCCGGTGCCTGCGGTACCGCTGCGGTGATCACGCCGATCGGTGGCATCAGCTACAACGATCACCTGCATGTGTTCCACAGCGAAACCGAGGTAGGCCCGGTGACCCAGCAGCTCTACAAAGAGCTGACTGGCGTGCAGACCGGCGACATCGAAGCGCCAGCGGGCTGGATTGTCAAGGTTTGATCTGACGACTGCTGATGCACAAAAGCCCTCCACCGAGTGATTGGTGGGGGGCTTTTTTGATTGTGGTTGTTGGTTTTTTTTGTGTAAGGCTGGAGATCTTTTCCCCCTCACCCCAGCCCTCTCCCCCAGGGGGGCGAGGGGGAAAGGGAGCCGACTTGTGCGCTTTTCAAAAATCGCATTCACCTCGGCCATTCAGGTCGATGGAGTTCGCAAGAACACCTCGGTCGGCTCCCTCTCCCTCCGGGAGAGGGCTGGGGTGAGGGTAGGCTTTTCGCTCTTCAAGGCAATCCGTTTACCAAGTCGATCAGCAATCCCGCTCGCCTGCCCATTCTGCTGCTTGCCCATCCGCGCCTGGGTGATCAATCCCGGTATCAACTCGCCCTCCGGCAGATTCTTCCAGAACCGCACCGGCAAATGCCCTTGCATGACCTTCGGGTTCAACCGCGCCGGGTTGAAGATGTGGCTGTAGTAGGTCAACCACAAATCGCCGTGGGGGTCGTCGACGTTCTGTGCCAGTTGCTGCCATTCAATCGGGCATTGCCGCTCGTGAATCAATTGCTCACCGTCGTAGTACACACCATCGCGCGGCGTGGCGATCAACCAGCGATGCTGGCCCATGCGCCCGATGAAATGCTCGCTGGCGCTGTGCAGGATGTCATGGGCCGGTTCGTGCCACGCCACATATTGTGGACCGGGCTGATCCTTCGGCCGCTCGATGAAACGCACAAACGCATGCAGATGATGGGCCTCGCGGCTGACCTGCTTGATGCGCCGCTGCAATTCGCTGCCGAGCTTGTCGCCGGCCATCATCGCCGTGCGGTCGCCGTGACTGACGCGCCAGAGCACTTCATACAACAGGCTCCAGCGCTGTTCGCCGCGATAGCGCGCCGCTTGTTCGAGGGTGGCGAGCAGCGCACGGGGAATACGCGCCTGAAACGGCCCCTGCTCTTCGGGCACGTGATCATCACTGGCAAACAGATCGCCAACGCCCTCCACCGCCCAGCTCACCAGACTCGGATCGATCTCATGGCTGAGCAACCAGCGCGCCTGCTGGCGCCAGGTGTCGAACAGATCGTCACAATCGAGACTGATCATCCCCACAACCCCATCTGCTGCGGCATCGGCCGGTCGCGCAATTGCTGGTAGAGCATGTGACTGGTGACTTCCGCCTGTTGCGGGTGGTAATCGCTGGTGATGATGAACGGCTTGGCCTTGGCGAGCACACAGCGCATCCGTGCCACATCTTCGTAACGGATGCGGCGCTGACGGCGCAACTCGACCAGGCGCTCGGTGGTGCGCAAGCCGATGCCCGGGATCCGTGCGATCAACGTCGCGTCAGCACGGTTGAGGTCGAGCGGGAACACTTCGCGATTTTCCAGCGCCCAGGCCAGCTTCGGGTCGATATCGAGCGCCAGATTGCCCGGGCCTTTGAGCAATTCGTCAGCGCTGTAGCCGTAGCTGCGCAGGAGGAAATCAGCCTGATACAAACGGTGCTCGCGCATCAGCGGTGGCGCGGCGAGCGGTACGCTTTTCGGGCTGTCGGGGATCGGACTGAATGCCGAGTAATAGACCCGGCGCAAACGGAAGTTGCCATACAGGGACTGGGCGCTGTGCAGGATGGTGCTGTCATCGGTGTCATCGGCACCGACAATCAATTGCGTGCTTTGCCCGGCCGGGGCGAACTTGGCCGAGCGCGGTTCGTTCAACACTGTTTGCACGCCGGTGTAGATGGTGTTCATCGCTTGCTTGATCGAGGTGATGTCCTTCTCCGGCGCCAGCGTCTGCAGACTGGCATCGGTGGGCAATTCTATGTTGACGCTGAGGCGGTCGGCATAACGCCCGGCTTCTTCGATCAAGGCCGGATCGGCTTCCGGAATGGTCTTCAAATGGATGTAGCCGCGAAATTCGTGCTCTTCACGGAGCAACTTCGCCACCCGCACCAGTTGCTCCATGGTGTAGTCCGCCGAGCGAATGATCCCGGAGCTGAGAAACAGCCCGCTGACGCAGTTGCGCCGGTAGAAATCCATGGTCAGCGTCACGACTTCTTCCGGGGTGAAGCGCGCACGCGGCACATCGCTGGAACGGCGATTGACGCAATATTGACAATCGTAAAGACAGAAGTTGGTCAGCAGGATTTTCAGCAACGACACACAGCGCCCGTCCGGCGTGTAGCTGTGGCAAATGCCCATGCCGTCCGTCGAACCGAGCCCGCTCTTGCCCTCGGAGCTGCGCTTGGGCGCACCACTGCTGGCGCAGGAGGCGTCGTACTTGGCGGCGTCGGCGAGGATGCTGAGCTTGTCGATGATTTGCATGGCGCGGGCTCTTTACTGTGTGCATATACAGTATAGGCTCGCCCGCCGCGAAACAAGTTGATGGATGACCCCTCGTCGGCTGCCCATCCAGATTGCGGCGTGTGGGAGCGAGCCTGCTCGCGAAGAGGCCCTGCCAGCTACCGCAACTCAGCGATCAAACCGCCCACTGCAATATCAACCAACTGTTCGCCCCGCTGATCAACACAAACAGCCCCCAAGCCAGCACCCGCGTGGGCCAGCGATTGACGAACGGCCCCATCAATTGCCGATCGTTGGTCATGCGAATCAGCGGGTACAAGGCGAACGGCAGTTGCAGACTGAGCACCACCTGGCTCAACACCAGCAATTTGCCTATAGCGCCATCACCGAGCAGCCATACGCCGATGAACGCCGGAATCAGCGCCAGCCCGCGAGTGATCAAACGCCGCTGCCAGCACGGGATGCGCAGGTTCAGATAGCCTTCCATGATGACCTGCCCGGCGATGGTCCCGGTGAAGGTCGAACTCTGCCCCGACGCGAGCAGCGCCACGCCGAACAACACACTGGCCAGCGCACCGCCCACCAGCGGATCGAGCAGGTGATAGGCGTCCTGAATGTCGACCACATCGGTGTGCCCGGACTGGTGAAACGCCGCCGCCGCGAGAATCAGGATCGCCGCGTTGACCAGCAGCGCCAGGGCCAGCGAACCGATGGTGTCGATGCGCGCCAGTTTCACCGCGTCCTGTTTGCTCGCCAGGTCCTTGCCGATCATCCGCGTTTGCACGATCGAGGTGTGCAGATACAGGTTATGCGGCATCACTGTGGCGCCGAGGATGCCGATGGCCAGATACAGCGGCGCCGCATCGCTGATCGCGGACAGCGAGGGTTTGAAGCCCAGCGCCACGTCTGGCCAGTACGGTTTGATCAACAACAATTCGACGAAGAAACACACACCGATGGTCGCGACCAGCACCAGCATGATCGCTTCGAGACGGCGAAATCCCCGGTTCTGCAGGGCCAGCACCAGCAGCGTGTCGAACGCCGTCAGAGCGATACCGAAGGTCAGCGAGCAACCGAGCAGCAAGTGAAACGCGAGAGCGCAGCCAAGCACTTCGGCGAGGTCGGTGGCGATGATCGAGATCTCCGCCAGTATCCATTGCAGGCGCGCGGTCGGCGTGCTGTAGCGCTCGCGGGACAACTGCGCCAGATCGCGCCCGGTGGCGATGCCTAGCCGCGAACACAGGCACTGCACCACCATGCCGGCCAGACTCGCCAGCAACACGACGAATAAAAGACTGTAGCCGAAACGCGAACCGGCCTCGATCGCGGTCGCCCAGTTGCCCGGGTCCATGTAGCCGATCGACACCAGCAAACCGGGACCGGCGAAACGCAGCACACGTTTGAAGAACGAGGCAGTCGGATCGACCGCAACACTGCCGGCCACTTCCGGCGGGCAAAACGGCGCGGTGGCGATTTTGGGCAGACTGAATTTCACGCACACATCCAGAAACAAAAACGGGAGCCCGGCAGCTTAGTCGTTTCGCCTAGTGCCTTGAAGCGCAAGATCACTGAACCTATGGGTTCACCCCCAACAACTGCTCGCGCAACTCGGGACTGCGTGTTCGCGGATCCAGCCAGATATCGAAAAACGCCTTGGCAAACTGTGGATCCTCAATCTCATGCTGCAGCTTCTGGCCGACAAAAAACCGCGCGCCCTGCCCCGGCAGATACACGCCGGTTATGCGCGTGCCGGCCTGGACGTCGACAAAGGATTGCTGCATCTGCGCCTGCCAGCCGGCCAATTGCGCTGAAGTGACCCGAGGACCGGCAAGGCGTTTGATCTCATCGACGCTGGTGCTGACCAGATCGTCTCGCGAGATGTTGCGCCGGTAGATCAGCTCCAGTGCAAACGGCTGGCCGTCCGCCAGAGGCCGCGCGGCACTCCACAACCGCGCGCTGTAAACATCGAAGCCGAACACGCTGAAATCGCCACTGCCGATGATTTGCGCCCCTGGCACTGCGTCCTGCCAATTGGCCCACGTCGGCGTCAGCAACAGCGCCCACAAGCCGATGCCACAACAGCCACGTACGAGCTTGGGTGTTCTGTTCATCGCCGTATCGTCTCCGCTGCATTGTGATGATCAAAGCATAGCCGGATTCGCGCCTGAATTTTTGTATACAAAAATTGCGAACATAGGCAGCAATCTTTAATCGGCAGTGCTAACGTGGCTCATCCTGACCCGATGGAGACACCCGCGTGCTGATCCTCAAACTGCTGCTGATTCCCGGTTTTCTCCTGCTGATTTCCCTGGCGGGCAAACGTTGGGGGCCGAGCGTGGCCGGGTGGCTGTCGGGATTGCCGGTGGTGGTCGGGCCGATTCTGTTCTTTCTGGCGATCGAACAAGGTCCGCAGTTTGCCGCGCAATCAGCGGTCGCGGCGCTGTCGGCGATGTTCGCGATGATCGCGTTCTGCATCACCTATGCGCAGGTGGCGCAGCGGGCGAACTGGCCGTGGGCGTTGACCATTTCACTGGCGGTGTGGGCCGCGCTGGCGACGGTGTTGTCGGTGATTCCGGCGTCCTTGCCGTTCTCGGTGATTGCGGCAGCGGTGGCACTGCTCGCTTCGCCTTATCTGTTCCCCGAAGTGCAGCCGGTGTTGAACGGGCCAGCACCGAAGTCGGACAAACTGATTTGGCGGATGATCGCCGGTGCGGCGCTGACGCTGGTGGTGACGATGCTCGCCAGCACCGTCGGCGAACGCTGGAGCGGCCTGCTCGCGGTGTTCCCGGTGCTCGGCAGCGTCATGGCGGTGTTCTCGCAACAAACCCGCGGCCCGGCGTTTACCGCTGCGTTACTGCGCGCAACGGCGACCGGCATGTATTCGTTTTCGGCGTTCTGCCTGGTGTCGGCCTTGACGCTGCCGACCATGGGCCTCAGCGGCTTCGCAGTGGGAGTGGCAGTGTCGGTGGCCATGCTCGGGGTGACCCGGCGTCTGCTGGCGCGGCCAGTGGCCAAGGCGCAAGCGCAATAACCGCCCGGACGAATCGCGCTGGAACGCCCGGCATGCTCCATGGGATGATCGCCCGCCTCGCGCGACCATTCACCGGAGATTTCAGATGTCATTGTTAAGCAAAAAAGCCGTCGTCCTGATGCTGGCGGCCGTCGCCGGTTTCGCCGCGATCAACGCGCACGCCGCCAAGGAAAAGGTCAAAACCGAGAAGGTCTCGCTGCTCGACGGCAAGTTTGCCTTCGTCCTGCCCAAAGGCTTTGTCGCTGACCCGCTGCCCGCCAGCCCGAGCGGGGCCAAGGGCACGATGTACACCAACCAGACCACCAAGACCGTGGTCATCGCCGCCGAAAACCAGATCCCGGCTGGGCAGAACGTCAAGGACAACGACGGTGAGTTTCTCGACGGCAGCGTGTCGAGTTTCATCGACGATCAGCGCAAGGCCCTGCCGGACTTCAACAAACTCAGCGAGAAAAGCCTGACCCAGAAAGGCACCGGCCTCGGACTGCGGCAGGTTGACAGCACCGCCACCCAGGGCGGTGGCCAGACGCTGAACACCACATTGCTGGCCGGCTCGGGGACGAAGATGGCGCTGGTGCAAGTGATTTCCCGCGCCAGCGACAAAAAAGGTCACGATGCCCTGATCAAAGCCATCGTCAAGGATTGAGCCGCTGCAACCAGCCATTCAGGTCACGCAACTCGGCAGCAGTGATGCTGTGGCCGACGCCCGGATACGCGTGAAACTCGGGCTGGTAATCGAGCTTGTGCAATAGCGCGTTGGCCTCGGTGCCGTGACGGTAAGGCACCGGATCATCAGCGGTGCCGTGGCCGATAAATATGCTCAGCGGCAGTGGCGCTTGCCCGGGCTTGAGTTCGGCTTTGAGCACCGGCAACAAGCGCCCGCTCAACCCGGCAAACCCGCCCACGACCGCTGGCGCGCGCAGGCCCACTTCGTAACTCATCATCGCGCCTTGGCTGAAGCCGATCAGGTACACCTTGTCCGGCGCGGCGTGATATTTCTTCGCCGCCTGGGCGATAAAGTCGCGCAGCTTCTGGCCGCTGACCTTCAGATCATCGGTCTCGCCGTTGTAGGCGCCTTCACCTTTCTTGCGAAACCACTGGAAACGTCCTTCACCCAATGTCATCGGCGCGCGCACGGAAAGGTAGTTGTACTGCGCCGGCAGCTGAAATTTCATGCCGATCAGATCGGCCTCGTTACTGCCATAACCGTGCAGGAAAATCACCAGCGGACGTGGTTCAGCGTCGGCGTGGACCTGTTCGAGGTACTTGAGTGGCAGATCGGATTGCAGGGTGGTTTGCGCGTGAACGGCGGTGGATGCGAGCAGGGTCAGCAGGGCGAACAATTTCAGCATTGCAGCGTTCCTTCACAGAGTGTCGGGTTCGCGGGGAGCCTAACATCCTCGGCTGAGGATCCAAATTTTGTGGTGCGGCTGATGGCCCTTTCGCGAGCAGGCTCGCTCCCACCGTTGAAATGCGTTCCCCCTGTGGGAGCGAGCCTGCTCGCGAAGAGGCCCGCACCTTCACCGCAACCTGTCAGTCGTTCGTCAGCTTGCCGGTACGAAACGGCACCCGCCCCGCCACTTTCGCCTGCCAGATCCCCGGCTCGGTATAACGCCCGCGATCAATCGCGAACAGCACCCCGCTGGTGCCGGCGCGCACGGTGGTCACGCGATCCTGCAATGGGTCAACAACCTCGAACAGCGCATCGCCCTGCTCTACCCACTCGCCGGCATTGCGCAAGAAACTGACCACGCCATGGTGCGGGGCGAACAGGTATTCGGTGCCTTCGAACGGCAGACCTTCACAACATTCGCTCGGCGCCGCCGGCCAGTCGCCGCTGATGAAACCCTGCTCGGCGAGAAAACCCAGGATCGCTTCGCAATTGGCCTGAGCCTGATCGACGCGGGTGTCGCCCATGCTGCCCAGCTCCAGCGTCGTCGCCAGATTCGCCGCCGGAATCGCCGCGTCCGGGAATGCTTTGGCCAGACGCAGCCACGGCGTCGAGCAGGATTCATCGAACGAGCTGCCGCCGGAGTCCTCGCAGAGCAACGCGACGCCGGCCTGCAACCGCGCCGCCAGCGATTGCCATTGCGGCCAGTGTTGCGGCAGCGCGTAGAGGTGAATCGCAGCGTCGAAGTCGCAATGCAGATCGAGGGTGATGTCGGCGTCGCAGGCGTGGCGCAGCAACAAGCGGTGCAAGGCTTCCAGTTGCGAGGCCGGCGCCGGCAATTCTTCGAAGACCTGAGCCATAGCCTGGCGGATCAGCGCGACGTTGGCCTCGTCATCCGCGCCCAGACGCTCGCCAACCAGCGCCGCGACCGGGGCGCTGAGTTCGACGAATGCGCGGTTGAAATTCTTGCCGCTGCCCAGTTCGAAGCGGCCCATGTGATTGCCTTGCAGATGCTGATCCAGGCCGATCGGATTGGCCACCGGCACCAGTTCGATAACGCCCTGCAAACGGCCCTGCCGTTCCAGTTCGTTCAAGCGCAGCTTGAGTTCCCACGCGGTGCGCATGCCCGGCAGTTCATCGGCGTGCAGGCTGGCCTGGATATACACCTTGCGGCTGCCGGCGCCGTAGCGAAAAACGCTGAGGGAGCGCTCGCTGCCCAAGTGGCTCCAGGGCAGAACGTGGTCGATGCGTTGCATGGAAAACTCCTTAATAGCTGGGTTACGCAAATCCCTGTGGGAGCGAGCCTGCTCGCGAATGCGTCAGGTCAGACGATGACGATGTCGAATGTCAGACCGCTTTCGCGAGCAGGCTCGCTCCCACAGAGAATTTCCATCAATAAAAGAACATAAAAAAAGTGGCCACCGCGCAAACGGGGCCACTTTTTTTTCACGGCGTATTAATGGCCGTATACGTCAAAGTCGAAGTACTTGTCCTGGACTTTCTTGTACTCGCCATTGGCGCGGATTTCGGTGATGGCTTTGTTGAATTGCTCAGCCAGTGCGGTATCGCCCTTGCGCACCGCGATCCCAGCGCCGCCGCCGAAGTACTTGGCGTCTTCGTAGGTCGGGCCGACGAATTCGAAGCCTTTGCCGGCGTCGGTTTTCAGGAAACCGTCGCTGAGGTTGACCGAGTCGGCCAGCATCGCGTCGATACGCCCGGACACCATGTCGAGGTTGGCTTCCTGCTGCGAGCCGTAGCGCACCAGTTCGATCCCGGCCGGAACCAGCACTTCGGTCGCGTAACGGTCGTGAGTACTGGCGCGCAGCACGCCGACTTTCTTGCCCTTGAGTTCGGTCAGCGGGTCTTTCACGCCCGAGCCTTCCTTCATCACGAAGCGTGCCGGGGTGTGGTAGTACTTGATGGTGAAATCGACGTTCTTCTTGCGATCGTCAGTGATGGTCATCGACGACAGGATCGCGTCGATCTTCTTCACTTTCAGCGCCGGGATCAGGCCATCGAACTCTTGCTCGACCCACGTGCATTTAACCTTCATCTGCGCGCACAGTGCGTCACCGATGTCCACGTCAAAACCAGTGAGTTTGCCGTCAGGGGTTTTCATCGAGAATGGCGGGTACCCGGCTTCGATACCGATGCGGATCGGCTTGGCGTCTTCGGCCACGGCGGTCAGGGACAACATCGACAGTGCCAGGGCACCGAACATCACTAGCTTTTTCATTTATTACTCCCGTGCGGAGGCTTTTATTGGCAGCTTTCGAGTCAGCGTTCGGTCATGGCGTTCTAACGGCAAAAACCGACGTGGCCGGCAGTCTATGGCGGCGCGCAGGGAGGCAATTGTTTTTAAGCGACAATTACTTACAGAACATCGGCGCACGCATTGACGAGGGTCAACGCGTGCGCCGTGGTGGTGCGAAGGCTGTAGGACACTGCCCTTTTCAGGTCAGAAATATGCGTTTTTTTTGCTCCGGACTCTCTATGTCCCGACACGAGATGCGGAGCGTCCATGGCGGCGAGATCGAAGCGTCAGCAGGCGCAGCTGATCGCGGTGTTGGTTGCTGAAACCGCGTTCAATTCGAAACCCTCATCGAGCCATCCGGTGACGCCGCCGATCATCTCCTTGACCGGATAGCCCAATGCCGCCAGCTTCACCGCAGCCTTGTTCGCCCCATTGCAATGCGGCCCGGCACAATAGACTACGAACAAAGTGTGTTTCGGGTAATCGGCCAAGCGCTCCGCCGTGAGCAAGCGGGTCGGGATATTGATCGCGCCGGGCACATGGCCGCGCTCGAACGCCAATGGGCCGCGCACATCCACCAGAACAAAATCGACCTCCCCGGCCTCGTGGCTACTGAACACGTCGGAACAATCGGTTTCGAAGGTCAGACGATTGCTGAAATGCATCAGGGCAATCGCCGAAGGGGCGGCGGGGATTTCGCGAACGAGGCTGGTCATGCTGTGTTGCTCCTTTGTCTGTGGGGATGAACAGACTTTATCGAGACGGCGCTTGCCGCTACAGTGGCGCGCAAGACACCGACCGGGAGTTTTCCGCCAAATGCCCACTCAGCCCAATCTGGTTGCCATTCTGGCCTACGACGGCCTCTGCACATTCGAGTTCGGCATTGCCGTCGAGATCTTCGGCCTGGCCCGGCCAGAGTTCGACTTCCCTTGGTACGAACACGCGATTGCCGCGGTCGACAAAGGCCCGATGCGCGCCATGGGCGGGATTCAGGTGCTGGCCGATGGTGGCCTGGAATTGCTCGCCGCAGCGCGCACCATCGTCATTCCCGGCTGGCGCGACCGCAATGCTCCGGTACCGTCAGCGCTGATCGACGCATTGCGTCGGGCGCATGACCGAGGCGCGCGGTTGCTGTCGATCTGCTCGGGCGTGTTCGTGCTCGCCGCCAGCGGCCTGCTCGACGGCCACCGCGCCACCACGCACTGGCGCTACACCGGTGAACTGGCGCAACGCTTCCCGGCGATCGAGGTCGATCCGGACGTGCTCTACGTCGACGCCGGTCAGCTGATCACCTCCGCCGGCAGCGCCGCCGGCATCGACGCCTGCCTGCATCTGGTAACCCGCGACTTCGGCACGCAGGTCGCCAACGCCGTCGCGCGGCGCTTGGTCATGTCGCCACAACGCACCGGCGGCCAGGCCCAATTCATCCCCACCCCGGTCAGCCGGACACCCCGCAGCGACCTGTCGCGCGTCATGCAATGGGCCCGCGAACGCCTGCACGAACCGCTGGAAGTCCGCGATCTGGCCAGCGAAGCGGCGATGAGCGAGCGCACTTTTTTGCGGCGCTTCACCGAAGCCAGCGGGCAAACGCCCAAGGCGTGGCTGCAACATGAACGCCTGGCGCGAGCGCGGGAGCTGCTCGAGAGCACCCATCAACACACCGAGCAGATCGCCCAGCGCTGCGGCTATCGATCGGTGGAGAGCTTTCGAGCGGCGTTCCGCAGCGTGGTGGGCGTACCGCCGTCGGTTTATCGGGAGCGGTTTGGGCGGTCGGGTAAGGCGATTTGTTGACCTGTCTGGTCATGGATTTGATCTTTTTGCAGTTGTAACAACTGCAACACTTTCAGACGCGTCCTACATCCATCACTCCTTCGTTGCTTTAGCGTCCGCTTCGTTTTTAAACAGCGGACAAGGACGCTCATGGCTCGCAAGAAAGACATCCCCCGGATCCAGAACCCGCCAGAGGGAGACGGACACCACATCACCACCCGCTACATGACTGCCAGCGAACTTGCTGCGCGCGAGGCCGCACAAGGCGCTTATGAAGACATTCCGGCTCGGCAGCAGGCCCACGAAGATCGACTTGGCCACCAGGTCATACATGAACAGCAAAATATAAGCGGCTGTGTTTTCGTGAAAAGTTGCAAGCTGCCGAACGGCGTCATCAATGATGCCAATCCATCTGGATTTATACCGGTAGGGAAAATTTCGGATTATGGAACGCTGTCCTTGCTAGCGGGGCATGAACGCGACTCGGCCGGGAATATCGCACTCAAGACAATTGGCGCGACCAGTTTGCAAGCGTCGATCGGAGCTTTTGCTCTCGGCAGCTCTGGCAGTCTGAGCACCAGCACTGCCGCCGCAAGTACCACAAGCCTGGCCACCGGCGGTGTCGTCGCAGGCGGGTTGCTCGGGTTGGTTGCGCTGCTGTGGCCATCGAGTCTCGCCGATAGTGCTCTCTACACAGAAGAGCAACTACAGTCGCTCGAGACAGCTCGGACTCGGGTTCGATTGCATGTGGAACAGCAGCCCGATGGGACGTTGAAAGGATACGGATACAACACTCAAACGCGCAGCGACTGGGAAATGATTCCAGTCGTTCAGTTCGTCAAGCAAGGCGCCTCGCACGTCGCAGATTTTGGGAATGGGTCGACCTTACTCTGGACTCCCTCTGTAGACTCATCACGCGGATCGGCAATTCCGCCGTTGGAGGGTGCGCCGCAGGTTCCACACATCTGGATATACCCGCCGACCGAGCAGGCGGACAAAATCATCGTCAATCCGGTTTACCCGCCTGAATACCAGGACTTTATTCTGGTCTTTCCGGCGGACTCCGGAGTACAGCCTCTATATGTTGTGCTTTCAAGACCTACTCTTGGCGGTGACATCAAATATCACCGGCCTCCCGTAACTCTCCCAGCATTCCCGGATACCTATCCCGTCAAATCCAAAAGCAGTGTTCAAGGTGGTGGCGGCAAGCGCAGCAGATGGAAAGACAAGAAAGGTCGAATCTATGAATGGGATAGCAAAACAGGGGCTATAGAACTCTATAACAAGCAAGGCAAACATCTAGGTGAGTTTAATCACGAAACGGGCGAGCAAATCGATCCTGCCAATCCCGAGCGATGGACTCCAAAGTGAAGAGGAATAAAAATATGTATTTATGGATTAGTGGTTTTTTACCAGACGAAAGCGAGGACGATACGCTGAAATTCGAGCTGTCGGTCCACTCGAAATCTGAGCGTCCGATATTGGCCGTAATGGGCTGGCCAGAACTCAGTCTAAGTCCCGACGGAGAATGGCTGCTGACTGCGGACCAAACTCAACGAATCAGCGAAATACTTGGAGAGCAATTGCCGAAGGAGCTGGACTTATTCATCGGCGTCAGGGGCTAGCGTCGACGATGAGCCTCATCTATCAAGATTCATCTATTTCCCGCGACGTGGCGATGAGACTTATTGCAAGTGGTGTCGCCGAAAATATGGCAGCAGGATTAGTATCCATCGGTATGAGCGAGGAAGACCCAATGTGGGCCCAGTCTTTCTGCCTCCAATATCTCTCCAGCGAAACCGAAGCGATCGCTGCCTCTGCCATCACCGCCCTGGGCCATATCGCTCGTCGACATGGAAGACTGAATACCGAAACCGTTTTGCCGGCGCTCGAAAACGTAAGGCGTCGGATGCCCTCGTTGCAGGGCGTCATTGAGGACACGATTGACGATATAGAGATGTTCACCTGAGCATCCGAAGTTGCAAGCGTCTGGATGAGGGTTACTTCATCCAGACGCACGTCAGACCTCAATCCTCCCGCGTCAAAACCTCCAGCAACTCAATCTCAAACAGCAGATTCGAATTCGGCGGGATCTTGCCCATGGTCCGCTCGCCGTACCCCAGATGCGCCGGTACCAGCAATTTGCGTTTGCCGCCGACCTGCATGCCCATCAGGCCCTGATCCCAGCCTTTGATCACGCGGCCAGTGCCAATCACGCACTGAAACGGTTTGCCCCGGCTCCAGGACGAGTCGAATTCAGTGCCGTCTTCCAGCCAGCCGGTGTATTGGGTGGTGATCAGCGCACCTTTCACCGCGGCTTTGCCGTCGCCCGGTTGCAGGTCGATGATTTGCAATTCGTCTGTCATGTCGTTGGCTCTTGAGATGTTCGCAGGCGGCGTTTTTCGCAGAATCCGGCGTCGATGGCAATCCATGGAACCGAAAACACGCCTTGCCGCTCACATGTGTATCGACATCGTATGACGACAAGGATGCTTAGATGACCGACTCTCGATTGCTGCGCAGTTTCATCCCGCCCTACATTCTCAACCGCATCATTGCCCACGGTTCCGAGCCGCAGCGCAACGCCGCGATGCAGACGCTCAACCACGTGCGCAGCCTGCTGCCCAATCCCGGCCGCCCTTCGCAGCCGCCAGCGCGGGCGATTCTGCCGGAGGCGAGCAAGCCTGGCCTGGCCCGGCGCAGCGTGCATGATGCGCAGAACAAAATGCTCTTGCCGGGCATGCCGGTGCGCCTCGAGGGCCAGCCGGCATCGGGGGATCCGGCGGTCGACGAGGCTTACGATGCGCTGGGCGCCAGCTATGATTTCTTCTGGAAGGTGCTCGGTCGCGACTCGATCGATAATCAGGGATTCGCGCTGATCGGCAGCGTGCATTATGGCCAGGGCTACGAGAACGCATTCTGGAACGGCGCGCAGATGGTTTTCGGTGACGGCGATGGCGAAATCTTCCAGCGCTTCACCCGCTCGCTCGACGTCATCGGCCATGAACTGGCCCACGGCGTCACCGAAAGCGAGGCCGGGCTGATTTATGCCAACCAGTCCGGCGCGTTGAACGAGTCGCTCTCGGACGTATTCGGCGTGTTGACCAAGCAATACACCCTCGGCGAGACCGCCGAGCAGGCGGACTGGTTGATCGGCGCCGACCTGCTGATGCCACAGATTCAAGGCAAGGGCCTGCGCTCGATGTCGCACCCCGGCACGGCATACGACGACCCGATGCTGGGCAAGGATCCGCAACCGGATCACATGCGCAAGTTCGTCATCACCAGCGAAGACAATGGCGGCGTACACATCAACTCCGGCATTCCCAACCGCGCGTTTTACCTGGCAGCCCGAGCGTTTGGCGGCTTCGCCTGGGAAAAAGCCGGACGCATCTGGTACGACACACTGTGCGACGACCGTTTGAGCCAGGACGCAACGTTCGACGCGTTCGCAAAACTGACGATCAACCACGCCGGCGAGCGCTTCGACGAAGAAGCAGCCGACGCAGTGCAGCAAGCCTGGGCGCAGGTCGGTATCGAATAATCCGAGGAGACCGTATGAAAACGCTACCCGAGCTGGATAAAGATTCCGTTTTACGCGTATCTCGCCAGGGTGGCGTTGCAGCGATTCACAGCCTGAGCCGCCCACGGGAAATCGAATTTGCCCAGTGCGACATCAATCAGCGTTCCAGGATCTGCTCGGTGCTTGAGGGTTGCCTGCCACTCGATAGCAGTGAATCGGGCCGTGGGGATCAGCGCTTCTACCAGATTGAAGTGCGCTATCAGTCCGGGGAAATGGTGTTGAAGGTGCCGGAGGATCGGGCGCCGGGGGAGTTGGTGCATTTGTGGGACAAGGGGGAGCTGCTCTGATTCACGCTGGCGGCTCTTCTGCGTCGACAAGTGACGATGTGCGCGGGCCAAAGCCCGCGGTCTGGCCGAATACGACACCGTTGAACGTGTGCGTACAGCACTCGCAGCTCGGCGTCATGTCCTGCGCCTTCAGTTCCGGATTGACCATTTGCAGGAGATTTTGCTCGTCGACGTACAGCCCGTTGAAATAACTGGACTCACCCAGTCGCACGACTTCTTCGCGATCCTTCTCATGGATGGCAACCATCCAGAACACCGGCGCTGATTGATCCAGTCGCGCCACAGCTTCGCTGAAAATGGCATCCCAAGAACCGCCCACCCGAGACAGCAGGAAGCGAAACAACGGCGTGTAATCTCGACCGTATTGTTTGCCTGCGTGCATCGAACTTCGCATGCCTTCGTCACGGCTTGCAGCTTTGCTGTTGCGCTGATCGCGATAATGCGCAACTGATTCATGGCGACGAACACCCCACGTTCGAGTGTTCACTTTGCGGTAGAGCGGTTTCTTGTCCAATCCCTTATTCCTCATCCAGACGTCCGCTGTTTTACCGGAACGGCGTTTGAATGCAATCAGCCATCCGTGGCCAATTGTAAAACCGGGCCTATCGCTCGACCGGCTGCATCTCGACAATCGTGCCGTTGGTGATCATCACCATCACGTACTGGTCATTGATCTGCACCCACTGCGCCTGGTCGATCGGCGCTTTCAGACCTTTGGCTTTCCAGTTCTCCAGAGCCTTGTCTTTGCGCTGGTACATTTCCGGCGCGCGGTCGTTGACCTTCAGCTGGCGGTCGCTGGTCGGCGATTGCACGGCGGGTTCGCTGGAGGTTTGCGCCGCTTGAACAATGGGTGTGATTCCGGCAATGCCCGCAACAAGGGCCAGGCTGGCGATTAGGGTTTTGCTGTTCATCGGTGAACCTCTTTCGGATAGGTAGTACCTGAACTCCGACTGCGCGGCGCGGGAAACATTCCTTGTTTTTTGCCGGAGGTGGCCGTTAGAGGGCCTTGTCCATCAGAGCGCCATCGCTGACAACTCGAATCGACGCACCGCAGCTCCCACAGGGCTGGTGCTACATCACAGTTTTTGACCTGAGCTCCACTTCCACAAGACTTGGCGGACGCTGATTCTCTGATCACCACCGATCCCCTGTGGGAGCGAGCCTGCTCGCGAATACGCCGGCACATCCGCCATCGTTGCCATCTGAAAATGCGCGCCAAGCACCGGAAGCATTGATCCGCCCCACGCATCAATCCATGCCAACAATGCAATTAACAGATTGTTACATCTGCGCCACCATCCACCTCAATAAAAACCGTGCGCCGCTTCTCCGGAGCGCACGTCATAAAAGCGGTGGAGTACTTTTCAATGACAGCCTCAATTCCTACCAACGGCTCGCGGGCCGGTGCCATCTTCCGGGTGACCTCGGGCAACTTCCTCGAACAGTTCGACTTCTTTCTGTTCGGCTTCTACGCCACGCAGATCGCGGCGGTGTTCTTCCCGGCGAGCAGTGAGTTCGCCTCCCTGATGATGACTTTTGCGGTGTTTGGCGCAGGCTTCCTGATGCGTCCGCTCGGCGCCATCGTGCTCGGCGCGTACATCGATGATGTCGGCCGGCGCAAAGGTCTGATCGTCACCCTGTCGATCATGGCCAGCGGCACGATATTGATTGTGCTGGTGCCCGGATACGAAACCATTGGCCTGTTCGCCCCGGCACTGGTGCTGATCGGGCGACTGCTGCAAGGCTTCTCGGCCGGCGCGGAACTCGGTGGTGTTTCGGTGTACCTGTCCGAGATCGCTACGCCGGGCCGCAAAGGCTTTTTCACCGCTTGGCAGTCGGCCAGTCAGCAAGTGGCGATCATCGTTGCTGCCGCGCTGGGCTACGGTCTGAACCAGTGGATGGAGCCGCAAGCCGTGGCCGCCTGGGGCTGGCGCATTCCGTTTTTCGTCGGCTGCATGATCGTCCCGTTCATCTTTTTCCTGCGCCGCAATCTGGCGGAAACCGAAGAGTTCGCCGCACGCAAACACCGTCCAAGCATGCGCGAGGTGTTCCGCACCCTCGGCCAGAACTGGGGCGTGGTGCTCGGCGGGATGTTGATGGTCGCGTTGACCACTACCGCGTTCTACCTGATCACCGTGTACGCGCCGACTTTCGGCAAAACCGTGCTGCACCTGAGCACTTCCGACGCGCTGCTGGTGACGCTGCTGGTGGGTGTGTCGAACTTCTTCTGGCTGCCGATCGGCGGCGCGTTGTCCGACCGCATCGGTCGTCGTCCGGTGCTGATCGGCATGGCCCTGCTGGCACTGGCCACGACTTATCCGGCGCTGTCGTTCCTGGTGCAGGCGCCGAGCTTCACCAACATGCTGCTGTCGCTGCTGTGGTTGTCGTTCATCTATGGCTTGTACAACGGCGCGATGATTCCGGCGCTGACCGAAATCATGCCGGTGGAAGTGCGCGTCGCCGGTTTTTCCCTGGCCTACAGCCTGGCCACCGCGATCTTCGGCGGTTTCACCCCGGCGATGTCGACTTTCCTGATCCAGTACACCGGCGACAAAGCCGCGCCAGGTTACTGGATGAGCATCGGTGCCCTGTGCGCGCTGTGCGCCACGCTTTATCTGTACCGCCGTGCCGGTGGTCGTCTGCAACCTGTCGCGGCCTGAGGAAAACTCGCCATGAAAAAACTTTTTACTGTCACCGCCCTGCTCGCCGGTCTCGCCTTCAACGTCGCGGCCCAGGCCGAAGAACTCAGCGTGATGACCTCCGGTGGTTTCACTGCCGCCTACAAGATCCTCGGGCCGAAATTCGCTGCCGCCACCGGTAACACCCTGACCACCAGCCTCGGCCCGTCGATGGGCAAGGCGCCGGAAGCGATTCCCAATCGTCTGGCGCGCGGCGAGCACGCCGACGTGGTGATCATGGTCGGTTACGCTCTTGATGAGCTGATCAAACAAGGCAAGGTCGACCCGGCCTCCCGCGTTGAACTGGCGGATTCGCGGATCGGCATGGTGGTGCGTGAAGGCGCGGCGAAACCGGACATCAGCAGCGTCGACGGCCTGAAGAAAACCCTGCTTGATGCGCAGTCGGTGGCCTACTCCGACAGCGCCAGCGGCGTGTACATCGAGCAGCAGCTGTTCAAGAAACTCGGCATCGAAGATCAGTTGAAACCGAAAGCCAAGATGATCGCCAGGATCCCGGTCGGCTCGGTGGTCGCCACTGGCGACTATCAGTTGGGCTTCCAGCAGGTCAGCGAATTGCTGCCGGTGCCGGGCGTGAGCTTCGTCGCGAAGATTCCGGAATCGGTACAGTCGGTGACGCGTTTTGCCGCTGGCATTCCGGTCAAGGCCGAGCACCCGCAAGAAGCCAAGGCCCTGCTCGCCTACCTCGCTGCACCGGCCGCTCAGGCTGACGTGCAGGCCACCGGACTGGATTCGGTCAAGCGTTGATCATTGGCGGCTGGACGCGCATTTCCACGACCAGCCGCTCCAGTTCCAAAGCCGCCGGGGTCAACGTGCGATCCCGGCGCTTGATGATGCCGACACTGCGCATCACCTGCGGCTCAATCAGCGGCACCCGCGTCAGGATCGGATGATCCGGCCCGGGCATCGCCATCAACGGCACCGCCGCCACGCCCAGCCCCGCCTCCACCAAGCCGATCATCGTCGTCACATGCCGCGTCTCGCAGATGCTCTGACGCTGCGGCACTACCCCGCCCAAGGCCTGATCGAGCAGAAAGCGATTGCCCGAAGTCTTGTCCAGCGCAATGTAATCCTGCTGATAGAACTCGTCCCAACTGACGCTGCTGCGCCCGGCCAGTGGATGATCGCGACGACAGGCGACAACGTAGCACTCCTGCACAAGCGGTTCGAACTCGACTTTGGCATCCTGCGTGCCGAGGAAACTCAAACCGAAATCCGCCTCGCCATTGACCACCGCACTCAACACATCGTGGGCGCTGGAATCGAGGACTTTGACCTTGATCCGTGGGAACTGCTGGTGATAGCGCGCGACCACGCGGGGCATGAAGTAGTACGCCGCCGACGGCACGCAGGCGACGGTGACATGGCCCAGACGCGTCGAGGCGACTTCGCTGATGCCGAGCAAGGCAATGTCGAGATCATCCAGCAAGCGCTCGACGCTGGGCATGAAGCCGCGCCCGGCCTGGGTCAGGCTGACCTTGCGCGTGGTGCGCTGGAACAGTTTCACGCCGAGGGCGTCTTCGAGCTTTTCGATGCGCCGGCTGAGCGCCGGTTGCGACAGGCGCACGGTGTCGGCAGCCTTGCGAAAACTGCCCTGCTCGACCACCGCGCGAAAGGCTTGCAGGTCGTTGAGGTCGAAGTTGATGGCCATGGTGTTTCCGGAAATTGATGCGCAGGGGTTATAAATGTAACCAGTTGATGCAAATTATTACAGGCCTGATAGAAGCTGCCCTCGTGGGCGCGAGCCTGTTCGCGAATGCGGGGCATCAGTCAATGCATAGGTGACTGACCCACCGCATTCGCGAGCAGGCTCGCTCCCACATTGGATCTCGAATGGTCTGGAGACCGCGTAACCCTTATCCTTGTCACCCTCGCCGTACCCGCAGTCAGGAGTCGTTCCAATGCCCCATGAAGGCAATCTGTTGCAAGCCGCTGTCGTGTTTCTGTTCGCGGCAGTGCTCACCGTGCCTTTGGCCAAACGTCTGCAACTGGGCGCGGTGCTCGGTTATCTGTTTGCCGGGGTGATCATCGGCCCGTCGGTGCTCGGCCTGATCGGCAATCCGCAAAGCGTTGCGCATATCTCCGAGCTGGGCGTGGTGTTGCTGCTGTTCATCATCGGCCTGGAGCTGTCGCCGCGCCGCTTGTGGGTGATGCGTAAATCCGTGTTCGGCGTCGGTCTGGCGCAGGTGCTGTTGACTGCATCGGTGATCGGCGTGCTGGCGCTGTCAGTGTTCGGCCAGCCGCTGAACAGCGCCATTGTGCTGGGCCTCGGTCTGGCGCTGTCCTCCACGGCGTTCGGCCTGCAAAGCCTCGCCGAACGCAAGGAACTGACCAGCCCCCACGGGCGTCTCGCGTTTGCGATTCTGCTGTTCCAGGACATCGCCGCGATTCCATTGATCGCCCTGGTGCCGATGCTCGCCGGCGTCGATCACCACACCAGCACCGCCGACGATATTCGTCACAGCTTGCAGGTGCTCGGCGGCATTGCCGTTGTGGTGATCGGCGGGCGGTATCTGTTGCGTCCGGTGTTCCGCGTGGTGGCGAAAACCGGGCTGCCGGAAGTGTCCACCGCCACCGCGTTGCTGGTGGTGATCGGCACCGCGTGGCTGATGGATCTGGTCGGCGTGTCGATGGCGCTGGGCGCGTTTCTCGCCGGTCTGCTGCTGGCGGACTCGGAATATCGCCACGAGCTGGAAGCGCAGATCGAACCGTTCAAGGGCCTGCTGCTCGGGCTGTTTTTCATCAGCGTCGGCATGGGCGCCAATCTCAGCCTGTTGTTGAGCGCGCCGATCACCGTGTTGGGACTGACTCTGCTGCTGATCGGTCTGAAATTGCCGCTGCTGTTCGTCGTCGGACGTCTGGCAGGAGGATTGAACAAAATCAGCGCAATTCGCCTCGGCATCGTCCTCGCTGCCGGCGGTGAGTTTGCGTTTGTGGTGTTCAAGATCGGCCGCGATCAAGGCCTGTTCGAGCCGCGTCTGTACGACATGCTGGTGCTGACCATCACCCTGTCGATGGCGCTGACGCCGTTGCTGCTGTTGATCTGCGCACGGCTGGTCAGCCCGAAAGTGCAGCCGGTGGAAGTGCCGGAGAAATTCCGCGAAATCGACACCGAAGCGCCACGCGTAGTGATTGCCGGCATGGGCCGGATGGGCCAGATCGTGGCACGGATTCTGCGCGCGCAGAACATCAAGTTCGTTGCGCTGGACACCTCGGTGGAAACCATCGAACTGTCGCGCAGCTTCGGCGGTGTGCCAGTGTTCTACGGCGACCCGATGCGCCCGGAAATCCTTCACGCGGCGAAGGTTGGCGAAGCGGAGTATTTCGTCATCGCCACGGACGATCCGGAGACCAACATCAAGACTGCCGAGGTGGTGCACAAGCTCTATCCGCACATGAAAATCATCGCCCGCGCGCGTAACCGTCAGCACGTGCATCGCCTGGTGGATGTCGGCGCGGAAGCGATTCGTGAGACCTATTATTCGAGCCTGGAAATGAGCCGGCGCACGCTGGTCGGCCTCGGTCTGACCCAAGCCCAGGCCGATGCGCGGATCAAGCGTTTCAAGCATCACGACGAACAGGTGCTGGAGGCGCAACACGCCGTCTACGACGACGCCGCCAAAGTCCTGCAGACCGCCCAGGAAGCCCGGGCGGAACTGGCCAAATTGTTTGAATCGGATCAGCTCGAAGAAGAAGCGCGCAAGTCCTGATCGTGCCTTGCGCAGATCCAACTGTGGGAGCGAGCCTGCTCGCGAAAGCGTCGTGTCAGTCACCCAATACTTCACTGACAGATTGCATTCGCGAGCAGGCTCGCTCCCACAGGGGATTGGGTCAGGCCCGTTCCAGCGCGGGGGCGGGCTCGACCGGCGCGACTGCAAACCGATCCGCCAGAAACGGTGTGATATCCAGCGGCAGCGGCTCGTCATTCACCAGTTTATCCAGCAGCACACCGGTAATCGCCGACGTCAGAATGCCGGTGCGGAAGTGCCCGCAAGCATTCAGATAACCCTCCACCCCACGCATCGGCCCGAGGATCGGCAACTCATCCGGCGACCCAGGACGCAGTCCCGCCCAGGTGCGCTTGAGGTTGACGTCCACAAGCTTCGGCAGACAGCGCACCGCGCCCTGCACCAGCCCGGCGATTTCCGGGTAGGTGGTGGTGACGTCGAACCCTTTGTCTTCGGTGGTGCTACCAATGAGGATTTCGCCGTTGTCCTTTTGCGCCACGTAGCAATCGCTGGTGGTCAGGCAGCCATTGAGGATTTTCGGCATGCGCTCGGTCAGCAGGATCTGCCCTTTCACCGGTTTCACCGGAATGCGAATCCCCGTGGCCCACTCGCTCAAATCCGCCGCCCAGGCACCGGCGGCGTTGATCAGCGTCTTGCAGTGAAACACGCCCGCTTCTGCCGTCTGCACGCCGGTCACACGAGTGCCGTGATGCAACACGCCGGTGACGTTGGTGTTGACGAAGATGTCGACGCCGTTCTGCCGCGCGCCTTCCATGTAGGCATCGGCGAGGCGGAACGGACTGACCTGATGATCGCAGAGAAACTCCAGCGCCCCGCGCGCCTCATGGCTGACACTCGGTTCGGCCGCGCGCAACGCCGCTTGATCGAGCCAGCGCACCTGATCGGCCAGATGCGGAATGCAGCCGACGATGTGCTCGGCATACAGCCGATCTTCGTCGTCATAGATCACGAATTTCAATCCGGTCTTCTCGAACTTGCAATCCGTGCCGTGGTTGTCTTTCAGCTCGCGATGCAGCGCCGGGTACAGCGCATTGGATTGCAAGGCAAAATCGAAAAACGATGCTGGCAAAATATGCGGCGTACTGGCGTCCACCGCTACCGCAGCGCCCTGGGTCTCGCGCTTGCGGTTGGCCGACATCATGCGAAAGAAAATCACCCCGCAGCCGAGGCCGACCGATTCGCCGATCGCCCATAAACCACCCGCCGAAGCGCGGGTCGCGTTGCCGGGGCGCTTGGCGTCGATCAGCGCAACTTTCAAATCTTTGCGCTTGGACAATTGGTAGGCACAGGAGGCGCCGATCACGCCGCCACCGGCAATGACCACGTCGTAGAACTTACTCATGGCAAGCGCCCTCCGTGCCGAGAGACTGGAACGCGGAAAACGGTACCGGATCGATTGGAAAGCGTGGGCGCAGCCAACCGACATCCTGACGTCCGGTGGCCTGGCGCAAGCGATCGCTGCAATAGCCGACGCACATCCGCCCCTGACAATCGCCCATGCTCACGCGGGTGCGCATTTTCAGGCTGGCGATGTCTTGCACACCCTGCTCCAGCGCCAGATCGATGTCGGCGCGGGTTGCGTGCTCGCAGCGACAGATCACCGTGTCGGCTGCGGGCAAAGCAATCTGCCCGACACCGCGTTCGGTGTAGCGATCCACCGCCGCACGAAAGCGCACGATGGCTCTGAGTTTGCTTGCGTAGCGATCACGGCGCACCCGGGCGAGCTCGGCGTCGAGCACGCCGCGTTGCAGCAGGATCGAAGTGGCGGCGATCTTGCCGGCGAGCATCGCCGCTTCGCCGCCGCGGATCCCGCCCATGTCGCCGGCCAGATGCACATGCGCCACGCTGCTTTGCTGCCAGACATTGGCGTGCGCACGCAGGTAGCCATCGGCGCTGAAGCCGTGATCAAGGCCCATCTGCTGGCTCAATTGCGTGCGCGGAATAAAACCGTAACCGACCGCCAGCGTCTGCGCTTCGAAACGCTCGACCCGCGAGAGATCCGCCTCCCACGTCGGCGAATACGGCGCGACGCTGACGCTTTTCAATTCGCCGTCGCCATGGGCCTCAACCACGCCCCAGCCGTAGTTCATCGGGATGCCGTGCAACTTGAGGTAAGCGAGCATGCTCAACCCGTCGAGGAACAGCTGCGGCTTGTTCAGCAGCGCCAGACTCTCGCGGGCGATCTTGCCGAATGCGCAAGCCTCATAGACGCCGGCGACGCGCACGCCAGACGCATGTAACTGGGTCGCGACAAGCGGCAGCAACGGCCCGGTGCCGGCGATGATCACCGGCCCTTGCGGCTTGACCACGCCACTCTTGATCTGCAACTGCAGGCCGCCGAGCAGGTTCACCCCCGGCAACGTCCAGCCGGGAAACGGTACGCTGCGTTCATGGCAACCGGCGGCCACCAGCAGTTGCGGATAAGCCATCTCGTGCAGTTGCTCATCACCGTCGAGCACCACCACTGCGCGGGTGCCTTCGGCGCCGACCACCCGATGGTTGAGGCGCACGTCGATCAGCCCGGACTGCTGCTGGAATTCACCGTACAGTTTGTCCAGTGCTTCGGAATAACGCGGCCCGAGATAATCCAGTTGCACGCCATCGCGCAACGGCCCGCGATAAACCACACCGCCGAGGCGCGAAGCCTCTTCGAGCAAGGTGCAGCGCACGCCGTGGCGCGCCAGTTCGATGGCCGCCGCCATCCCCGCCGGCCCGCCGCCGACAATCAACGGTTGCAGGCTCATACAACCTCCTGCGCGACGACGCGGTTGACTCGGGTTTCGATCTGCATGCCGTCGCGTACCACGGTCTGGCAGGCGCGGCGCTTGTGGCGACCGTTGATTTTCACCAGACAGCACTGGCACACGCCCATGCCGCAATAGGCGCCGCTGATCTGATCGTGGTCATTGCGTGCGATCTGGCGCACGCCGAGGGACTGGATGACGCTGAGAACGGTTTCGCCAATGGCGGCGCTGACCGCTTGGCCGTTGATGTGCACGGTCATATCCGCCTGCACCAAGGGCTGGATATCGAAGGTTCTTTCTAGGCAGTTCATTACGGTGTTCGTCCGTGAAGATTCAGTTGAGGTTGTGTCAGCTCCTTGCTGCACTACGCCTCGTCGACGCTTTTATTGCTGTGTTTTCAACGTCGACGCGGATACTTCGTCAGCGCAACAAGGTGCGCGACAAGCACTGTAGCTCATACCTCAGCAAAGGCCTGGATCATTTACGGTAGGCGATATCGCCAGGCGAAATATTGATCCAGGCCAGTGAAAATGGCGGGATGGAAACGGTTAGTTGGAGAAGACGAACTGGCCTTTGATCTTCTTTGCGCCGAACAACGCAAGGTCCGGGAACAGCAGGTTTTTCAGCCAAGCGACGTAGAAGATCATCGCCAGCGTGATCGCCACGCCGACCACCGTACCGATCGGGTCATCCGCATATTCCTTGAACATGCGCGGCATCTGGCTGATCGAGAGCATCACGTACACCGTATAGGCATGGGCCGCGTTGCGATAGAAACCCCAGGCAAAAAGCAAAGGCACGCCACCGGCGAACAAACCAAGTCCGATGGCGAAACCGGTGCTGATGGTCAGCCCGAGGAGATAGCCGCCCACCAGACCGATCAGCGCCTGAACGTAAGTCAGTCCAAGAAGGATTTTGATCTTGCCGGCGTGTCGTTCAATCAGATTCGGATCGGGGCGTGAGCCGATCAGGTACGCCAGCGCCTTGTCTTTCAGCGCACCACCGGAGAATGCCTTGAACGTCTCGGTTTTCGAGCGACCGGCATCGAGCATTTCGCTGACCTGGCGTTTGGTTTCCTTCTTGTCCAACGTATTCTTCCTTAATTGAAAAATCGGGGGAGTGAAGCTAGGGCACTTCGCGAACCGATTGTCGCTTTGTTGAGTTGCCGAAAGCAAAAGGCTCAGGCATGCCGGCCCTTGCGCAGTGGATAAACGCAATTTGTCGATCATGTTTAAATCACACGTGCTGTTACGGCATCGGACCTACAACGCCTTGCGTCGCTGCCTACGGGTGCATCAGAATCCGCCGGCTTACACGGCTATCGGTAGGGCTATATCGTTTCCCTGTCACTGCAAAACAGTGATCGGGTTTGGTAGCCCGTTTCTTGATAGTTGTATGGCGTCCCTTTAGGCGGCCCCTCTTTTGAGGCTCAGCTCTTCATGGTGACCATGCGTGGGGCTCATTCGTGAGCGCCGGGGTTAACTATCTTGACCGGTCTACCAACCTGCGCATGGCCGCCACCCTTCGTTTGGTAGCGATAGTGACGGCTCTTCATTCCTTCAAGATAGAGAGTCATCCATGTTCAAAGTAACGCCAAACCCGCCAGAAGCCGATTCGATCCCGTACGACCCCGCTCTGGAGCCTCAGCGCATAAAAGACGCCGCCGCTCGCGCCATCAACTTTTATCTCGATCCTCAAACCCTCAAGACTACGATTCCCAATCGTCAACCGGGCCGGATCTTTCTCGTCGACCCAACGGTGGACGAGGAAACCTTGCTCCTCGAAGCCTGTGAATCGCTGGCTGCGGCGAACGACATGGCCCGCGAAATAAGCAACGTCATCGAGCCTGCACAGCGCCGTTCGCTGCTGATGTTGCAGCAATTGATCATGTTGAGTGAGCTGGTCGTCAATCGCGTGCTCAACAGCCGACGCGTGTCGAACTAGCCGCAACCGGGGTATGAGGGGGCGTGCTCCCTCACTGCCAGCGTGCACGTCACCCCGTGGCGCTCTCTCTCACACCAAGCGGCTCTCATCGGAGTTTCAGCTGATGTCACACACACCTTCCAATCCGCCGGCCAGGATCAACGCCACGCCGTACAGCCCCAATACTCTGTTCATGGTCAACCCGCAATCCGACACCGAATCCCTGCTGGTCAACGCGTGCGAATCCCTGGCGTCCGCCACGGTGATGCTCGGTGACTTTGCCGGGATGCTCGAAGGCTCACGGCGCAATACCCTGTTGGGCATTGCGCAAGTGGTCATGTTGGGAGAACTGGCCGTGAACAAAGCGCTGGATAATGTCGTGCCGACCGAGTGATTCGCCAAGCTTGCGTTTGCAGTTCCCAAACGCAAAAAAGCCGCTTTCACCCGAAGATGAAAGCGGCAGAGGCATCCTGCCTCAGAGGGATCAGTGCACGAACAGGGCGATCAGGATGATGATCGGGATCGGTACGCCGAGGAAGAACAGCAGTAATGAGCGCATGGTGACTCTCCTTTTTAACGGACCGGAGTGGTAGTGGTGTAGGTGTCGACTTCAACGTACTCGACCGCATCGCGACGACGACCGCCGAAGGTGGCTGCCAGGCTGGCGAAGAACGCACCGGCCAGCAGCGCGACGAACATCCACAGCGAGGTGTAGGCAGCGACTTTCGCGGCGGTGTCGGCAGCTTGCTGGGCTTTCAGTTTCGCGTCAGCGATGGCTTTCTGGGTGTTGGCGTAGATTTCGTCGACACGACGTTCAGCATCGGCCTGGCTCAGGTTGGTACGTTGCGACACCAGTTGTGCGAGGTAGGTGCGGTCTTCGGCGCTGAGCTGACCGTTGGCCAGGCTCTGGGCGAAGATGCGGGTCACGGTGCCGCGTGCGGCGTCATCGCTGACGGCAGCCGGACGGTCGTCACGGAACAGGCTGTCGACGAAGTAGCCGTACTGATCGCTGTCAGTATTGGCTGCGGCAGAACCGGCGGCCTGGCTCATGGCACCGGCAGCACCGCCGACGACGTTAGCCCCAGCCTGCACACCGCCGCTGACGACGCTGCTGACCGAACCGACCACCAGCACAGCGGTGACCAGCGTGGCGACGCACCAGGCGAGGAAGCCGTGGGCGGTGTCGCGGAAGTAGACTTCGTCACCGTGCATGTTGGCCCATTTCACCCGCAGACGACCGGCAATGTAGCCGCCCATGCCGGAAGCAATGATCTGCGTCACAGCCAGCCAGACAATCGTCGAAATGCCCAGGCCCTTGGCGCTGACGCCCTCTCCGGCCCACGGTGAAACAGCCGAAAAGCCCAGACCGAAACCGAGCAGCACGAGAATCATCGACAGCGCAGCGGCCGCCGCAGCACCGGCGAAGATCGCGCCCCAGGACACGCCTGAGACGCTGCTCGACTCTTCCACGGCAGGATAATAGCCATCAGGGGATCTATTCATTGTTGTACTGCTCCAGGCATGAAAAATGGTGTTACAACTCGTCAGGTGAGGAATTGCAGTGACCGTGCCAGTTATAGAAACTAAATAAACTGTTTATTTTCAACAGGTTAGAAATTTTGAACTTCGCTGGTCCGTGCAATTTGCAATAAACCGTCAGCGCCTGCGGGTTTTCTGCATTGATGAATGACTGGCAAATCCGATCAGTTCCGATTCACCGTCGCGACGAAGATGAAAGTTAATTTAAAGCGTCACGGTAAATTCTTGGCAAAATGCTGCCATTCCGTTTGAACCGATCAGCAGGCCTGCCTATGACTCGTATCTTGACCATCGAAGACGACGCCGTGACCGCGCGGGAAATCGTTGCCGAACTGAGCAGCCACGGGCTGGATGTCGACTGGGTCGACAATGGCCGCGAAGGCCTCGACCGCGCCGTCAGCGGCAACTACGACCTGATCACCCTCGATCGCATGTTGCCCGAGCTGGATGGTCTGGCCATCGTCACCACCCTGCGCACCATGGGCGTGGCGACGCCGATTCTGATGATCAGCGCCCTCTCCGATGTCGATGAGCGAGTGCGCGGTTTGCGCGCCGGTGGCGATGACTACCTGACCAAACCGTTCGCCACCGATGAAATGGCCGCGCGGGTCGAAGTGTTGCTGCGTCGGCAAAACAGCGTCGCCACCCAGGCCACGACATTGAACGTCGCCGACCTCGAACTCGACCTGATCAGCCATGAAGCCCGCCGCGCCGGACAGGTGCTGACGCTGCTGCCCACCGAATACAAACTGCTCGAGTTTCTGATGCGCAACAGCGGCCAGATTCTCTCGCGGATGATGATTTTCGAAGAGGTCTGGGGTTATCACTTCGACCCGGGCACCAACCTGATCGACGTGCACATCGGCCGTCTGCGCAAGAAGATCGACGCAGCTGGCAACGTTCCGCTGATCCGCACGGTACGGGGCTCCGGCTATGTCATTGCCGAACCCGTCTGACGGCTGGCGCTCTTCCAGCAGCCGCTTGCTGGCGCTGTACAGCACGCTGTTCGTGGCGTGGAGCGCGATCCTCATGGGGGTCATGTACTACGAGGTATCCGGCTACCTCGACAAACTCGCCAAACATTCGTTGATGCAACGCCAGCATCTGTTCTCGCATTTTCGCGGCGAGCAACTCGAAGACGCCCTCGCGGCGAGCATGACCTTCGATATTCGTGGTATCGACGCCTATGGTCTGTTCAGCGCTGACGGCGTTTACCTGGGCGGCGCACTTCAGCAAATTCCCGAAGGACTGCCGCTCGACGGCAAGATCCATATGCTCGCCGAGTGCGCCGATTCCGATGACCCGACCCTGCCGAACGACAGCTGCGATGCTGTGGCCACCCAGACTCGCGACGGGCGCTGGCTGGTGCTGCTGCGTGACAATGGCTCGCTGTTCGCGGTGACGCGGATCATTTTGCACGCGTTGTTCTGGGGCGTGTCGCTGACGATTATTCCCGGGGTCGCCGGTTGGCATCTGCTGCGGCGTCGACCGTTGCAGCGCATCCGCGCGATTCAGAACAGCGCCCAGGCCATCGTTGCCGGCGACCTTACGCACCGCTTGCCGCTGTCCAATCGCCGCGATGAACTGGACATGCTCGCCGCCATCGTCAACGCCATGCTTGAGCGCATCGAGCGCTTGATGAACGAGGTCAAAGGTGTCTGCGACAACATCGCCCACGATTTGCGCACGCCGCTGACCCGCCTGCGCGCGCAGTTGTATCGCATGCAGCAACAGGCGGGTGAAGGTTCGCAAGAAGCGGCGCAACTGGATCTGGTACTGGCTGAGGCGGACACGCTGATGGCGCGGTTTCGCGGACTGCTGCGGATTTCCGAACTGGAAGATCGCCAGCGCCGTTCAGGTTTCGTCGAACTTGATCCGGTGCGTTTGCTGGAGGAGTTGCACGAGTTCTATCTGCCGCTGGCCGAGGAAGGCGATCTGCGCTTTCAGTTGAACATGCCGGAGACGCTGCCGCCGCTCAATGGCGACCGCGCGTTGCTGTTCGAAGCGTTGGCGAACCTGCTGAGCAACTCGATCAAATTCACCCCGCCCGGCGGCACGGTGATGTTGCGTGGGGTCAATGCAGGTGGCCAGACGCGGATCGAGGTGCACGATTCAGGCCCGGGGATTCCCGAGGCGGAACGTGAGGCGGTGTTCCAGCGGTTTTACCGCACCGAGGGTGGCCAGCCGCAGAGTGGATTCGGTCTAGGGCTGTCGATTGTTGCGGCGATTGTCAGCTTGCACGGCTTCAGTCTTGAAGTCGGCAGCAGCGATCTGGGCGGGGCGAAACTGGTGCTGGATTGTCGGCAGAGTTTGATCAGTCAGGCCTGACGTCTCGCGCCGATCGTTCCCACGCTCCGCGTGGGAATGCCTCAAGGGACGCTCCGCGTTCCGGCTTTCGAAATGGGACGCAGAGCGTCCCGGGCTGCATTCCCACGCAGAGCGTGGGAACGATCTGCGTCTCAGGTTGGGTAATTCGCCCGCAAGGCTTCGAGCCCGCCCTGGTAGATGCCGTTGAACAACGCCACCACCTCTTCATCGCTCACGCCGACCGCATTAAATCGCCCCGACCACGTCACCCGCGCGCCCTGCCCTTGGGCTTCAACCTTGATCGTCGCGAGATAATCGCTGGCCGGGAACGGTGCCTGTTCAATCGAATAGCTGTAGGTTCGGGCGGCGTTATCGAAGGTCTGCAGACGTTCGACGACCACGCCGCCGTCAGCGGTTTGCAGGGTGCGTACACGCCCGCCTTCGCTCAGTTCACTGTTGGTAATCAACGGCAGCCAGTCCGGCAGCGTGTTGAAGCCGCCGATCAATTGCCAGACCTGATCGGCCGCGGCCGGGATGTCGATGGTTGCAGATGCTGTTGGCATAAAACCTCTCTTTCGGAAATTTCAGATAGTCAGGCTGTCGACCACACCGCCATCGACGCGCAACGCTGCGCCCGTGGTGGCCGAGGACAGCGGTGAAGCAATGTACGTGACCAGATGCGCCACTTCCGAAACATCCGCCACGCGCTGGATGATCGAAGTCGGACGGGCCTTGCGCACAAAGGCGTCGGCTTCGTCGCGCAGGTCGCGCCCGGATTCGGCGGCCGCGTCTCTGAGCATGTCCTGCAGGCCATCGGTGAAAGTCGGCCCCGGCAGGATCGCATTGACCGTGACCCCGGTACCAGCCAGACGTTTGGCCAGGCCGTGGGACACCGCGAGGTTGGCGCTTTTGGTCACGCCGTAATTGAGCATGTCTGCCGGCGTCGCCACCCCGGATTCCGATGACAGAAAGATCACCCGGCCCCAACCCTGCTCGACCATTGCCGGCACGTAATGCCGCGCCAGGCGCACGCCGGAAATCACGTTGACTTCATAGAAGCGCTTCCACTCACTGTCGGGAGTCTCGAAGAAATCGACGTCGTTGAAGATGCCGAGGTTGTTGACCAGAATGTCCGCGCGCGGCTCGGCGGCGAAAAGCTTTTCCGCCCCCTCGGCCGTGCCCAGATCGGCGCTCAGACCACGCAACTGCGCGCTGGGCACCGCTTGGCGAATGCTCGCCAGCGCCTGCTCGACCTTGGCCGTGTCGCGACCGATGACCACCACCGTCGCCCCGGCTTCGGCCAACGACTGGCTGATGCCCAGACCGATGCCGCCGGTACTGCCGCTGACAATGGCCAGTTTTCCACTCAGATCGATCTTCATGCGTTTACCTCGTTAGCAAGGAGTTCCACCGCGCTCGACTTTGGCGACGATTTCAGAAGCATGGATCAGCGTAGTTGCGATATTGCCGGCATGGTTGAGCTGCCGACCGGTGACGGGGATGTTGTTTGATTGACGATCCCCTGTCTCTGGCAGACCGTAGCCCCTCACCCTAGCCCTCTCCCGGGGGAGAGGGAACCGACCGAGTTGTGCTGAATTTGCCGTCGACCTGAAAGACCATAGCGATTATGGATTCAGAGAAGACCTTTCACGTCGGCGTATTACCTGAATATCCCCCGGTCAGTCCCCTCTCCCTCCGGGAGAGGGCTAGGGTGAGGGGCATTTCGGAACAGATCAGATTTCCGTCAGACGAAGCAGACCATCGGCGCCGACCCTGACGCCGATCGCATCGTAACTGGCCAACGTCGCATGCGCCGTTTCGATCGGGTGCTGGTGCGTGGTGGTGATGATCATCAGTGCAGCGCCCGCCGCTTCCGCAGCCTGAATGCCAACCGTGGCGTCTTCAAAAATTAGACAGTCTGCCGGCTCGACACCGAGCTTTTTCGCCGCCAGCAGATACCCCGCAGGATCAGGCTTGCCAGCCTTTACATCTTCCGCCGTGATCATTACCGCCGGCTCGGGGATACCCGCCGCCGCCATGCGCCGCAACGCCAGATCGCGAGGCGCCGACGTCACCATCGCCCAACGATTTTTCGGCAGCGCGTTGAGAAAGGCTGCCGCCGCAGGGATCTCGACAATGCCTTCAACGTCATTGATTTCCGCTGCGGTGATGAACGCCGCCTGTTCCTCAGCATCCAGCCCCGGCAGATTCAGCCGAGTGATGGTGTCGATCGCCCGCGCGCCATGGATGGTCGGCAGGAACGTCTCGACATCAACGCCATGGCGCACCGCCCACGCTGACCAGATGCGCTCGGCGGCGGCGATGGAGTTGAGGACGGTGCCGTCCATGTCGAACAGGAACGCGCCGAACGCGCGATCAAAAACCGATGCTTGTGCAGACAAGAGAGCAAATCCTCTGACAGTTGGCCGGGCAGGCTGGCCCGGCAATGTAGCACTTGTCAGTGCAGCTGCGGGGCCTTGGATTTGAACGCACTTTCCACACAATCGAGCAACTGACCGATCGCCCACGGCTTCTTGATGAACGCCACCGAGTGCTTGACCCCGGAGGTCTCGGGCGTTTCATAGCCGGACATGACCATCACCGGTTTTTCCGGCCAGCGGTCGCCGAACAGATTAGCCAGGTCGGCACCGTTAAGCGTGCCGGGCATGGTGATGTCGGTCAGCAACAGCGCGACGTCCGCTGCGTGCTTTTCCAGATACAAGGATGCGGCGTCGGCGCTGGTTTTCGGTTCGACCTTGAACCCTTCCTCCTGAAGAATTTCGCAGAGAAACTCCAGAATCAACGGATCGTCCTCGACAATCAGAATCAACCCGCCAGGAAGGTGCGCGCTCGACGTAGGTGTAGGGCACATGAACAGCACTCCCCCGAATTACATTTTTGATAAGCGGTTTTGAATCCGCTGCTTATCTGGTATGAGCAGCGCGCCCTGTAGAAATTCATTTTTGATACAGAGGATTTCGCCAAGGTGTTGTTTTTCGAAGCGCAGCGCCCGTCGAAAACCTTCATTTGTGGTTAAAATGCCGGCCCTTTGACTGGCCGATCCTGATCCATGACCCCTGAAGCCCTCGCGACCCTCCACGCTCATTTGCTGCCCGCACTGGCGGCGGCACCCAGCGAAACCCGTCGGTTGTTTCACGGGCGCGGACGCTGCTGGCCGGGGCTGGAGCAGCTGACCGTGGACTGGTTGCAGGGCGTGGTGCTGGTGTCGCTGTTCAAGGAACCGGCGCCTGAGCAGCTGCAAGATCTGCGGGATTCGCTGCTGCACATCGCCGTCTCGGCCGAGTGGCAGCAGTCCGGCGCGCACACTTTGCTGATCCAGCACCGTTATCTGCCGCAGAGCACGGCCGAATGGCTGATCGGGGAGGAAATCGAAGAAATGACCATTGTCGAGGGTGGCTTGCAGTACCGCGTTGACCTGGGGCGCAAGCAGAACGCCGGGCTGTTTCTCGACATGCGCTACGGCCGTAACTGGGTGCGCGAACAGGCGGCGGGCAAGCGGGTGTTGAACCTGTTCGCCTACACCTGCGGTTTTTCCGTAGCGGCAATCGAGGGTGGCGCCAGCCATGTGGTCAACCTGGATATGTCCCGCGCCGCGCTGAGCCGTGGACGCGACAATCACCGTTTGAACGGCCACGACCTGAGCAAGGTCAGCTTTCTCGGTCACGACCTGTTCAAATCCTGGGGCAAGGTGATCAACAGCGGCCCGTACGATCTGGTGATCATCGACCCGCCGTCGTTTCAGAAAGGCAGCTTTTTGCTGACCAAGGATTATCAACGGGTGTTGCGCCGCTTGCCGGAACTGCTCACCGCGCAAGGCACGGTGCTGGCGTGTATGAACGACCCGTCGTTCGGTTCCGACTTTCTGATTGATGGCGTGACCCAGGAAGCGCCGAGCCTGCGCTTCGAGCATCGGCTGGACAACCCGCCGGAGTTTCCCGATATCGATCCAGAGAGCGGCCTGAAAGCCCTGGTCTTCCAGCGCAGCCACTGACACAGCGTATGTTCCCTGTGGGAGCGAGCCTGCTCGCGAAAGCGCAGTGTCAGATAACAATTTTGTTGACTGATACACCGCTTTCGCGAGCAGGCTCGCTCCCACACAAGTTCTGTGTTGATCAAAAAGATGTCGGCCGCAGCACCAGTGCAAACAACTCACCATGCCCGGTGACGTTGAGCTTGTGATAGAGATTGCGTCGATGCACCTTCACGGTCTCCGGCGAAATCCCCATCTGCTGGGCCATCGCCTTGCTGGAAAAGCCCTGCAGGATCAGGCGCGCCGTGTCGATCTCGCGCGCGGTCAGCCGGGCATCGAAACGGTCCAGCAACGTCGCCAGATCACCCACCACCGCTTCAGCCACCGGTCCTTGCGGTGGCAGCAACTGCATGTGGCGATGCATCGCCGCCAATACCCAGTCACGTACGCACAACAGGCGACCCTGCTCGGCCATGCCAAACGCGGTCGAGCGGCCCAGGGACAAGCCGAGTACCGCGCCTTCGACGTTGATCAGAAACTGCAATTCATCCTCGCCAACCACGGCACGAAAATAGCTCTGGTAATACTCGCTGTGCAGAAACTGATCCGGCGCAACGGACGCCAGGCTGTGCAGGCCGTCGCTGATCCCGCTGACGGCGGCTTGATAAAACGGATCGAGCAGGTACATGCCGGCGGTATAACCGGCCAGCTCCTGCTGGTCGTCCACGTAGCCCTTGCTGTCGAAGTCGATCAGCAAACGCGGCGGCTGGCCGGCCTGCATCAGGGCGACGAGGGCATTGTCCAGCGGCACCAGCAGGCGCAGGGTGTCGACCAGCGCGCGCCAGAAACCGTCCTGCCCGAGCTGGGTAAATACCCGCGCCAGCCCCTGATGCACCGGCAATTCCTGCAACAACGCGTCCACGCACTACCCCTTTCGAGTAACCCATGATGGGAATGGGGCTGGTGTGACCGGCCCGTTAGCCTGACCACTCCAGTTCATCACCGGCCTGCGACAGGCCAGGAGTGCCGCATCATGCGTCGTCACCGTGGATCTATCAACCCGGGCCTGCTGGCCTGTTTTTGTCTCTCCTCGGTCGCCATGGCGGCAGACGTACCGAGCGTGCATGTCTACAACTGGTACGACTACATCGGGCCGAACACCCTGCATGATTTCCAGCGCGACAGCGGCATCCGGCCGGTGTACGACACCTTCGACAGCGCCGAAGTGCTCGAAGGCAAACTGATGACCAGCCGCAGCGGCTACGACGTTGTCGTGGCGAGCAACTTCAGCCTGCCGACCCTGATCAAGGCCGGCGCCCTCGCCCCATTGCCTCGCGATCAACTGCCAGGCTGGCAGAATCTCGACCCCGAGCTGTTGAAGAAACTCGCGGTCAACGATCCGGGCAATCAATACGCCGTGCCTTACCTGTGGGGCACCAACGGCATCGGCTACAACGTCGACAAAGTTCGCGCCGCGCTGGGTGACAAAGCGCCGGTGGATTCCTGGGAGTTGCTGTTCAACGAAACCAATCTGGCCAAACTGGGCGAGTGCGGCGTGGCGATGCTCGATTCGCCGTCGGAAATGCTGCCGGTCGCCCTGCATTACCTGGGCTTGCCGCCCAACAGCACCAACCCCGAAGACTACAAAAAAGCCGAAGCACTGCTGCTCAAGCTGCGCCCGCACATCGCCTACTTCAACTCCTCGAAGTTCATCAGCGATCTGTCCAACGGCAATATCTGCGTGGCGGTTGGCTGGTCCGGGGCGATGCTCGAAGCCAAGACCAATGCCGAGCAGGCCAACAACGGCGTAAAGATCGCCTACAGCCTGCCCAAGGAAGGCGCGCCGGTGTGGTTCGACACTCTGGTGCTGCTCAAGGACGCCCCCAATCGCGCCCAAGGCCTGGCGTTTATCGATTACCTGCTGCGACCGGAAGTGATCGCGCCGGTCAGTGATCACTTGTCGTACCCGAATGGCAATCGCGCCGCGACAACGCTGGTGGCAGCAGCCACTCGCGACAACCCGGCGGTGTACCCGTCCCCTGCCGCCATGGCCACCCTCTACACCCTCGAACCCTTGCCCAAAGCCGTCGAACGCGTGCGTACGCGGGTGTGGAGCAAGGTCAAGAACGGCCAGTAACCCGCGCAAGAAATCTGCCTGCCTCATCCGAGCGGTAAGCCGCCCGACCTTTTCAATGAAGAGACTGAATGTTATGAATCCGCGTGCCCGTGATCTCGATATCCTGATTGGCCAGATGCAACCTGGCCCGCTCAACGCCATTACCGATGTGCCGGGGGTGCGCGTCGGTCACAGCAATGTACGTGGTCGCAGCAGCAGCGGCCGTGACATCTGCACCGGCGTCACGCTGATCGAGCCGCGCCCCGGCTCGACCAGCCAGCAACCGTGCTTTGCCGGCGTGCATGTACTCAATGGCAACGGTGATGCGACCGGCCTGGAATGGATTCGCGAGGCCGGTCTGCTGACCAGTCCGATTGCCTTTACCAACACCCACAGCCTCGGTGTGGTGCGGGATGCGCTGATTGTGCTGGACCGTGAGCAACAGCCGGATGACGGGCGGCTTTACTGGAATATGCCGGTGGTGCTGGAGACCTTCGATGGACTGCTCAATGACATCAACGGCTTTCACGTCAAACCCGAGCATGTCGCCCAAGCGCTGAACGGCGCCGTGGATGGGCCGGTGCGCGAAGGTGCGGTGGGCGGTGGCAGCGGCATGATCTGCCATGAATTCAAGGGTGGCATCGGCACCGCATCGCGCCGTTTGAGTGCTGCCCAGGGAGGCTGGACCGTCGGCGCGATCGTGCAGGCCAACCACGGTATTCGCAGTGAATTACGCGTCGATGGTTACCCGGTCGGGCGCTATATGGAACAGAAGGATTCACCGTTCCTGCGGGCAGCGCTGCCGCACCCGGGCATGGGCTCGATCGTCGTCTGCCTGGCGACTGATGCGCCGCTGCTGCCCCATCAATGCACGCGTCTGGCACAGCGTGCCAGCCTGGGCCTGGCGCGTACCGGCGGCGGTAACGAAGACCACAGCGGCGACATCTTCATTGCCTTCGCCACTGGCAATGATCACGTCCCGCCTGCGGCTTACGAGGCTAAACGCGCAGCCACCTGCGACGGTTTGCGCATGGTCAACAACGACCACATCAGCGAGCTGTTTCTGGCCGCGACCGAAGCCGTGGAAGAAGCGATCATCAATGCCCTGCTCGCCAGCAACAGCAGCGAGGGCAACGGTCATTCGGTGCCGGGCCTGGATGGACAGACGCTTCTGGCGGCACTGAAAAAATCCGGTTGGCCGGGATCGCGTCCGGCATAAACCGGCATTGTGCAGGGACGACTGGCGGTACTTGAGTCGTCCATTGCACGCTCCTAGGATGAAGCTAAGCGGTGACTGGATTGATCCGGCGCTGCGTAGGCGTGGGTGTTCTGAACCCCAATCAAGCCCACGCCTTGCTTCACACGCCTCTTGAGCCTCACGGGCTCTACTTCCTCCCCATCAAAGAGCTTTGAGGCTCTTTTTTTGTCTGCGTATTTCAGTCCTCGCCGAGACCTTCGGCACGAATCGAACGCCACGCCGCTTGCGCGAGCACTTGGCGATAGGCGCTCGGGCTGCCTTTGACTCGCCCTGCCAGCCAGGCTCGGCAGTAGCTGTCCGCTTGGCCAATGATCAGCGATGGCAGCAGCTCGGCAGGCAAATCCTGCAGTTCGGCGGCGCGACCCGATTGCGTCAGCCATTGGCGCAGACGCAGGTTGCGCGTCTTGTTGCGCTCGGCCAGCTCGTCCTTGAACGGGCCTTTGGTCACGGCGAACCGCGCGTGGTACTGGAATCGCGCCCACTGCGGCTGTTGCTCGACCCAGTCGACATAGCTGAAGACCAGCGCCTGCACGCCTTCTTCAGTGGTATTGGCCGCGTCCAGATACGCATCACGCAAACGCGCGTGATCCTCCAGCGCGGTGAAAAACAGCGCCGCGACCAGCCCTTCCTTGTTGCCGAAATGGTGATAGATCGCGCCGACGCTGGTGTCGCACTCGGCACGGATCATTTCGATGGTGGTGGCCTCGATCCCCTGTTCATTGAACAGGCTCAGGGCCTTGCGAAAGATATCGCGTTTGAGTTCGGCGCGGCGGCCGGGGTAGCTGCGTTCCAGTAGATCGGCGGTGTCCATGCTGCTCGGGTCCAAAAACGGAGGTTGATAAAGGCGTCACGTGCCCGTGAACAAATCGCGCCTAGGTTGACAGATTTACCGTGAACAGAATACCGTTCCGTTACAGAACATTATTCTGTAACGGAACATCATTCTGCAAACTACCCAGCGAGGCTTCCCATGAGTCAATCTCTCAGCATGTTCAACAGCGTCGGCCCGGATGCATTCAGCAAAATGGCCTGCCAGTTCGCCCCGTACTTCAGCAGCATCAATCCGCTGATTTCCGAGTTGCGTCCGAATGCCGCTACCGTGCAAGTGCCGTTTCGCAAGGAAATCACCAACCACCTCGGCACGGTGCACGCGATCGCCATGTGCAACGCGGCGGAACTGGCCGGCGGAATGATGACCGACGTGTCGATCCCGGCCGGCGCGCGCTGGATTCCCAAAGGCATGACCGTGGAATATCTGGCCAAGGCGAAAACCGACGTCACCGCTGTGGCCAGCGCTGAAGGTGTGGATTGGCAAAGCGATGGCGACAAGATAGTCAACGTCGACATTCACGATTGCGAGGGTAAAAAAGTGTTCACCGCGCGCATCACCATGAACGTCAAGCTCGGTTGAGAAGCAGGCGCAAAAAAGCCCTTGCCGCGGGATGCGCAGCAAGGGCTTTTGATTGGCCGACGATCAGTGCAGGGTCAGGCGCTGACGGACGAATTCTTCTACGTGGCGGCTGGTCTGGTCCAGATGGCGATCGCGTTGTTTTTCCGCATCGAGCATCGCGCGCTTGCCGTTCTTCTGCAGCAGATAGGTGTGAATCTGCTGCACTTCCAGCGAGCGATAGATCGGCGTGGTGTCGATGAACCCGCGCAGGCCGTTGCTGCGGTAATGCCGCGTGCTCATCAGCACCTGCGTTTCGCGCTGGCCGATCACTTCAAAACCCAGTGCCTCGAAATACGGCACCTTGCCAATGCTGCAGGCCAGTTCCGCATGCGGATAGCGCCCGGCCATGTCCGCGAGCATCGCCCGCGCCACACCCTGACGCCGATGACCTTCCCGCACCGCCATGTACGCGACGCTGCACGCCTCCCAATCGCCCTGCACCGGCAGACAGATGAGAAATCCGATGACTCGCTCCGGGTCTTCCTCGTTAGTGGCCACCAGCAATTCCACCTCGGTGCCCTTCTGGCCGTTCAACGCCTCGAGGTAGAGATGCACCTCATAACCCACCGCGTACTGATAAACGTTGTACAGCAGATTGCTCGGGCCGAGGCCGACCGCACTGATGTCGGTCAGGTAATCGACGACCATTTGCAGGATCTGGCTGTTGACGCTTTCCGGGCATGGGGAGGTGTAGCGGGTGATGCGTGGCATGGGCAAACTCCGGCGATAAAAAACGTTGCCGATGATCAGAGCCGTCGACGAACCGCGACATCATACCGTGCCGGATCTATTGAACCGTCACTGTTGTGGCGCCACCACCCTGAATTTGATGTTGATGTCCCTCGACACCACGCTGTCAGCCCACTCCCCTGCGCCGAGGCCGAACTCCTCTCGATTGAGCACCAGCTCACCGTCGAAGATGCCGATGGCGTTGTCCGGTTTCAACTCCACCGGCACCTCGACCTCGCGAGTGATGCCCTTGAGCGTGAGCTGACCGGCGACTTGGTAACGATGCTCGTCCACTTGAGTAAAACGGCTGGACTTGAACACCGCGAGCGGGAATTTCCCGGTGTCGAACCACGCCGGTTTCACCAGTTCGGTATTGGCGTCTTCACTGCCAGCATCGATGCTGGCGAGATCGATATGCAGCATGGTCTGGGCTTTGCCGAGGTCGTCGGTATCGAAGTCCAGCGTCGCCTCGAACTTGCCGAAGGTGCCGTACATTCGCGAGCCCATCTGCTGATAGGTGAAGCTGATCTGGCTGGCGCTGGTGTTGACCCGGTTATATTCAGCCGCCTGCGCACCGACCATGACGCACGATGTAAACGCGGCAACCAGCAGCAATCGCAACGTCATGACATTCTCCTGGCGGCGTGCGTCGTCGAGGGCCTTGGTTGACTTAAGCAAACAACCCGTTGTTATGCCAGCGCCTATATCAACCGCTCTATCTTCTGATGCTTCCACACCAATTTGTAATACAGGGTCTGCAAAATCAGCATCCCCAAATAGGCAACCGGGAACGCCATCCACACACCCTGCAAACCGAACTGCCCGTCGAGCCAGTAAGCCGCCGGCAACTGCACGCCGACCACACAGATAATCGAAATGACCACCGGCACCAGGACGGTGCCGCTGGCACGCATGATCCCGCCGATGATGGCCTGGAAGCCGAACACCAACAGGCTCCAGAGCATGATATGCAGCAGATGCTCGGCCATCGCCCGGGTCGAGTCCTCGGTCAGGAACAGACCCAGCAACCAGTGCGACAACCCATAACCTAAGACAATCAGGCCACCGGTCAGGCACACGTTGATCAAAAGCCCGGTGCGCAGGATCGGCCCCATTCGTTGCAGATCCCCAGCGCCGATCGCCTGAGCACCGAGGATCGACGCGGTGATCGCAATCGACAGCGCCGGAAACTGCACATAATTGACGATCTGCGTTACTGCGCCATAGGCCGCTGTCGCTTGCGAGCCGTGCTGATTGACCAGTGCCAGGATCACCAGCTCCGATAACGACAGCACGATCATCTGTACTCCGGTGGGCAGGCCGATGCGCAGGACCTTGCCGAGAATGACCCGATCCAGTCGCAGCGCGGCGAAGAACTCTCGATCCGGCGCCAGCGGATGGCCCTTGCGGATCAGCCGCCAGGCCAGCCACGCCATTGCCGACAGATTCCCCGCCAGCCCGGCATACGCCGCGCTCTGAATGCCCAATGGCGGCAAACCCAGCCAGCCGCGAATCAACGCCGGCGTCAGCGCCAGCCCCACGGCGGTGGAGACGATCAGCGCGAGCAGTGGCGACAGCGTATCGCTGACCCCACGCAGCAATTGGGTGAACAGCACGAATACCAGTAGCGATGGCAGAATCCACAACATGACGTGGGCATAGTCCACCGCATCGTCAAGCACATCCGCCGGCGTGCCCAACCCCGTCAGTGCCTGGCGCGCAAACACCGTGCCCAGCACCGCCGCGACCAAACCGATCAACACACCCAGCAGCAGCGTCGCTCCGGCAATCGCCTTGACCATGTGCGTCTCGCGCGCGCCCCACGCCTGGCCGATCAACACGCCTGCGCCAGCGCCGAGGCCGATGACCAGGGCGATGAAAAAGAACACGACCGGAAACATGCCGGACACTGCCGCCAGCGCTTGAGTGCCGAGCATCTGGCCAATGTAGATGCTGTTGACCGTCCCGGACATCGATTGCAGGAAGTTCGACAGCACCATCGGCGCGAGAAACAGCAGATAGGTTTGCCAGAGCGGTTTGGCGAAGGGGGCGCTATGCATTGAATGGAGGTCCATCTCGATGGCGGCAGGCCTGATTGACGATAGCTTCGGTGAGTTGCGTGCAGCGTGCAATCAACATTTCCAGACGGTGTTGATTGTCTGTTTTGCATTTGTGTAAATGCCGTGCATCGCTTTGTGTCAGTGTTGCGGCTGTGGTAAATCAGCGACTCTGTCGACACGTACTATTGAGGCTCGGTTCATGCGTAACGTTGCAAATTTTCTGCTTGGCTCCCTTCTCGCTCTGTCGGCCGCCTACACTCAGGCAGCCGCACCCGCAGCGGCGCCTGCTTCGTTGAAACCGCTACTGGCCACTTTAAATGAACGCCTGAGCATCGGTGATCTGGTTGCGTTGACCAAATGGGACAGCGGCAAGCCTATTCAGGACAGCCCGCGTGAGGCGCAGGTCATCGCCAATGCCCGAACTCTGGCCACCGAACACAAAGTCGATCCGGACGACGTCGCGCAACTGATCGCCGCACAAATGGAAGCGAACAAACTGGTGCAATACGGTCTGCTCGCGCAATGGCAAGCGGCAGGTGCTGCACCGGACACACCGCGTCCGGATCTGGGCAAACAGATCCGCCCGCGCCTGGATGAACTGCAAAAGCGCTTGTTGCAGCAGTACGCCGCCTTCGCGCCCTATCGCCAGGATCCGAATTGCCCGGCATGGCTGGCCGATGTCCGCAACGGTCTGGCCGCCGATTCGCTGCATGACCTGGCGCTGATTCGTGCCAGCGGCGAGTTGTGCATCCGCGCGAAAGCGCTCTGAATCACCGCTCCTGGCAAACATCATCGGCGTCGATGTTCACCATCATGTCAATGAAGTTCTCATAAAAACTGCGCGGCGTAACATCGGTTCCAGACAAACAAACAACTTTCTGGAGCACACGATCATGAAACGCCAAACCCTTCTCGGCATCGCTTTCTCGGTTTTCGCAATTAACGCTTTTGCAGTAACGCCTGCTCACACCCTGGTCGCTGAAGGCGGCTCGGACAAGCTGATCGAAAGCCGTCTGGCTGAAGGTGGTTCAGATCGTCTGATCGAACGCCGCGTTGCCGAAGGTGGTTCGGATCGTCTGCTCGAACGCCGCGTTGCCGAAGGTGGTTCGGATCGTCTGATCGAACGCCGCGTTGCCGAAGGTGGTTCTGATCGCTTGATCGAACGCCGTGTTGCCGAGGGTGGTTCTGATCGCTTGATCGAACGCCGTGTTGCCGAGGGTGGCTCGGATCGTCTGCTCGAACGCCGCGTTGCTGAAGGTGGCTCTGATCGTCTGATCGAACGCCGCGTCGCTGAAGGTGGCTCTGATCGTCTGATCCAGCGCCGCGTCGCTGAAGGTGGCTCTGATCGTCTGATCGAACGCCGCGTTGCATGAATCTACTGCATGACCGCGCAACACCCATGAAAAAGCCCGGCCTGATCAGTCGGGCTTTTTTGCATTCAGCCGTCGCTTATTGCGCGGTTTTCAGCTTGACCACGTCACCGGAGATGGTGGTGGTGTAGCCGGTCAGAACCCAGGCCCAAAACCAGTTTTCCTGAACCTGCGTGTTGATCATTGCATCGCCGCCCTTGGCTTGGATGGCCGCGTTTTGCGCGCGCACAAATCGGCTGTTCTGGCGGATCGGGATAATGCCAAACAGCAGCAGGCCGGTGGCCGATGCTTCGCTGTGGCCAACCACGGTGTATTGGTTGCTGTCGTAATGGGCGGTTTTCATCGGGGCGCCGGTGCAACCTGCCAGAACCACACCGAACAGTGCGGCGGCGACTACTTTGCTGAGGTATTTCACAGTAAAACTCCATGGGGAAACGCCCGGGATCCGTCTCTCGGGCGGCGCGCATTCTAAACAAAATGATGGCTCATTGGCATCAATCTTCTTTGTATTTACTTGAACCCGTTCGCTGGCCCGCCGTCGGCGATGTCGCATACCATGGCGCCACTTCAATAAAGACAGACACCCGCCTCCATGTTCAAAGCCAGTCTGCGTAGCCATCTCACCCTGTGGTTCGGCGGTTTGTCCCTGCTGACGTTATTGAGCGTCGGCTTTTATGTCGGTCACATCGCCACCGAACAAATGAAACAGGCCAGCGGCAACGCGTTGCTGAACACGGCGCGCGCGGCGGCGACGCTATTGGGCGAACAACTGCGCGAACGGCAGCTAGAGGTTTACCTGCTCAGTCGCGCGCCGCATCTGGAGCGCGGTGATCTGGACAATCCAGCCATCCTCAAGTCGATGCAGTTACGCACCCAGGCGCGCGCCGAATATGCGTGGATGGGCGTCACCGACGCCCAGGGCAACGTTCGCCAGGCGGTCAATGATCTGCTGATCGGTCAATCGGTGCAGAAACGCCCATGGTTCCAGATCGGCCTGCGCCGGCAATACACCGGCGATCCCCACGAAGCAGTGTTGCTGGCCAAGTTGTTGCCGGGCCTGCCCAATGGCGAGCCGCTGCGCTTCATCGATTTCGCCGCGCCAATCCACAACGCCGAAGGGCAGGTGATTGGCGTGTTGGGCGCACATGCACACTGGAGTTGGGTGACGCGCATCGTCGAGTCGGCAGCGTTTTCCCACAAAAACTCGGCGCCGGATATCCAGGCGCTGATTGTCGACCACGATGGCAAGGTGCTCTACCCCGAAGCGCTGATGGGCCAACAACTGGCGATCGGCGATTCGGTATTGCCGGGCTGGACAGCGGCCAACGGTTACCTGACCAGCATGGTCACCGTGCCGACGCCATCGGGCACGGCGCTGTCATGGTCGATCGCCATTCGCCAGCCATTGGAGACTGCGCTGCAACCGGCGCGCACGCTGCAATATGAACTGTTGATACTCGGCGTTTTCGCCGCCATCGTTTTCGGTCTCGTGGCTTATTATCTGGCGCTGTACCTGAGCCGGCCGATCGAACAACTGGCACGCTCGGCCAAACAAGTGCAAAACAACCAGGCCGGCGCACAGTTCCAGCTCCAGCATCCGGTGCTGGAAATCGCCCAGCTCGGCCAGTCCATCGACGCAATGACGCAGTCACTGCTCGGCAAGGAGCGCGAACTGCAAGAAGCCAACGCGTCGCTGGAAGCCACCGTGGCGCAACGCACCGCCGCACTCACCGAGGCCAACGCCGAGCTGCTGAGCCTGGCCACTCACGACGGCCTGACCGGCGTTTACAACCGCCGCCGGTTTGACGAAAAAATCACCGAGTATTCGCTGCTGTCCCGACGCACCGGACGCCCGTTTGCCCTGCTGCTGATCGATGCCGACCACTTCAAACGCATCAATGACAGCCACGGCCACGCGGTCGGTGACGAGGTCCTGCAACAACTGGCGACCTTGATCCAGAACAGCGTACGCAGCACCGATTTCGTCGCCCGCTACGGCGGCGAAGAGTTCGCCGTACTGCTGCCGGAAGTCGCGCAACCCGACACCCCGGAAGTCGTTGCCGAAAAGATTCGCGTAGCGGTGGCCGAAGCGCAGTTTCCCGGCGTCGGCAACGTCACGGTGAGTATCGGTCTCGCCCTGGCAGATCCGGCCGACAACAACCACACCGCCCTGATCAAACGCGCCGATCAGCAGCTGTATCAGGCGAAAGCTGCGGGGCGCAATCAGGTTGCGTTTCATGCCCACTGACACCGACGTATATCAACCAGAAACAGGTCGGCCCGCAGCCGCCATCGCTGGCAAGCCAGCTCCCACAGGGATGGGGTAAAAGCGGAAATTTGGGTCGGCCGGAGAACCGCTTTCGCGAGCAGGCTCGCTCCCACAGAAAAGCAAAGCAGCGAAGCCGCCCCACTCAACAATGAGCGTTAGCTCGAGTGCTTTTGATCTTGATCCACCGGCGACGTCGGAAGGCTGAGCGAAGGGATTGATCCGGGCGTGGGAGCGCAGCGACCGTTCGACGCAGTCGAACACAGCGGAAGGAGGTGCAGCGAAGCAAACCGTAGCCGCTGCGCCCGGATCAGTCCCGCAGCGAAGGAACCCGAGCCTGCGAGGGCCGAACGCAGGAGCAAGCGTTTTTTTGCTTACTTTTTTTAGGCGTTTGTAAAAAAAGTGAGTCGCCGTAAGGGCGAAACCCTAAGCAGCCGTTACCGCAGCAATGGATATGTACTGAGTTAGCCGGAAAACCATCGCCCGACTAGGGCTCGGCACTGAACATCTGCAGATAAGCCAACAAATTATTCAACTTCTCCTCATCACTCAGCCCCCAGAAAATCATCCGCGTCCCCGGCACCACACCTTTCGGATCCTCGAGATAAGCCTTCAACGTCGCCCGATCCCAGGTAATCCCCGAGTTCTTCATCGCATCGGAATAAACATAATTGGCCGAAGTCCCCGCAGCCCGGCCAATGATGCCGTTCAACTGCGGACCAAACCCCGAACGAGCCGACTCGCCAACCTGATGGCAACCGCCGCACAGACGCGGGAAGATTTTCGCCCCGGCCTCAGGATCGCCCTCAGCCTGTGCACTGGCGCTGAAGATCAAGGCGAGAAACAGTGTCGTGGTGAATTTCATTGAACAGTCCAAACCTGACTTTGCATGGCGTGGGCGCAGTTTACAGATAAGCGCCGATGATCGTTCTGACGGTGATCAACGCCTGACGCAACACGTGCATGTCCACCGAGCCGAGAGCCAGACGAATCGCATGGGGCGTAGGGGCCGACAGCGAAAACGGCTCGGCGCTGGTGACGGAAATCTGCTGCTGCATCAACTCGACCACGATCTGATCGGCACGCACATCTTCGGGCAGCGGCAGCCACAGAAAATACGAAGCCGGATGAGCAATGTAGCGCAGCCCTTTCAGCACCTCGGCGGCCAAGGCCTGTCGCGCCGTAGCATCACGACGTTTCTGCGCCTCAAGCACGGTGACGGTGCCATCGTCGAGCCAGCCGCACGCGATGGCGGTCATCACCCCAGGCGTGTTCCATGTCGTCGCACGAACGATTCGCTCCAGTGCGGGCACTTGAAGCAGCGGCGCGGCAATGAAGCCGACCCGCAATCCGGTGGCGATGTTTTTCGACAGGCCCGATACGTAAAACGTCCGTTCCGGTGCCAGTTCAATCAACGGACATGGCGGGTTTTCGACCAGAAACGCGTAGGCAGCGTCTTCAATGATTGTCAGATCGTGCCGCCGGGCAATCGCCACCAATTGCTCGCGCTGTTCCAGTGGCATGACCCAGCCCAGCGGGTTGTGCAGCGTCGGCATGCTGTATACGGCGCGCACTGCACGCTGGCGGCAGAGTCTGTCCAGTGCCGGCAAATCCGGGCCGTGCTCCGTCATCGGGATCGCCAGCACTTCCAGATGCAGCGCGTCGGCCAGCACCTTGAATCCCGAATAGGTCAGCGCATCGGCGGCGATCACATCGCCGGGTTTGAGCAGGGCCATCAGCGTCACCGCCAAACCTTGCTGAGCGCCATTGACGACCAGCACTTGGTCGGCTTCAACCGCCACGCCGCGTGTCGACAAATGTCGCGCCACCGAGGCGCGTTCGTGGGCACGTCCGGCGTGGGGTTGATAACGCAGCAGTGCTTCCAGATCACCGCACAACGCCAGTTGGCGCAACGCCGTGCGCAACAGTTCAGCCTGACCTGGCAACGAGGGATAGTTGAAATTCAGGTCGATCATGCCGACCGCCACGTCTTTCTGATCGATGCCCTGCCCCGGCGCCAGCGACGTTTCCCGAACAAACGTGCCGCGTCCGGCTTCGCCACTGACCAGGCCCATCGCTTCAAGCTCCGCATAAACCCGTGAAGCGGTAACCAGCGCCAGACCTTCCTGGCTCGCCAGCTGCCGATGCGTTGGCAGTCGCGTGCCCGGCGCCAATCGTCCGCCACGAATGTCTGCCGCATAGCGATCAACCAGGGTCTTGTAACGGGAACGCGGCATGTCGGCTGTATCCATGACAATTTTTTGATTGTGCTGATTCTCCGCCCTAGGATCACGGCGACACAAGCCAATTTTTGAGCGCGACCGACATGCACACAACATCGACCGCGGCCCACCCGGCACTGGAAAAAACCAGTGGCTGGATCAACGGTTTTATCGGCGTGCTGATTTTCAGCGGTTCGCTGCCGGCCACACGTTTGGCGGTGCTGGAATTCGATCCGGTGTTTCTGACCGTGGTGCGAGCAGCGATCGCCGGCGCACTGGCCGTCGGACTTCTGCTGTTGTTCAAACAGCGGCGACCGGCGCATCATCAGTGGCTGTCGCTGTTGATCGTGGCGCTGGGCGTGGTGTTGGGTTTTCCGCTGCTGACTGCGTTGGCATTGCAGCACGTAACGTCAGCGCATTCGATTGTGTTTGTAGGATTGCTGCCGCTGGCCACGGCGATATTTGCCGTGTTGCGTGGCGGTGAGCGGCCACGGCCGGTGTTCTGGATCTTCTCGATCCTGGGCAGTGCGCTGGTGGTGGGCTTTGCCCTGTCCCAAGGCTTGAGCGCCTCGCCCACCGGGGATCTGCTGATGCTCGCGGCGATCCTGGCCTGCGGCCTCGGTTACGCCGAAGGCGCGAAACTGTCGCGCAGCCTCGGCGGCTGGCAGGTGATCTGCTGGGCGCTGCTGTTGTCATTACCGCTGATGGCGCTGCTGAGCCTGTGGCTGGCGCCCGCCTCGTTTGCCAACATCAGCGTGTCGGCGTGGCTGTGCCTGGGATATGTGTCGTTGTTCAGCATGCTGATCGGCTTCGTGTTCTGGTACCGCGGCCTGGCTCAGGGCGGGATCGCCGCGGTCGGGCAGCTGCAGCTGCTGCAACCGTTTTTTGGTCTGGCACTGGCGGCGACATTGCTGCATGAGCAGGTCAGTGTCGGCATGCTCGGCGTCACGCTGGGGGTGATTCTTTGCGTGGCCGGAGCGAAAAAATTCTCCAGGTAATGTTCAGTGTTCGGCTTTACATTGCCTTGGACTGAGACCGGTCTTGCGCCGAAACGCCCGGGCCAGCGCCGACGGACTTTCGTATCCAACCTCCTCGGCAATCAATGCAATCGGGCGGCCTTCGCGCAGGCGTTTCTGCGCAAGACTGACGCGCCAGCTCAGCAGGTAATCGGCCGGCGTCTGCCCGACCACGCGGCGAAACTGCTCGGCAAAACCGGCGCGGGACTGGTTCGCCGCTGCCGCGAGATCGGCCACACTCCAAGGCTTGTGCGGCTGCTCGTGGATCAGGTTCAAGGCGCGAGACACGCGCGGATCCGCCAGCCCGGCCATGATGCCCGGTTGCTGATCACGACTGCCGATGAGATGGCGCAGCAGCAGAATCACCAGCAATTCAAACAGGCGATCCATCACCGCCACGCGCCCGCAATGCCCTTCAAAAGCTTCGTTGAACAGCCAGTCAAGGGTGCTGCGCAATTCCGGGATATCGGTGAGTTTCAACACCAGATAGTCCGGTAACGCGGCGGCCAAGGCATTGCCCGAGCCACCGTCGAAGGTCAGCGAGGCGCACACCACTTGGCTGGCCATGGCCTCGTCGGCAAACATCCGGTGAGTGAAAGGCCGGGGAAAGAAAATCAGCGACGGTTCTTCCAGGCGAATTTCCCGCTCGTTGCCCGGTTTGAGCAGCAACGCCCCGGCTTGCAGAACATGCACATGGCCGACCGGTTCGCCTTCGTGAACGCTCACGCCGCAAAACGAGCCGCTATGAAAGGTGCCGGCGTTCACACCGAAATGACTGAGTAATGTGGAAAGGCGATCCATGGCTGACTCCCGAAGGCATATCTGGACGATCTGCCGCATATCCTCGACGATTCGCCGCCAAAGCGCCATTGGCAGCCCCTAAGATCTCTCCATCGCCGCTGCACTTCGCTGCGGAATTTCGGAGAATCACCATGAGCCGCATCCCTGCAATCAGCCTCGACACCGCCACCGATGCCACCCGTCCTGCACTGGAAGGCGTGAAGAAAAAAATCGGTTTCCTGCCCAACGTCTTCACCACCCTCGCCCAGGCGCCGGTTGCATTCGACACTTACCTGCAAGCCTCGGCCATCCTCGGCAAGACCTCATTGAGCGGCAAAGAGAAAGAAGCCATCTACCTCGCCACTTCGCAGGTCAACGGTTGCGACTATTGCCTGTCCGCACATACCGTGTTTGCCGGCAAAGCCGGGCTGTCGGCGGAGGACATCATCGCGGCACGTCACGGCGAACTGAATGCCTACGCCGCCCTCGCCCGCCAACTGACCGAAACCCGTGGCCACTTGAGCGATGAACAGTTGGCCGCTGCCCGCGCTGCCGGTATTGATGACCGCAAGATCATCGAAGTGATTGCCCTGGTGGCCGTGCAGACATTGACCAACTACCTGAACAACACGGCGCTGACCGACATTGACTTCCCGGCCGTCGAGGCCTGAGCAGTCGCTCACGATCCGAAGATAAAACCGGTGGCGAAAAGGCGCTCTTTTCGCCACCGCTGTTTTTTGCTGCCATGATGTACGTCAGAATAATTCGCAGCGCAAACAGTGTCTGGTGCGCTGAAACCAAACAGCCTGTGCGCAGGTCTTTGTTCTCAGACAAATGCCCCGGAAAGACACGAACCCCATGACAGACTGGTTGCAAGACAACGGCGAGATGGCCGGGCAGATCCGCCGTCACGACTGGGCGAATTCGCCCCTCGGCCCGTTGGAAAACTGGCCCGATGTACTCAAGACCACTGTCTCGCTCAGTCTCGCCTCGCATTTCCCTCAGGCGATCGTCTGGGGCCCGCAACTCATCACTCTCTATAACGACGCCTTCGTACCGATTCTCGGCGACAAGCCGCACGCGTTGGGACGCCCTTTCAGCGACATCTGGAAGGAAGCCTGGCACGAGATCAGCCCGATTGCTGAGGCCGCGTACGCCGGCCAGGCCACCTACATCGAAAACTTTGCTCTGCAGATCGAACGCGGCAAAGGCCCGGAGCAGGCGTTCTTCACTTTTTGCTATAGCCCGATTCGTGATTCCCACGGCAATGTCGTCGGCATGATCGACACCGTCACCGAGACCACCCAGACCGTTTATCTCAACCGACGCCTGGCGGTCCTCGATGCCATCGGCGAAGCGGTGACCAATGCCACGGATGCGCAAGCAATCCTGGCGGCAAGCACGCGGCTGATGGTCGAGCAACTGCGTCTGTCCAATTGCGCCTACGCCGACATGGATGCCGACGAAGATGGTTTCACCATTCGCGGCGACTATGCAGCGCCGGGTTCGCCGAGCATCGTCGGCCACTACCATTTGCGCGATTTCGGCGAGAAAGCCGTACGCCTTCTGCGCGCGGGTCAACCGTTGGTGATCCACGACAACCGCAGCGAATTGCCGCCGGAAGAATCAGCGACCTTTCAGGGCATAGGCATCACCGCCACCATTTGCGTGCCGCTGATCAAGCAAGGCCGTCTTACCGCGTTAATGGCCATTCACGACAAAGTGCCGCGTGTCTGGTCGAGCTTCGAACAGGCGCTGCTCAGCGAAGTCACCGAACGTTGCTGGGCGCACATCGAGCGAGTGCGCGCCGACGCCAACGTGCGCGAGGGCCTGCTTGCATTGGCTGAACTCAATGCCACGCTGGAGCAACGGGTCGAAGAGCGCAGCCTGCGTCTGGCCCAGGCCGAGTCGGCGTTGCGCCAGTCGCAGAAGCTCGAAGCCATCGGCCAATTGACCGGCGGCGTCGCCCATGACTTCAACAATTTGCTGACGATCATTCGTTCGTCGGTGGATTTTCTGCGCCAGCCCAACCTGCCGGAAGAACGCCGCCAACGCTACATGCGCGCGGTGTCCGACACCGTCGAGCGGGCCTCCAAGCTGACCAGCCAGTTGCTCGCCTTCGCCCGCCGTCAGCCGCTCAATCCGCAGGTAGTCGACGCCGGCGAACGTTTGGCCAACATCGGCGAAATGCTCGAATCGGTCACCGGCGCGCAGATTCACGTGTGCGTCGAGCGCCCGGATCACCCCTGCTACATCCGCGTCGATCTCAGTCAGTTCGAAACTGCATTGATCAACATCGCCCTGAACGCTCGCGACGCCATGAATGGTCAGGGTGAGCTGAAATTGCGCCTGGAGTGCCATAAAGCGCTGCCGCCGATTCGCGGCCACGCTGGGTCGAGCAGCCATTTCGTGTCGATTGCCCTGGCCGACACCGGTGCCGGCATCGACGCACACACCCTCGAACACATCTTCGAGCCGTTCTTTACCACCAAGGCTGTCGGCAAAGGCACGGGTCTGGGGCTGTCGCAGGTGTTCGGCTTCGCCAAGCAATCGGGCGGCAACGTCGATGTCTCCAGCGTCCTTGGCCAAGGCACCGAGTTCACCTTGTATTTGCCGCAAGTGCCGGCGATCGAGGCAGAAGAGGATGAGGCAGAGGACAATGGCGAGGTGCAGCCGGCGTGCGAAAAACGCCGGGTACTGGTGGTAGAAGACAATCTCGACGTCGGCCGTTTCGCCAATCAGATCCTCCAGGATCTGGGCTATGAAACCGCGTGGGCGACCAACGCTGAAGAAGCCCTGCAGTTGGCCGGTAGCGATGCCAGCGCGTTCGATGCGGTGTTTTCCGACGTAGTCATGCCGGGCATCACCGGCGTCGCGCTCGCCAAAGAACTGCGCCAGCGCCGCCCCGATCTGCCGGTGATTCTGACCTCCGGCTACAGCGAAGAACTGGCGCGCAGCGGGTACGAAGGTTTTGAATTTCTCGCCAAGCCCTACTCCGCCGAACAGGTCTCGCGGATTCTCGGCAAGACCTGGCTCAAGGACGCAAAACCAGCGGCGTCAGTCGTGATCGACGCCGGCGCGCTTGAGTAATTTCTTGCAGCGTTCCGACAGATGAAACACCTGTAGATGCTTGCCCGCCTTGGCGTAGCGTTCACGCAGGGTTTTCAATGCGGCGATCGCCGAGTAATCGACAAAGCTCAGGTGTCGGCAGTCGAGAGTGACTTTGGCCGGGTCGTTGGCCGGGTCGAACTGATTGAGAAACGGCGTGGTCGAGGCAAAGAACAGCGTGCCGTGCAGGCGATAGAGCTTGCTGCCATCGGCTTCAAGATGTTCATCGGCATACAGTTCGCGGGCCTGCTGCCAGGCGAAGTTGAGCGCGGCGATGACGATCCCGCATAGCACGGCCGTGGCCAGATCGGTGAACACGGTGATGGTGGTCACCGCGATGATCACCAGCACATCGTGCAGCGGCACCTTGTTTATCACCCGCAACGACGCCCAGGCGAAGGTCTGCTGCGACACCACGAACATCACCCCCACCAGCGCGGCGAGCGGAATCCGCTCGATCAGCGGTGACAGAAACAGAATGAACAACAGAATCAGCACACCGGCAACCACGCCGGACAAGCGCCCGCGCCCGCCGGAGCTGAGATTGATCACTGTCTGCCCGATCATCGCGCAACCGCCCATGCCTCCGAACGCCCCGGACACCATGTTCGCCGCGCCGAGCGCCACGCACTCGCGATCCGGGTAGCCACGGGTCTCGGTGATTTCGTCGGTCAGGTTCAGCGTCAGCAGGGTTTCCAGCAGGCCGACCATCGCCATCAGGATCGCGTACGGGGCGATGATGCGCAGCGTTTCCAGGCTCCACGGAATGTCCGGCATGGCGAAAGTCGGCAGACCGCCGGCAATGTGCGCCATGTCGCCGAGGGTACGGGTCGGCAGCCCGAACAGGTAGACCAGCAGGCCGACACCAAGGATCGCCACCAGGGCCGGCGGTACCGCTTTGGTCAGGCGCGGCAGGATGTAAACGATGGCCATGGTCAGCAGCACCAGCCCGGACATCAGATACAGCGGCGTACCGCTGAGCCAGTGCTCGCCGCTTTTGAAGTGCTCGAGTTGCGCCAGGGCAATGATGATCGCCAGGCCGTTGACGAAACCGAGCATCACCGGATGCGGCACCATGCGCACCAGTTTGCCCAAGCGCAACAGCCCGAACGCCATCATGATCAGGCCGCCGAGCAGCACCGTTGCCAGCAGATATTGCACGCCGTGTTGCACCACCAGCGCGACGATCACCACCGCCATCGAACCCGCCGCACCGGAAACCATGCCCGGTCGGCCGCCAAACAACGCCGTCAGCGTGCAAATGATGAACGCGCCGTACAGGCCCATCAGCGGATTGAGATGCGCGACCAGCGCGAAAGCAATGCATTCGGGCAACAGGGCGAACGAGGTGGTGAGTCCGGCGAGGACATCGGCGCGCAGACGAATCGGTTTCATGGCTTACCTGACTGAGCGGCCGCTGGGCACGGCTGCTGTTTTCGCAAAAAAAGAGGGAGGCGAATGGTACGGAATTGTTCGGCCTCGGGCCAGTGAAACGCTGACATGGGGTGGCGCGGGCCTTATCCTTGCAGGCCTGTCCATCGAATCGAGTCGCAGCATGTCAGCGTATTTGTCCGCCCGGGATGTGTGTCAGCGTCTGCGCGAAGCTGCGCTGGGCGTGCTTGCGTTCGAAGTCTGCGGGGTAATGTCCGAGTCCGGGCTGATTGCCGTTGATATCGAGGGCTGGCTTGTGCTGCTGGACTTCGCCGACGGACATTTGCATCACTGTGAATACGCGCGCAACTGCGCCGGGGACGAAGCGACGCTCAACACGTGGCAGCGTTATGGCACGGACCCGGTGAGTCTGCTCAGCACATGGGAACTGGCGCAGATCGAGCGGTTATTGCGTGAGGCGGATGGAGTTGTGGCTCAGGGCATCATTTCCAGAACCAGAGACGACTGACTTTCGTGCATGCGGTCATACCAGCCCTGCAGCACATCGGGCAGCCGCTTCTTCCACTTCGCCACGTTGGTGTAGTACCGCAGATGTTCATGGCTCTGGTCATCGTAGCTTTTGAAGATCAGCCAGACCTGTGCGTCGGCAGCACTCATCAGGATGCCGATACCACCCAGACCGCGCATCCACATTTCTACCACCTGAGCATCAGGCAAATCTCTTGAGGCCTCGCCGACCTGCAACGAACCGGAGGTTTCCACCAGTTTCTGGTAGTCGGTCTTGAGCAGCGAACGCAGTGCCTGATCTTCTGCGGACGTGCGAGCCAGACCCAGGCTGAGCAGATCGTAATTCAGCGTCAGCGGTTGTTCGGAGGCGACATACCGACCGGCGTAATACACGCCCATGCCGCCGCCGCAGTCGGAGTCCGCACCGGTTTGCGTGACGTTCAGTACGCCATTGATGGGCGTGAAGGCGAGTTTGCAGGCGTCCTCGGCGTACACGGCTGTTCCATCCTTGAGTATGGCAACGCCGGTCAAGTCTCCGGAATTGGCGCCCTCGCCTGCTGATATATCGATGGCGATATGCGTGGCATCACGACGTTGGGTAACGACGGTCGCCGATGTCGAGGTGCCGCGCGGAATCAGTTGCCAAGTGGCATCCCAACTGAAGGGCTGAACCGCGTGCTCGAGCTCAGTGACGCGCATCAGGTATTCGCGCCGCAGACACGCGCTGAGGGCACCGCAGGCGTTGCGGTTTTTCAGCCACTGACGCTGGTCGGTTTTCAGGGTTTTGGGATCGACAACTTTGCCCAGCGTGGTCCGCCATTGCTCGGCGAGTTTGTCGTCGAGGGTCGAGAGGTAGGGATCAGTGCAGATGGCTTTTTCGGTTTTGCCGGAGGCGTCGGTGCAATCGAAACTGCTGGCATGGGCGGTGCAGGCAAGGACGAGAGATGTCAGCGCCAAGGCGTGACGCAGGGAGATAGCGAACATCGAGAGATTCCATTCTTCGGATGGCGGGGATTATGCCAGTGCCGCTGCTGTAAATCGCCTTTGTCGTAGACCCTGCTCGCTCCCACAGGGGTTTTGTGTGAGTTCAGAAAGTGATTTGGGCTGCCGGTTTGACGTCGATTCGTGCCACGGAACTGGTCAGGGCGGCGAAGTCCTTGTTGTGTTCGGCAATGATGTCCTCGGCGCTCATGTTGCCGTTATCGACCGTCGAATGCGCATCCCGCGCGACGACGATGTCGTAGCCCAGCTTATGCGCGCTGCGCACCGTGGCGTTGACGCAATAATCGGTCTGCAGACCGCAGATGATCAGACGTTCGAAGTCTTCGCTGGGCAGCAGCTTGCCGAGATCGGTCTGGTAGAAAGAGTCCCCGGTAGTTTTGCCTACACGCAGGTCTTTCGTCGAAGTCAGCAGACCGTTAGCCAGTTGCCAACCGTCCGCCCCATGCACGAATGGACCGTCCTTTTCCTCGTGCTGAATCAACACCACCGGAACGCCAGCGTCGCGGGCGCGTTGGCTCAGATCATTGATCGTGGCGATCACGCGGTCGATTTCAAAGCACTGATATTCACCAGCACACAGCACCTGCTGGACGTCGATGATCAGTAATGCGGTGGTCATGTCGAGCCTTCCTTGATCAATCCTTGAGAATGGGGCGGACCTGCGCCCGCCCCTCTTTTACTCCGCTCAGTAACCCAAAGACAAGCCGGTATTGCGCCGTGGATCATTGGCGCCGTAGAAGCGATTCTTGCCAACCGGTTTGCCGCCCAGTGACGGCGCGCCGACCAGAATCGCGGCGATGTGGTTGGCATCCTGCGGGCCGGCAAACTTGTGGCCCCAGCTTTCCAGGAGCTTTTTCGTATCCGGGCTGGCGGCGAAGTCTTCGAGGTTGGTTTCCTCCGGCATCCACTGCTGATGGAAGCGCGGCGCGTCGACCGCTTCCTGCAAGCCCATGCCGTAATCGATGACGTTGAGCATGGTCAGCAAGGTCGCGGTGATGATCCGGCTACCACCCGGCGTGCCGACCACCATCACCACCTTGCCATCCTTGGTGACGATGGTCGGACTCATCGAGGACAGCGGCGCCTTGCCCGGTGCAATGGCATTGGCTTCACCCTGAACCAGGCCATACATGTTCGGCACGCCGACCTTGGAGGTGAAGTCGTCCATTTCGTCGTTGAGAATCACCCCGGTCTTGCTGGCCATCACGCCCGCGCCGAACCAGTCGTTGAGGGTGTAGGTGACCGAGACGGCATTGCCCCACTTGTCGACGATCGAATAATGCGTGGTGTTGCTGCCTTCATGCGGCGCTACACCGGGCTTGAGCTCAGCCGAGATGCCGGCCTTCTGCGGCTGGATGGCGTTGCGCAGTTTGGTCGCGTAATTCTTGTCCAGCAGGTGCTCGATCGGATTCTTCACAAAATCCGGATCGCCGAGGTAGCTGTTGCGATCAACGTACGCGTGGCGCATCGCTTCGATCTGGTAATGCATGCCCTGAGCGGAATGGAAGCCCAGGTCCTTCATCGGATAGCCTTCGAGGATATTCATGATCTGGCAGATCACCACCCCGCCGGAGCTTGGCGGTGGCGCCGAGACCACGTGATAGCCGCGATAATCGCACTCAACCGGGGCCAGTTCGCGAGTCTTGTATTTGTCCAGGTCAGCCTGAGTGATGATGCCCTTGTTGGCCTGGCTGGAGGTGACGATGGCATCGGCGACCCAGCCTTTGTAGAAGCCGTCGGCGCCCTTCTCGGAAATTGTCCGCAGGGTTTTCGCCAGATCCTTTTGCACCAGTTTCTGCCCGACCTGCATCGGCTCGCCGTTGCTGAGGAAGATCGAGCCGGAATCGCGCATGTCCTTCTTGAACACATCCGTCGCGTATTCGAGCAGCTCGACATCGCCCTGCTGCAGCTCGAAACCGTCTTCGGCCAGTTTGATCGCCGGGGCAATCATCTCCTTGCGCTGTTTGGTGCCGTATTTGCTCAGCGCCAGCTCCATGCCGGACACGGTGCCCGGCACCCCGACGGCCAGATGGCCGCGCGTGCTCAGTTCCGGAATGACGTTACCGTCCTTGTCCAGATACATGTTGGCGGTCGCCGCCAGCGGCGCTTTTTCGCGGAAATCGAGAAAGGTCTTGCGCCCGTCAGCCAGTTGAATAGTCATGAACCCGCCGCCGCCAAGGTTGCCCGCAGCCGGGTAGACCACCGCCAGTGCATAGCCCACCGCGACCGCCGCATCCACGGCATTGCCGCCGTTTTTCAAAACGTCGACGCCGACATGGGTCGCCAGATGTTGCGCGGTGACCACCATGCCGTTTTCCGCCGCCACCGGCGCCACCGATGCCGCGTGAGCCATGAGACAGCTGAGCGCCAGGGAGGTCGCAATGAGCGATCTGGCCAAAGGTTCGTACTTCATGAGTCGATCTCTTTTTGTTTTTGGGGACTGCGCAAAACGCAGGGCAACGCTTCAGGAGCAACAAGCAGTATGGTCGGCTTTGCGTATTGCGCCTCCCCGTTCAGCCAGTATGCTGAGCCATCGCAGCCGTTGGCAGCTCCTGCCCGAATCAAGCGAAGAGGTTATTCATCGCTGCGTACTGCAACAGCATGATGGTCTTGGCATCGCAGATCTCGCCGCGTTGAAATGCTGCCAGTGCCTCATCGAAGCCCCATTCGAGCACTTCCAGTTCTTCGGTTTCCTCTTCCAGCCCACCACCGTCGCTGACTTTGGACGCGGCGTCGTATTCAGCGATAAAGAAGTGCAGCTTCTCCGTCACCGAACCGGGACTCATGTACGCCTCGAATACTTTTTTCACGTCGTGCACGCGATAACCGGTTTCCTCCTCGGCTTCGTCACGAATGCGCTGCTCGGGCGCGGCACCTTCCAGCAACCCGGCGGCCACCTCGATCAACAATCCATCGTGGCCGTTGACGAACACCGGCAAACGGAACTGGCGGGTCAGCACCACCGTGCGCTTTTCGCGGTTGAACAGCAGAATCGCCGCGCCGTTGCCCCGGTCGTATACCTCGCGAGTCTGGCGCTGCCACTCGCCGTTGTTGCGGTGGTAATCGAAGGTGATTTTCTTCAGCAGATACCAGTCGTGGGACAACACCTGAGTGTCGACGATGTTGACCCGTTCGGCTGTGTTGGACATCGCGTCTGATCCTGTCTTCATGGGGGACTGCCATGGTCGGACAATTGCGCCGACAAAAAAAGCCCGGCAGCGCTACCGGGCTCGTTCCGCTCCCGCGGTTACTGGAAGTCGACGTCGAAGGCCTGGTAGAAAGCGTTGCCGGTGTTGGCGACGATCCACATCAGCACAATGACGTGATGACCCTGCTTGTTCGCAGGCAGCTTCACTTGATGATCGACCTTGGCCTTCAATTCATCAGCATGGCTGTAATACGGCACTTGCGGGTAGAAGTCTTCGAAGAACGGCTGGGTTTCCAGCTGCGCACGGCTGATGCGTTGCTGGGGATCCCAGCCGTCTTTGGTGATCAGCCAGCGATAACCTCGGGTGGTATGCGGCGCGGTGTACGCCCAACTGACCTCAAGAATCTGGCCCGGATTTACGTTGAGCAGCGGCCAGTTGAATGAACGGCCGAGCTTCTTGCTCATCTCGTCGGCGGTGTAATTGACGCAATCGCGGGCATCGGTCTTGCCGCCGCTGAGAATGTAGCCATCGGCCGGCGGCGCGACGCTGTCCGAGTCGGTCTCGAAAGGTTGCGGGAAAGGTCCGGCGTCTACGGCCGGAAAGTTCTTGCCACCTTCCATTTCATTGACTTGCCAGGCGCCGAGCAGGCCGAGGTCGATGGCCACTGCGCCGCGACTCGCTGGCGAGATGACACGACCGTGTTTGAGTTGGGTTTGTGGGATTGCCTGATTCATCGTCTTCACTCCGTTGATTTGAGAACTCTCCTTCCCGAGGAGAGGCCTTCAAGCTAACGGAGGTGAATTTTTTGTCCATCGGCGCTTTTGTCACAGTCCCAGTGTGCAAGACGTAAAAAGCCCGGAAACACTGGATGCATAAACAGTTCTCGACGACACATCGCACTCAACGTGTAGCTGAACACCTACACGCCGAGTCGCCTTTGGTCATTCAGACAGTTGCGCCTGATACTCCTTTTCGTACTGCCCGGCGAGTTGGGTTTTCTGTTTATCGTCGAGCAGCTTGCCGGCCATCTGGAAGAATTTGTGCTCTTCTTCCTCGAGGTGGTGATGAACCTTGTCGGAAAGCTTTTTGGCCGTGGCCAGCCAGGCCGGACTGGACATTTCGGTCTCGTCGAGCTCTTCCATCATCTCGTCCATTTCGTGGTGTTCGGCGATGGCGTGGCGGCTCAGGTCCACGCCTTCATCGATTTCCATCAACGGAATGTAGAAATGCCGCTCTTCAGCGGTTTCATGCGCTTGCAGTTCTGCTTTGAGCTGCTTGTAGGCCTCGACCCGCTCAGGGCTGTCGCCGCTGGTCGCGATCAGAGCCTTGGCGTAAGTGCGCTGGCGCTCGTGGCTTTCGCGCAGGGCTTCAAAAATATTCACGGGATTTCCTCATCAATCGCGCTCAGGGAAAGACGCGATAAAAGCCTAGACCGCAACGCTGGTTTCACGGTTCCGCTTGTTCGATCGAAGGGCTTGGAGGCGTTTGCCCGGACGGGTTAGGCTGGGCGTTAAATACACAAGGAAGTCATGCATGAATTTGCGTATCGAGTTGACGCAGAGCCCTACCGAGGAACAGCGTCAGGCCATTCTGCAGCCGCTGATCGAATACAACGATGCTCAAACCGGCGGTTCGAAATCCGAGCCGTTCGCCTTGATGGTCAAAGACCAAAATGGGGAAATACTGGGCGGTTTGTACGGGCGAATGATTTTTCGCTGGATGTTCATCGAACTGCTGTCAGTGCCGGAACAAGGTCGCGGACAGGGTATCGGCTCGAAATTGATGGCTCAGGCGGAAGCCTTGGCCAGGGAAAAAAACTGCCACGGCCTCTGGCTCGACACCTTTGATTTTCAGGCGCCGGAGTTCTACAGGAAGCTGGGGTTCAGCCAGTTTGGGGAAATCGTTGACTATCCACCGGGGCACAAGCGGCATTTTTTCCAGAAGCGGCTGATCGACTGACTGTGTCGCCCTTTGCACGAGCAGGCTCGCTCCCACACTGGAAAGCATTCAACCTGTGGGAGCGAGCCTGCTCGCGAAAGCGCCGGCCGCCTCGACACACAATCAGAGGCAGGTCGCCATCGCCGCCATCCGCCGCATCGCGACAAAATCATTCTTCTGCGCGTAATAGTTCAAGGTAGTCCCTGACGCTTCGGTGATCACATCGACAAAAGACTCTGCCGAACGGGTGTAAACCGTGGTGCCGCCAGACTCGCGCGGCTCCAGATAGGCCGCCGCGTCCACGCCGAAAACCGCTTCGTCCTGCCAGGCGAATTGCACGCACCGGGCGACGTCTTTCTCCGGCTTGTCCGAGGTCAGGACCTTGTCCGGGCTCTTGCTGCGAGCATCGTTCATCACCGAACCGGCGCACCCGGCCAACAGGGCCGCCACCAGCACTACCATCAGCATTCGCATTGCATTTGCTCATCGAGAAAAAAGCGGACTGTAGCACTGCGACGCGGCAAATCGTTCTGCTTTACTGTTTATGCGCGACATGCGCAAGCAGGTGCGGCACCCTATGGTCATCAGTCACACAAGGAAATTACATGGCGCCTAGCGACCAGCGACATGAACAGGCTTTGAAACTGTTTCTCGATGCACGTCCCGAATTGCGTGAAACCCTCGACCATCTCAACCCGCTGCTGGCCCAGGCCAAGGGCGAAACCCAGGCGCAGTACCGCGAAGAACGCTTGCATGAAGCATTCGAGGCTGAGGCAGAAAGCCAGGGGTTGTTTGCCTGGGAGCTGACGTTGCAGCTGACCGCTGCTTCGCCCGAGGACTATCAGGCGCAACGCCTGGAAGTGCATCGGGAAGTGGCGGAAATGGCGGGGATGGACTGGATCGAGTATTGCGATCTTTACGGCATCACCCCGTAATCCAGCCGCCGCAAATCTCCCGTGGGAGCGAGCCTGCTCGCGAAGGCGGTGTGACTGCCGAAACTGATCTCGAACGAGACGACGCTTTCGCGAGCAGGCTCGCTCCCACAGTGAACCGCGTATTACCAGATTTCGCGGCACGCGCAATAAAGCTTTATCATGGCCGCAGTTTCGCTGATCGAGTCCATCATGAAGTTCGCCATCGCGCTGTTTTCCGCCGCCCATGCGCCCTCCTCGCGCCGTGCCTTGCTGTTTGTCCAGGCCGCGCTGGCCGGCGGCCATGAGATTGTTCGGCTGTTCTTCTATCAGGACGGCGTGTTCAACGCCTCCGATGCGGTGGTGACCCCGCAGGATGAACTGGACGTGCCCAAGCAATGGCGCGCCTTTATCAACGAAAAGCAACTTGACGGCGTGGTCTGCATCGCCGCCGCTCTGCGCCGTGGTGTGTTGAACGAAGAAGAAGCCAAGCGTTACCAGCGTGAAGCGATTTCGCTCAGCACGCCGTGGGAATTGTCCGGTCTGGGTCAATTGCACGACGCCGTGCAGGACGCTGATCGGCTCATCTGTTTCGGAGGCGCTTGAACATGGCCAAATCGCTGTTGATCATCAGCCGCCAATCGCCTTGGTCAGGCCCCGGCGCGCGGGAAGCGCTGGATATCGTGCTCGCCGGTGGCGCCTTCGATCTGCCGATCGGTTTGCTGTTTCTCGATGACGGCGTGCTGCAACTGGCCGCTGGGCAGAACGCCAGGGCCGTGCAGCAGAAAGACCTCAGCGCCAATCTGCAGGCGCTGCCTATGTTTGGTGTCGAAGAGCTGTTCTATTGCGCCGAAAGCGCCAATGCTCGCGGTCTTGGCAACCTGTCGCTGGACGAAGCGCAGCCGCTTGCTGCTGAACACATCACCGCCCTTATTGACCGTTACGATCAGGTGATCACCCTCTGATGTCGACTTTGCATGTGTTGTCTCATTCCCCGTTCGGCGACGATCGTCTGAGCAGTTGTCTGCGACTGCTCGGCAGCGCCGACGCTGTGTTGTTGTCCGGCGATGCGGTGTATGCGCTGCAACCGGACACTGCGCCGTTCGCTGCTCTGCAAGAGCGACCAATCAAACTTTTTGTATTGGTTGAGGACGCACAGGCGCGTGCGATCGAGGTTCCAGACTGGGCCGAGGCCATTGACTACCCGGCCTTCGTCGAACTGTCGATCCATCACGCCAAGGTCAACAGCTGGCTATGAATTCAATGACCGTCGGCGCCCGCGCCATCGAACTGGACAAGGACGGCTTTCTCGTTGACCTCAGCGACTGGTCGGCTGAAGTCGCCAGCGCCCTCGCCGCCGCCGAAGACATCGAGTTGACGCCCGAACACTGGGAAGTCCTTGAGCTGCTGCGTAACTTCTACGCCGAATTCCAGCTATCGCCAGCCACGCGGCCGCTGATCAAGTACACCGCGTTGAAACTCGGCGCGGACAAAGGCAACAGCCTGCACCTGAACCGACTGTTCAAAGGCACCCCTGCCAAACTCGCCGCGAAACTGGCGGGCCTGCCCAAACCGACGAATTGCCTATGAACGACTTTCCAGCATTGACCCTCGAAACGCCTGCCGAGCACCCGTTCGCGCAATTCGTGCGCATTCTCGGCAAGGGCAAGCGCGGCGCCCGCGACCTGACGCGCGAGGAAGCCCGCGAGGCCATGGGCATGGTGCTCGATGACAAGGTCGAAGATACGCAACTGGGTGCCTTCCTGATGTTGCTGCGGCACAAGGAAGAAAGTGCCGAGGAAATGGCCGGTTTCACCGAAGCCCTGCGCGCACGCTTGCACGCGCCCGCATTGAATGTCGACCTGGACTGGCCGACCTACGCCGGCAAAAAACGCCACCTGCCGTGGTATCTGCTGGCGGCCAAGTGCCTGGCGCAAAACGGCGTACGCATCTTCATGCATGGCGGCGGCGCGCACACGGCCGGGCGTCTGTACAGCGAACAACTGCTGGGCGAACTGAACATTCCCCTGTGCCGCAATTGGCAGCAGGTCGGCGCGGCACTGGACAACGGCGGCCTGGCGTTTATGCCGCTGGTGGACTGGGCGCCGCAGTTGCAAAAGATGATCGACCTGCGCAACACCCTGGGCCTGCGGTCGCCGATCCACTCTCTGGCGCGGATTCTCAATCCGCTGGGTGCGCGTTGTGGCCTGCAAAGCATTTTCCATCCGGGCTACCAGGCGGTACATCGCGATGCCAGCGGCTTGCTCGGCGACACGGCAATTGTGGTCAAGGGCGATGGCGGTGAAATCGAGATCAACCCCGACGCCACCAGTCACCTTTATGGCACCAGCGGCGGTCAGAGCTGGGATGAAGAATGGCCGCAGCTGTCAGCGCAGCGCCATGTCAAACCCGCCTCGCTGGACATCGAACACCTGAAAGCCGTGTGGCGTGGCGATGTGGTCGACAGCTACCCGCAAATGGCCTTGATTGCGACCATGGCCCTCGCCCTGCGCGGTCTCGGTCAGAATCGCGAACAGGCCTTCACAACCGCCGAGCAGTATTGGGCGGCGCGCAACACATCGATCTAACCGATCATTAGCGCCCGATCTTTGCGCTTTTTGTTCGAACTCATCGGAATAGACTCGACTCCAACGAATATTGGTTTTGGGAGTCTTGATCATGGGTTTACTCGTCGACGGCCACTGGCAGGACAAGTGGTACGAAAGCAGCAAGGACGGCGCGTTCCAGCGCGAACAAGCGCAACGCCGCAACTGGGTGACCGCCGACGGTCAGCCAGGCCCCAGCGGTGAAGGCGGTTTCGCCGCCGAAGCCGGGCGCTATCACCTCTACGTTTCCCTCGCCTGCCCTTGGGCGCATCGCACGCTGATTCTGCGCAAACTGAAAGGTCTGGAAAGTCTGATCGACGTGTCGGTGGTCAGTTGGCTGATGCTGGAGAACGGCTGGACCTTCGACAAAGCGCTAGGCTCGACCGGCGACAAGCTCGACGACTTCGACTTCATGCATCAGCGCTACACCGCTGACACGCCTGACTACACCGGGCGCGTGACGGTGCCAGTGTTGTGGGACAAGAAACTCAAGCGCATTGTCAGCAATGAATCGGCGGAAATCATCCGCATGTTCAACAGCGCCTTCGACGGGATCACTGGTAACGATCTGGACTTCTACCCGGCGCCGCTACGCAACGAGATCGATGCGTTGAACGAGCGGATCTACCCGGCGGTGAACAACGGAGTCTATCGCGCCGGATTCGCTACTTCGCAGCAAGCCTACGAACAGGCGTTCGATGAAGTCTTCGCCGAACTGGATCATCTGGAGCAACTGCTGGGTGCCAATCGTTACCTGAGCGGGGAATACCTGACCGAAGCCGACGTGCGCTTGTTCACCACGATGATTCGTTTCGACGCGGTGTACCACGGGCACTTCAAGTGCAACCTGCGGCGGATTGCCGATTACCCGAATCTGTCGAACTGGCTACGCGAGATGTATCAGTGGTCGGGAATTGCCGAAACCGTGGATTTCCAGCACATCAAGCATCACTACTATGGCAGCCACAAGACCATCAACCCGACCGGCGTGGTGCCGAAGGGGCCGCAGCAGGATTTCAGCGTAGCGCATGATCGCGAGCGGTTGATCGGGAAAGGGGTTTGGCGCCGGGGTTGATTAGCTCGGTGTTTTCGAGACCCCGTTCGCGAGCAGGCTCGCTCCCACATTAGATCTGTGTCATTCACAAATCCCCTGTGGGAGCGAGCCTGCTCGCGAAGGGAACGACGCGGTGTTCAGACCTGCGCCTGCGCCCCTTCAAACCACGCCAGTTTCTCGCGCAGCTGCACCACTTCGCCAACGATCACCAGAGTCGGCGCATGCACTTCATGCTCCGCCACCATTCGCGGAAGATCCGCCAGCGTGCCGGTGAAAACCCGCTGATTGACTGTAGTGCCCTGCTGAATCAACGCCGCCGGGGTATCCGCCGCGCGACCATGCTTGATCAACTGCTCACAGATGATCGGCAAACCCACCAGGCCCATGTAGAACACCAGCGTCTGCGCCGGGGCGACAAGATCGGCCCATGGCAGATCGGTGGAACCATCCTTCAAGTGGCCAGTGACAAACCGCACGGACTGCGCATGGTCACGGTGGGTCAGCGGAATCCCCGCATAAGCAGCGCAACCGCTGGCCGCCGTAATGCCGGGGACCACCTGGAATGGAATACCGTGGGCCGCCAGCTCTTCGATCTCTTCGCCACCGCGGCCGAAGATAAACGGATCGCCGCCCTTCAACCGCACCACACGCTTGCCGGCCTTGGCCAGATCGACCAGTTGCTGATTGATCTGATCCTGCGGCACTGCGTGGTCAGAACGACGCTTGCCGACATACACCCGCTCGGCATCGCGACGGCACAACTCAAGAATTGCCGGCGCCACCAGGCGGTCATAGAGCACCACATCGGCTTGCTGCATCAGACGCAGCGCGCGGAAGGTCAAGAGATCCGGATCACCCGGACCGGCACCGACCAGATAAACCTCGCCAGTGGTGACCATGGGCTCGCCATCGACCTTGGCCTGCAACAGGCGCTCGGCTTCAGCGCCCTGCCCGGCCAGTTGACGATCGGCAATCGGGCCCTGGAAAACGTCTTCCCAGAAGCCGCGCCGCTGCTGCACATCCGGAAACAGGTTTTTCACCTGATTGCGGAAACGCGCAGCCAGCCCTGCCAATTGACCGTAAGTGGAAGGAATCCAGGTTTCGATTTTCGCGCGGATCAGACGCGCCAGTACCGGCGCATCGCCGCCGCTGGACACAGCGATGATCAACGGCGAGCGATCGACGATCGCCGGGAAGATCACGCTGCACAAGGCCGGCGCATCGACCACGTTGACCGGCACGCAACGGCGGTGGGCGTCGGTGGAGACTTGCGCGTTGAGCGTTTCGTCGTCGGTAGCGGCAATGATCAGCCCGCAACCGTCCAGATCCGTTTCGGCGTAACCGCGCAACAGGCATTCACCGCCGCTGGCAGCGACCAGTTCAGCCAGTTGCGTTTCGATTTCAGGTGCGACCACCCGCAGCAGCGCACCGGCATCGGCCAGCAGGCGGGATTTGCGCAAGGCAATTTCCCCCCCACCGACAACCAACACACGACTGCCGCGCAGGTTGTGAAACAGCGGCAGATATTTCATTTAGCCGATGACCTCAAGGCCACCCATGTACGGCTTGAGCACGTCCGGCACGCGGATCGAACCGTCGGCCTGCTGGTAGTTTTCCAGCACCGCCACCAGAGTACGACCGACCGCCAGGCCGGAGCCGTTCAAGGTGTGCACCAGCTCAGGCTTGCCGGTTTCCGGGTTGCGGAAACGCGCCTGCATGCGCCGCGCCTGGAAGTCGCCGCAGTTGGAGCACGAGGAGATTTCGCGGTATTTATCCTGGCTCGGAATCCACACTTCCAGATCGTAGGTCTTGACCGCGCTGAAGCCCATGTCGCCGGTGCACAGCGCCAGGGTGCGGTAAGGCAGACCGAGCAGTTGCAGAACCTTTTCGGCGTTGGCGGTCAGGCCTTCCAGCGCTTCCATCGATTGCGATGGCTCGACGATCTGGACCATTTCGACTTTGTCGAACTGGTGCTGGCGGATCATGCCACGCGTGTCGCGGCCCGACGCACCGGCTTCGCTGCGGAAGCATGGGGTATGGGCGACGAACTTGATCGGCAGCAGTTTCGAATCGACGATCTCGCCGGCAACGATGTTGGTCAGCGACACTTCGGCAGTCGGGATCAGGTACAGATCGGCTTCGCCTTCGCGGGCAATCTTGAACAGATCCTCTTCGAACTTTGGCAACTGGCCGGTGCCTTGCAGCGCCGGAGCCTGAACCAGATAAGGCGTGTAAGCCTCTTCGTAGCCATGTTCGGTGACATGCAGGTTGATCATGAACTGCGCCAGTGCGCGATGCAGGCGGGCGATCGGGCCACGCAACAGCGCAAAGCGCGCGCCGGACAGCTTGGCGGCGGTTTCAAAGTCCAGCCAGCCGAACTTTTCGCCAAGGGCGACGTGGTCTTTGACTTCGAAATCGAACTGAGTCGGCGTGCCCCAGCGGCGCACTTCGACGTTGTCGTCTTCGTCCTTGCCGACCGGAACCGACTCGTGCGGCAGGTTCGGGATACCGAGCAGGATCGAATCGAGTTCAGTCTGGATCGCGTCCAGCTCGACCTTGCCAGCGCTCAACTCGGCCGCCATGCGCTCGACGTCCGCCATCAGCGGCGCGATGTCTTCGCCGCGCTGCTTGGCCTGCCCGATGGATTTGGAACGCGCGTTACGCTCAGCCTGCAGTGCTTCAGTGCGGGTCTGGACGGTCTTGCGCTGTTCTTCCAGCGCTTCGATGCGCGCGGTGTCCAGGGCAAAGCCACGGGAAGCCAGGCGGTCCGCTACGTCCTGAAGGTTGCTACGTAACAGTTTGGAATCGAGCATGTCGGTTTCTCGTTATCAAAGTTTGGTCAGGGACAGGCCGGCCCACGTTGCGAGCAGCCCGCCGAATACGCTGAGTGCGGCGTAGCCCAGGGCCAGCAACACTTGCCCGCTTTCCAGCAGGCGCACCGTATCCAGTGAAAAGGATGAAAAAGTCGTCAGCCCCCCGAGGAAGCCGACCATCAACCCGGCGCGCACCTCGATCGGCACCTCCGGGCGTATCAGAAACAGGCCGTACAACACGCCAATCAGCAGGCAGCCCACGATATTAACGGCCAGCGTCGCGGTATAGAAGTGCCGCGGCCAATTGGCGCTGACCCAATTACCGGTGGCGAAGCGCAACAGGGTGCCGGCAACACCGCCGACCGACACTGCAAGGATCAATGGAACCACTATTTTCTCCGCTGCCGAGGGCTCAGACGATCGAGTTGAGCGAGATGATTGAGCTTTTCGCCGATCTTCAACTCCAGGCCACGGGGCACTGGCTGATAGAACGGAATCGGCTCGAGTTCTTCCGGAAAATAGTCTTCACCGGCGGCATAGGCGTCCGGCTCGTCGTGGGCGTAGCGGTATTCGTCGCCATAACCCAATTGCTTCATCAGCTTGGTCGGTGCATTGCGCAAATGCAGCGGCACTTCCAGCGAGCCGTTTTCGGCAGCCGCGCGCAGTGCAGTTTTGAAGCCCATGTACACCGCGTTGCTTTTCGGTGCACAGGCCAGATAAGTGATGGCCTGGGCGACCGCCAATTCGCCCTCGGGGCTGCCGAGACGCTCCTGCACTTCCCACGCTGCCAGACACAGGCTCAGCGCACGCGGGTCGGCGTTGCCGATGTCTTCGCTGGCCATGCGCACCACGCGCCGGGCCAGATAAAGCGGATCGCAGCCGCCGTCTATCATCCGCGCAAACCAGTAAAGCGCCCCGTCGGGATTGGAACCGCGCACGGATTTGTGCAGCGCCGAGATCTGGTCGTAGAACGCTTCACCGCCCTTGTCGAACCGCCGGCGCGTATCGCCGAGCAGACTTTGCAGCAGCTCGATGCCGATTTCGCTGTTGTCTTCGGCCAGATCAGAGGCGTTTTCCAACAGATTGAGCAGACGCCGGCCGTCGCCATCGGCGGCCGACAGCAGCATCTGGAAGCCTTCATCGCTCAGGGTCAGGTTGCGCTTGCCCAACCCGCGCTCTTCGGTGAGTGCGCGGTGCACCAGTTTGCGCAGCGCCGCTTCGTCGAGGCTTTTCAGCACGTAGACGCGGGCACGCGACAACAGGGCGTTGTTCAGTTCGAACGAAGGGTTTTCGGTGGTGGCGCCGATGAAGATCAGCGTGCCATCTTCAACGTACGGCAGAAACGCGTCCTGCTGCGACTTGTTGAAGCGGTGCACTTCATCGACAAACAGGATCGTGCGCTTGCCGTACTGACCGGCCTGCTGCTTGGCGATTTCAACGGCCTGGCGGATTTCCTTGACCCCGGCGAGCACCGCCGAAACCGTTTCGAAGTGCGCATCCGAGACTTCTGCGAGCAGGCGCGCCAGGGTGGTCTTGCCCACGCCCGGCGGCCCCCAGAAGATCATCGAATGCAGCGCGCCCTGCTCCAGCGCCTCACGCAGAGGCTTGCCGCGAGCGAGCACGTGTTCCTGACCGACGTACTCATCCAGATTGGCTGCACGCAGACGCGCGGCCAAGGGTTGAGCAATCGGTGCACTGCGAAACAGATCCATCACGTAGCGTTGAAACCTCTGATTTTCTGAAATCTGCTGAAGAACCTGTGGTGAGGGGATTTATCCCCATTGGGCTGCGAAGCGGCCCCAAAAGCGACGACTGCTGCGCAGCCGGACGGGGATAAATCCCATCGCCACAATAGCTCCTCAATAGCAGGCCCTCACCACAAAGGCCCTGGCACAAAGGGCCGGTGTTTATTCCTGGATAACGTCGGCACCCTTGGGAATGTCGAATTTGAATTTGGACGCTGGCACCGCTTCGTTGGCCTTGACCCCGGTAAACAGGATATTGGTGCGCTGGCCGACGCTGTCAATCAGTTGCATGTCATTGAGCAGGCCGTTGCGGAACGACAGGCGCAGGTTGTCGAACAGGGTGTCCTTGGTTTTCGGCTTGAGAGTGAAGTCGATCACGCCGCCCGCCTCTTTCGCGCTGATATCGAAGCTCTGGCTGATCTTCGAGACATCGCCGGACAGCAGCAGCGCCGGCGTCTGGGTCAGGCGCTCGTCGAGCTTCTTGATGGTTGCCTGCTCCAGATCCGGGTCCCACAGGGTGACTTTCTTGCCATCGGAGACCATTGTCTGCTCGGCCGGCGCGTTGGTGTGCCAGTAGAACAGGCCCGGACGCTGCAGGGTCATGTTGCCGGTGGTTTCCTGTAACTGGGTGCCGGTGCCGTCGAGGGTCAACTGCGAAAAGTTCGCCGACAGGGTTTTCGATGTTTCGAGCAATTGGGTCAGACGCGCCACGTCCTTTTCATCGGCGTGAGCCGTGAGTGTGGTCAGCGCCAGTACTGGCAACAGCATGCGGATAAGGCGCATGAGAGTCCTCTTGAATAATCGTGGGAGAGCGGGTGGCGCGTCATTGCGCCACCCGCGTCGTTGCGTTTCAGTCGCGTACCGGGCCCGGGGCCAGGACTTCACGCGAACCGTTGGTGTTCATTGAGGTAACGACGCCGGCCATCTCCATCGCCTCGATCATCCGCGCGGCACGGTTGTAGCCGATCTTCAGCTTGCGCTGCACAGCGGAAATCGACGCGCGACGGCTTTCGAGGACGAACTGCACCGCTTCGTCATACAGCGCGTCGGCTTCCGGATCATCCCCGTCGCCACCGCCACTGCTGCCTTCAAAGCCGCTGCCTGCCTCTTCGACACCGTTGAGGATATCGTCGTTGTATTCCGGCGCGCCGCGCAGCTTCCACGCTTCGACCACGCGGTGAACCTCATCGTCGGAGACGAATGCGCCGTGGACGCGGATCGGCAGACTGGTGCCCGGCGGCATGTAGAGCATGTCACCGTGACCGAGCAGTTGCTCGGCGCCACCCTGGTCGATGATGGTCCGCGAGTCGATCTTGCTCGATACCTGAAACGCCATACGGGTCGGGATGTTGGCCTTGATCAGACCGGTGATCACGTCCACCGACGGGCGCTGGGTCGCAAGAATCAAGTGAATCCCCGCCGCACGCGCTTTTTGCGCAATACGGGCAATCAGTTCTTCAACCTTCTTGCCGACGATCATCATCATGTCGGCGAATTCGTCCACCACTACAACGATGGTCGGCAGTTTCTGCAGCAGCGGCGCTTCGTCATGAATGCTTTCGCGCTTGTACAGCGGATCGCTCAACGGCTCGCCGGCATCCTGGGCTTCCTTGACCTTGGCGTTGAAGCCGGACAGGTTACGCACGCCCATTTTCGCCATCAGCTTGTAGCGACGCTCCATCTCGGCAACGCTCCAGCGCAAGGCGTTGGCGGCGTCCTTCATGTCGGTCACAACCGGGCAGAGCAGGTGCGGAATGCCTTCGTAGATCGACAGCTCAAGCATTTTCGGGTCGATCATGATCAGCTTGGCGTCGTCCGGGCCGGACTTGAACAGGATCGACAGGATCATCGCGTTCACGCCCACGGACTTACCGGAACCGGTGGTACCGGCCACCAGCAAGTGCGGCATCTTCGCCAGGTCGGTGATGACCGGCTTGCCGCCGATGTCATGACCGAGCGCCAGGGTGACCGGGGATTTGAAGTTGTCGTACTCGGGGGTCGACAGCACCTCGGAGAAACGCACGATCTGGCGGTCTTCGTTGGGAATCTCGATACCGACGGTGGTCTTGCCCGGAATCACCTCGACGACCCGCACACTGGTCACCGCCAGCGAACGCGCGAGGTCTTTGGCCAGGTTGGCGATACGGCTGACTTTTACCCCGGCGGCAGGCTGGATCTCGTAACGGGTAATCACCGGGCCCGGGTGGATCGAGTCAACGGTGACTTCGACGCCGAACTCCTTGAGCTTGATTTCCAGCAAGTGGCCGACCGCTGCCAAGGACTCAGGCGAATAGTTGAGCTGTTTCTTTTCCGCAGGATCCAGGATGGAGATCGGCGGCAAGGTGCCTTCGACCGCGCTGTCGACGAACAACGGCGCCTGCTTCTCTTTCTGTACGCGCTTGCTCGGCTCTGGGACCTTGGCCGGTGCCGGCGCGATCACCGGTGGCACCTGCTTCTCGCGGTCGGACATGTGCTTGCTCAGCGCTTGCTCACGCTCGATCAGGCGTTCCTTGACCTTGGCCTGTTCACGCTTGTCGGTGACAGTCGGTGCGACCACATCGTGGACGCGGTCATCAACCTCACGCAGTTGCGCGACCAGTTGCTTGCGCTCGGTGCGCGCCGACCACCAGCGGTTGAGCGCGCCCTGGAACAGCTCGAACAGATCGAGGGTGATCTTGCCGGTGACGTCCATCACCTTGAACCACGACAGGTCGGTGAATACGGTCAGGCCGAACAGGAACAGCGCGATGAACAGCAACGTGCTGCCCTGGATGTTGAGTGCATTCTTCGCCAGATCGCCAAGGCTTTCGCCCAGGGCGCCGCCAGCGCCGGCCGGCAGACCGGTCGCGGCATGGAAATGAATGTGCGCCAGCGCAGCACCGGACAGTACGAGGAACACCAGACCGATCAGGCGCCAGGAAAACAGCCAGCCGCTCCACTGCCATGGCTCGTGACGTTGACGGAAGATCTGGTACGCCTTGACCGCCAGCAGCAACGGAAAGATATAGGCGAAGTAACCGAGCACCATGAACAGGATATCGGCGCTGTACGAGCCGGCCGGGCCGCCGAAGTTCTGCACATCGTCGATCTTGCTGTTATGGCTCCAGCCCGGGTCGTCCTTGCCGTAAGTCAGCAAAGCCATCATCAGGAACAGGCACAAGGCGCCGATGGCGATCAATGCACCTTCCTTGAGCCGGTAGTGCAGTTGCTGGCGCCAGAGCGGAACGACTGTTTTGGGTGCTTCGGTGGTCTTCTTCAAAACGCTTCTTTTCCTGCGCCCGAGGCGCGTCCATCTATTGAATGACGATAAAAAACTGCCCAATCCAGGCAGGTAAAAAAGGTGAAAAGCTCAACTGGGACTACTTTTAACACTGTGCCACTGGTTTTATAAACACAGCCATAAACACTGTGCGCAGCGAAAAGACCGTCACAACCCGGCATTGTACGGGTTTGTGCGCCCAACGCCATGTTTCAGACCCCGGCCTTGAGCATAGCCAATCGCACACGCAATGCCTTGCAATTGGAGCATGCATTGCCTTTTGTGACAAAGGCTTATGAGCTGTATTTGATGAACGTAGCGAACCTGGCCGGATCGGGCTCACGGGAATGCTCAACAGCATCGACACAGCGACGCTTACGACCACGGGCGACACATCAAGTTGCAGCTCGATGCTCGCTGCACCAGACAACTGTGCAGGACAGCGGCGCCGTTTCGCGGCAAACTCTTTCGCGGGGCCTGCACGCCCCCTGACCGCCCTCCCCTTCTGCAAGCCTGGATGCCATGCTGACTTGGTTACAACGTAATTCCCTGACCTTTCCGCCACTGGAAAAAGCCATGCGCGAGCCGAACGGATTGCTCGCCGCCGGCGGCGATCTGTGCGCCGACCGCCTGATCCAGGCCTATCGCCATGGCTGCTTTCCCTGGTTCTCCGAAGGCCAACCCATTCTCTGGTGGTCGCCAGACCCTCGCACCGTGCTGTTTCCCGACGAACTGCACGTCTCGCGCAGTCTCGGCAAGCTGCTGCGCAAGCAACGCTACCAAGTGACCTTCGATCAGGATTTCGACGCCATCATCCGCGCCTGCGCTGCCCCGCGTGACTACGCCGACGGCACCTGGATCACCGAGGCCATGCAGGATGCTTACGTAGAACTGCATCGGCGCGGTTTCGCTCATTCGGTTGAGGTCTGGGACGAGGGACAGCTGGTCGGCGGCCTGTACGGCCTGGCGATGGGCCAACTGTTTTTTGGCGAGTCGATGTTCAGCCGCGCTGACAATGCATCCAAATATGGCTTTGCCACGCTGGTGAAGCATTTGAAAGCCGCCGGGTTTGTGCTCATCGATTGCCAGATGCCGACCGATCACTTGCACAGCCTCGGTGCACGGTCCATTCCGCGCGGCGAATTCGCCGACTATCTGCGGCGCCATCTAGATCAACCGAATTCAGCGACCTGGGTTTGCTGAGCGACTTTTGCGCAGGTGGCTTACACTTAATCCACCAGCTTATCCCGAGGGTTGATTCATGACCGAGTTGGCGCGTTTGAAGTTTTATGCCACTCAGCCCCACTCTTGCAGTTATCTGCCCGAGGAGCAGGCCACGACGCTGTTTCTCGACCCGAGTCAGCCCATGGATGTGCACGTCTACGCAGACCTGTCGGAAATGGGCTTTCGTCGCAGCGGCGATCATCTGTACCGGCCGCATTGCCAGAATTGCAATGCGTGCGTGCCTGCGCGCATCCCCTCCGCCCAGTTCATCGCCAATCGCCAGCAGAAGCGTATCTACAAACGCAACGCGGACTTGCAGGTGCAGCCGGTCAAACCGCACTTCAGCGAAGAATATTTCGACCTGTACCAGCGCTACATCGAACAGCGCCATGCCGACGGCGACATGTACCCGCCGAGCCGCGATCAGTTCTCGACGTTCCTGGTGCGTGACCTGCCCTTCTCGCGCTTCTACGAATTTCGACTCGACGGACGGTTGCTCGCAGTAGCAGTCACCGATCTGCTGCCTAACGGTTTGTCGGCGGTGTACACCTTCTACGAACCGAACGAAGAACGCCGCAGCCTGGGCCGTTACGCAATCCTCTGGCAAATCGCCGAGAGCCAGCGTCTGGGCCTTGAGGCCGTGTACCTCGGTTACTGGATCAAGAACTGCAAAAAGATGAATTACAAGACGCAATATCGGCCCATCGAATTGCTGATCAATCAGCGCTGGGTCATCCTGAACTGAACCTGCGGCCTAAACCCCTTGGCGTAAACACCATTTTTCGGGCACAATGCACGCCGCTTTTGCCTGGCGCAGTTGCACCGGGCCATTCATTGGATACCGAGGGCTTTACTGCATGTCGAAAGAAGACAGCTTCGAAATGGAAGGCACTGTCGTCGACACCCTGCCCAACACCATGTTTCGTGTGGAGTTGGAAAATGGGCACGTCGTAACCGCGCATATTTCCGGCAAGATGCGCAAGAACTACATTCGTATTCTTACCGGTGACAAAGTGCGCGTCGAGCTGACGCCCTATGACTTGAGCAAAGGGCGGATCACTTACCGCGCTCGTTAATCAAGTCAATACAGAACGCCCGGGTAATGCCGGGCGTTTTTGTGTCTGGGGTTTGGCTTTTTTTCAGATCCATATGCTGCGGCTGCGTGGAAGTTGCCTGAAGATCAAAAGCAAAATCAAAGCCCCTCACCCTAGCCCTCTCCCGGAGGGAGAGGGGACTGATCGCGGTGGATGCGATAGTTACGCCGAAGTGAAATACCGAGTCGAACGGACATTTTGAAAAGCACAAAGATCGGCTCCCTCTCCAGGGGGAGAGGGCTGGGGTGAGGGGCGAAACCACCGCAATTCCAAAGCCAACCACCCGCTTCTAACCACTCAACAATGAGCGTTAGCTCGAGTGCTCTTGATCTTGAGCCACCGGCGACGTCGGGAGGCTGAGTGAAGGGATTGATCCCGCAGCGAAGGAACCCGAGCCTGCGAGGGCCGAACGTAGGAGCAAGCGTTTTGGGTTACCTTTTTGCTGGGCCGGCACTCCGGCGTAAAGGTGACTCGCCGTAAGGGCGAAACCGTAATAAGCCATCACCGCAGCAACGGATATACACCCAAAACCGTCAAACAACGAGCAACAAAAAGGCGCCCGAAGGCGCCTTTCCAATCCACATCGAGCCGTCAGGCCATTTCTGCCGTAGTTTCGAAGTCAAACGTCAACTCACCATCCTTGATGTCGATGTGCACCACACCGCCATGCTCGGCCAGTTCGCCAAACAGAATCTCCTCCGCCAGCGGACGCTTGATCTTGTCCTGGATCAGACGCGCCATCGGACGTGCGCCCATCGCCGAGTCGTAACCACCCGCTGCCAGCCAGCTGCGCGCCGCATCGGTAACCTCAAGCAACACACGCTTGTCTTCCAGCTGCGCCTGAAGCTCGGTGAGGAACTTGTCCACCACGCTCTTGATGACCTCATGACTGAGGCGACCAAACTGGATAATGGTGTCCAGACGGTTACGGAATTCCGGTGTGAAGCTCTTCTTGATCACTTCCATCGCATCGGACGAGTGGTCCTGATGGGTGAAACCGATCGAAGCCCGCGCGGCCGTTTCGGCACCAGCGTTGGTGGTCATGATCACGATCACGTTGCGGAAGTCCGCCTTGCGCCCGTTGTTATCGGTCAGCGTACCGTGGTCCATGACCTGCAACAGCAGGTTGAAGACTTCCGGATGCGCCTTCTCGATTTCATCGAGGAGCAATACGCAATGTGGCTGCTTGGTGATCGCTTCGGTCAACAGACCGCCCTGATCGAAACCGACATAGCCAGGAGGCGCACCGATCAGACGCGATACGGTGTGACGCTCCATGTACTCGGACATGTCGAAACGCACCAGCTCAATGCCCAGGGCCTTGGCCAGTTGTCGCGCGGCCTCGGTTTTACCGACACCGGTAGGCCCGGCAAACAGGAACGAACCGACCGGCTTGTCCGGCGATTTGAGGCCGGCGCGGGACAGTTTGATCGCAGTCGACAGCGAATCGATCGCCGCGTCCTGACCAAACACCGTCAGCTTCAGGTCACGCTCCAGGTTACGCAGCAGCTCCTTGTCGGAACTGGTGACGTGCTTCGGCGGAATCCGCGCGATTTTCGCGACGATGTCCTCGACCTGCGGCACTTCGATACGCTTGACGCGCATCTCCACTGGTTGCAGACGCTGGTAGGCGCCCGCCTCATCGATCACGTCAATGGCCTTGTCCGGCATGTGCCGGTCATTGATGTAGCGCGACGCCAGCTCGGCAGCGGCACGCAACGACTCATCACTGTATTCGATATTGTGATGCTGCTCGAAACGCCCTTTCAGACCACGCAGGATACCGATGGTGTCTTCCACCGATGGCTCGACGACATCGACCTTCTGGAAGCGACGCGCCAAGGCACGGTCCTTCTCGAAGATGCCGCGAAATTCCTGGAACGTGGTCGAACCGATGCAGCGAATGTCGCCAGACGACAGCAGCGGCTTGAGCAGATTGGACGCATCCATCACGCCACCGGACGCAGCACCCGCACCGATGATGGTGTGGATCTCGTCGATGAACAGGATCGCCTGCGGACGCTTTTTCAGCTCATTGAGCAGCGCCTTGAAGCGCTTCTCGAAATCACCGCGATACTTGGTGCCCGCGAGCAGAGCGCCAAGATCGAGCGAATAAACAACCGCATTGGCCAGCAGATCCGGCACCTGATTGTCGACGATGCGCTTGGCCAGGCCTTCGGCAATCGCGGTCTTACCCACGCCTGCTTCGCCGACCAGCAGCGGATTGTTCTTGCGCCGGCGCGCAAGAATCTGCGCGACACGCTCGACTTCCGACTCACGACCAACCAATGGATCAATGCGACCCTGGCGCGCGAGTTCGTTGAGGTTGCTGGCATAAGCATCCAGAGGATTGCCTGAAGAAGAAGACTCACCGCCCTCGTCGTCCTGCATATCTTGTTCACCTTCAGAGTGATCGCCGTGCCCCGGTACTTTCGAAATGCCGTGGGCGATGTAGTTGACGACATCGATGCGGGCCACGCTCTGCTGTTTCAGCAGGAACACGGCCTGACTCTCTTGCTCACTGAAGATGGCGACCAGCACGTTGGCGCCGGTCACTTCGCGTTTGCCCGAGCTCTGTACGTGAAAAACAGCACGCTGCAGGACACGCTGGAAGCCCAGGGTTGGCTGGGTCTCGCGATCCTCGTCATGCACGGGGATCAATGGCGTGGTGGAGTCGATGAACTCCTGCAGATCATGCTTGAGTTTGTCGAGGTTTGCGCCGCAGGCACGCAAAACGGTGGCGGCAGCCTCATTATCCAATAGGGCCAGCAGGAGATGTTCGACGGTCATGAATTCATGACGCTTCGAACGAGCCTCCTTGAAGGCAAGATTGAGGGTGACTTCGAGCTCGCGGTTTAACATAGCTTCACCTCATACCCAAGTGGTCGGCGATTAACCGTCCTTCTCGATTTCACAGAGTAGCGGATGCTGGCTTTCCCTGGCGTACTGGTTGACCTGCATGGCCTTTGTCTCGGCGATGTCGCGGGTAAACACTCCACATACTGCCCGTCCTTCTGTATGGACGGCCAGCATGACCTTGGTCGCCAGCTCGCGATTCAGGTTAAAAAACACCTCGAGCACTTCGACGACGAAATCCATCGGTGTGTAGTCATCGTTGAACAAAACCACCTTGTACATCGGCGGCGCCTGTAACGCGGGCTTTGCTTCCTGAACAGCAACGCCTGCCGAATCGTCGTCGTGCTCCTGTGGAAGATCCTTTTGGAGAAGCGGGCGATCCTGATTGAATGTTAGTCGAATCTGGCTGATTGCATGCATGGAAAAAAAGGTTCGTCAGTTGTGCGAATACAGTGGTGGGGGCGGTTGCACACGTTTTCAACTACGACTGCCCGGTCACCTTGACTATCGGGAAAACGGTGTTACAACCAATAGAGCCCACAGTGGGTAAAAAAGATCCGCGGAGTCAATTCTTTTATCGAATTCGATTGCGGATGTCGTGGATGATACTCCAGCGATGGAGTCTGTTGCAGAGGGATTTGAGCATGGCTGTCGGCAAGGTGAAATGGTTTAACAATGCCAAGGGTTTTGGATTCATTATCGAGAACGGCCAGACAGAAGACCTGTTTGCCCACTACTCGGCCATCCAGATGGATGGCTATAAAACTCTAAAGGCCGGCCAGGAGGTGTACTTCGAATTCCTTCAAGGCCCAAAAGGCCTGCACGCAATCGCGATCCGGGACAAAAAAACAGTGGATGAAGCTGGGGGTGCGGCAGAAGCCGCTGCCGCCGCGACGGGCGCCATCAGTAACGCTGTTGTCGTGAGCTGAGCAAACTCACCCAAGACACCCATCCAAAAAAAAAAACCGCCTGACTCAACCCATCGAGTCAGGCGGTTTTTGTGTGCCTGCAATTTTTACATATGCGAAATCAACGCATCCCCGAACCCGGAAGACGACACCAGCTTGGCCCCATCCATCAAACGCTCGAAATCATAAGTAACAGTCTTCGCGCTGATCGCACCGTTGGTGCCCTTGATGATCAGGTCCGCCGCTTCGGTCCAGCCCATATGACGCAACATCATCTCGGCCGAGAGAATCAGCGAGCCCGGGTTGACCTGGTCCTTGCCGGCATATTTCGGCGCGGTACCGTGGGTCGCTTCGAACATCGCCACGGTGTCGGACAGGTTGGCACCCGGCGCAATACCGATACCACCCACTTCCGCCGCCAGGGCGTCGGACAGGTAGTCACCGTTGAGGTTAAGCGTAGCGATCACATCGTATTCGGCCGGGCGCAGCAGGATCTGCTGGAGCATGGCGTCGGCGATGGCGTCCTTGACCACAACATTCTTGCCGGTTTTCGGATTCTTGAACTGCATCCACGGACCGCCGTCGAGCAGGGTCGCACCGAACTCTTCGGCCGCCACTTCGTAGGCCCATTCCTTGAAGGCACCTTCGGTGAACTTCATGATGTTGCCTTTGTGCACGATGGTCAGCGAGTCGCGGTCATTATCGACCACATATTGCAGGGCCTTGCGCGCCAGACGCTTGGTGCCTTCGCGGGAGACCGGCTTGACGCCGATGCCGCAGTTTTCGTCGAAACGGATCTTGGTGACGCCCATTTCTTCTTTAAGGAATTTGATGACCTTGGTGGCTTCCGGCGAACCGGCCTTCCATTCGATACCGGCGTAGATGTCTTCGGAGTTCTCGCGGAAGATGGTCATGTCGACATCGCCAGGCTTTTTCACCGGGCTCGGCACGCCTTCGAACCAGCGCACCGGGCGCAGGCAGACGTACAGGTCGAGTTGCTGACGCAGCGCCACGTTCAGCGAGCGGATACCGCCACCGACCGGAGTGGTCAGCGGGCCTTTGATGGAGACCACGTAATCCTTGACCGCGTCGAGGGTTTCCTGCGGCAGCCAGGTGTCCTGATCATAAACCTGAGTGGCCTTTTCGCCGGCGTAGACTTCCATCCAGGAAATCTTGCGCTTGCCGCCGTAGGCCTTTTCAACAGCAGCATCGACAACCTTGATCATCACCGGACTGATGTCGACACCAATACCGTCACCTTCGATGAAGGGGATGATCGGGTTATCAGGAACATTGAGAGAATGGTCTGCATTGACAGTGATTTTGTCACCGACGGCTGGAACCTGAATCTTCTTGTAACCCATGCTGAACTCCATTGTTTGGATTGAACACCTGGCTTGCTTCGAGCGTAACCCAGTTGAATCAACACGCAAACCCTATGTTCCTGCGCCGCGCACATCTCGTTTCGTACAAGCCTGAAAGCAAAGGGAAAAGCGCCAAACTCCAGCATTCGTAACGAGTCTTTGCCCGGTCGCGCCCTGCGACCTTTAGACCAATGGACGAGAATCGTTGCATATGAACCATCGGCAGATTGCCAGCTACCTATGTATAATGCCGCCCGCTGACCACAGGGTCACGACGGCTGGCCTCTCTAGCACGAGACTTTCCGCCTGATTGGTCGGGTTGTTACCGCAGCCTGACTGCTTGACGCTCTACTGATGCACCCAACATCACCGCGAAGAATCTCGACATTCGGTTCATGGATGACTTTGAACGAACGCGCTTACCCGGCGCCCCTCGAGTTTCTGCGCACGCTTTAGCAAAGAAGAGAGAGTTAATCCGAATATGCCCACCCGCTCGAAGATCATCTATACCTTCACCGACGAAGCTCCTGCCCTCGCCACCTATTCCCTGCTGCCGATCATCGAGGCTTACACCGCCTCGGCCGATATCGCCGTGGAAACCCGCGATATCTCTCTTGCAGCACGCATCCTGGCAAGCTTCCCCGAGCAACTGGGCGACAAAGCCGTAGCCGACCACCTCGCCGAACTGGGCGACCTGGCCGTTACGCCTGAAGCCAACATCATCAAGCTGCCGAACATCAGTGCTTCGGTGCCACAGCTGCAAGCCGCGATCAAAGAGCTGCAGGCGCAGGGCTACAACCTGCCGGACTACCCGGAAACCGTGACCAGCGACGCCGACAAAGACGCCAAGGCGCGTTACGACAAGGTCAAGGGCAGCGCCGTGAACCCGGTTCTGCGTGAAGGCAACTCCGACCGCCGCGCTCCGCTGTCGGTGAAGAACTACGCGCGCAAGCATCCGCACAAAATGGGCGCCTGGGCCAAGGACTCCAAGTCCCACGTCGCACACATGAGCACCGGCGATTTCTACGGCAGCGAAAAAGCTGTCCTGATCGACGCCGCTGACGCTGTGAAGATCGAACTGATCGCCAAGGACGGTGCTGCCACCGTTCTGAAAGAAAAAACCACCGTTCAGGCTGGCGAGATCCTCGACTGCGCCGTGATGAGCAAAAACGCCCTGCGTGCGTTCATCGCTGCCGAGATCGAAAGCGCCAAGGCCCAGGGCGTGCTGCTCTCGGTTCACTTGAAAGCGACCATGATGAAGGTCTCCGACCCGATCATGTTCGGCCAGATCGTTGCCGAGTTCTATAAAGACGCACTGACCAAGCACGCTGACGTGCTGAACCAGATCGGCTTCAACCTGAACAACGGCATCGGCGATCTGTACGCACGCATCAAGGCCCTGCCGGCCGAGCAGCAAGCGCAGATCGAAGCCGATATCGCAGCGGTCTACGCCGTTCGTCCGTCGCTGGCGATGGTCAACTCCGACAAAGGCATCACCAACCTGCACGTACCGAGCGACGTCATCGTTGACGCCTCGATGCCAGCGATGATCCGTGACTCCGGCAAGATGTGGGGCACCGACGGTCAGCTGCACGACACCAAGGCTGTAATCCCGGATCGTTGCTACGCGACCATCTACCAGGCGGTGATCGAAGATTGCAAAGCCAATGGCGCTTTCGATCCGACCACCATGGGCAGCGTGCCGAACGTCGGCCTGATGGCGAAAAAAGCCGAAGAGTACGGCTCCCACGACAAGACCTTCCAGATCAAGGCTGACGGCGTTGTTCGCGTCACCGACAGCAAAGGCAAGCTGCTGATGGAACAGGCTGTCGAAGCCGGCGACATCTTCCGCATGTGCCAGACCAAAGACGCGCCGATCCAGGACTGGGTCAAACTGGCCGTCAACCGTGCTCGCGCGAGCAGCACGCCGGCGATCTTCTGGCTCGACCCGATGCGCGCTCACGATGGCGTGGTGATCGAGAAGGTTCAGGCCTACCTGAAGGATCACGACACCAGCGGTCTGGACATCCAGATCATGGCGCCGGTCGACGCGATGAAGTACACCCTGCAGCGCACCCGCGAAGGCAAGGACACCATTTCGGTGACCGGCAACGTACTGCGCGACTACCTGACCGACCTGTTCCCGATCATGGAACTGGGCACCAGCGCCAAGATGCTGTCGATCGTACCGCTGATGAATGGCGGTGGTCTGTTCGAAACCGGCGCCGGCGGTTCGGCGCCGAAGCACGTGCAGCAACTGGTTGAAGAAAACTTCCTGCGCTGGGATTCGCTGGGTGAGTTCCTTGCCCTCGCCGCTTCCCTTGAGCACCTGGGTGTGAACTACAACAACCCGAAAGCACTGGTGCTGTCGAAAACCCTGGACCAGGCCACCGGCCAGTTCCTCGACAACAACAAGTCGCCATCGCGCAAGGTCGGCAACATCGACAACCGCGGCAGCCACTTCTACCTGGCGATGTACTGGGCTCAGGCCCTGGCCGCCCAGACCGAAGACGCTGCACTGCAAGCGCAGTTCGCGACTCTGGCCAAAACCCTGACCGAGAACGAGGCAACCATCGTTGCCGAGCTCAACGCCGTGCAGGGCAAGCCAGTCGACATCGGCGGTTACTACCACGCCGACGCCGAGCTGATCAGCAAGGCCATGCGCCCAAGCGCAACCTTCAACGCGGCGATTGCTGCGCTGGTTTAAGGTTGTAATGGGAACATCACAAACCCCGGCCTTGTGCCGGGGTTTGTGTTTCCGGGTTTTATGATCACCACAAAACTTTGTGGGAGCTGGCTTGCCAGCGATGGCGGTTTATCATCCAGCATGGATGGTGACTGGACCACCGCTATCGCTGCGATGCGGCGTTCCGACAAGCCAGCTCCCACAGGGATTGGGGTTTAACCAATAGATTGAGGAAGGTTTTATGGAATGGCTCCCCCACATCACCGTCGCCACCATCGTCGAGGACAACGGCCGCTTCCTGATGGTCGAAGAGCACAAGGGCGGGCGCAATGTGCTCAACCAGCCCGCCGGTCATCTCGACCCGGATGAAACCCTGATCGACGCGGCGATTCGCGAAACCCTCGAAGAAACCGGCTGGGACGTCGAACCCACCGGCGTGATCGGCATTTATCTGTATACCGCACCGAGCAACGGCGTGACTTACCAGCGCATATGCTTCAGCGCCAAAGCCGTGCAGCATCACCCGGATTACCAACTCGACGACGGCATTGTCGGCGCCAAGTGGCTGACCCGCGACGAATTAATCGCCCAGCGCGACAACTGGCGCAGTGAACTGATCATCCGTTGCATCGACGATTATCTGGCCGGTCATCACTTCAGCCTCGAACTGATCCGCCCTTCTCTTTAGCCTTGCGGCCGTGAGCCTGATAGAATCGCGCCCTTTTCCAAGACACTCATTGAATCCCTATGCGTGATCCAGCCCCTTCTGACACATCCAAGAAGCGCGTCATTGTCGGCATGTCCGGCGGCGTGGACTCTTCCGTTTCTGCCCTTCTGCTGATCGAGCAGGGTTATGAAGTGGAAGGCCTGTTCATGAAGAACTGGGAAGAAGACGACGGAACGGAATACTGCACCGCCATGGACGACCTGGCGGATGCTCAGGCTGTCTGCGACAAGATCGGCATCAAGCTGCACACCGCCAACTTTGCCGCCGAGTACTGGGACAACGTGTTCGAGCACTTCCTCGCCGAATACAAGGCGGGGCGCACGCCGAACCCGGACATCCTGTGCAACCGCGAGATCAAGTTCAAAGCGTTTCTCGACTACGCGATGATGCTCGGCGCCGACCTGATCGCCACTGGTCACTACGTGCGCCGCCGCGACATCGATGGCCGCACCGAACTGCTCAAGGGCCTCGATCCGAACAAGGATCAGAGCTATTTCCTGCACGCCGTTGGTGGCGAACAGATCGCCAAGACCCTGTTCCCGGTCGGCGAACTGGAAAAGCCTGAAGTCCGCGCGATTGCCGAGAAATACGAACTGGCCACCGCCAAGAAGAAGGATTCCACCGGGATCTGCTTCATCGGCGAGCGCCGTTTCAGCGATTTCCTCAAGCAGTACCTGCCGGCACAACCGGGTGAGATCAAGACCACCGAAGGCGAAGTCATCGGCCGTCACCACGGCTTGATGTACCACACCATCGGCCAGCGTCAGGGCCTCGGCATCGGCGGCTTGAAGGATGCTGGCGATGAGCCGTGGTACGTGCTGCGCAAGGATCTGCAGACCAACGAGCTGATCGTCGGCCAGGGCAACAACCATCCATGGCTGTTCTCCAGCGCCCTGCTTGCTTCGGAAATCTACTGGGTCAATCCGATCGATCTGAGCCAGCCGCTGCGCCTGACGGCGAAAGTGCGCTATCGCCAGAGCGATCAGGCCTGCACCCTGGAAAAAACCGCCAGCGGCTATCGCGCCGTGTTTGACGAACCGCAACGCGCGGTGACGCCGGGCCAGTCGGTCGTTTTCTATGACGGTGAAATCTGCCTCGGCGGCGGCGTGATCGAAGTGGCCGAGCCGTGGAGCGGCCAGGCATGAGCCCGACTCAGGAACAACTGACAGCGCTGGGCGGTGTGTTTCTCGCCGCCGTGCTGGTCGATCGCATCGCCAAGACTGGCCAGACCAACGAGGCCGGCCTGAGTTGCATGCTCGGCAGCCTGCTGGTCCGCGACCCAAAAGATACGCTGGATGTATACGGCGGCGACGACATCAATCTGCGCGAGGGTTACCGCGCATTGATCGGCGCGCTGGAGCGCGATCCGAGCACCTTGCAGCGCGAGCCGTTGCGCTACGCGCTGTCGATGCTCGGTCTGGAGCGGCAACTGGCCAAGCGTGACGACATGCTCGAGACGATTGCCAAGCGCCTGCCGCAGATTCAGTCGCAGGTGGAGCATTTTGGCCCTGCGCACGAAAACGTCGTCGCCGCTTGCGGTGCGTTGTACCAGGACACGTTAAGCACCCTGCGCCAGCGCATTCAGGTGCACGGCGACATGCGCAACCTGCAGCAGCCGAGCAATGCCTCGAAAATCCGCGCCCTGCTCCTCGCGGGTATCCGCTCGGCGCGCCTGTGGCGTCAGCTCGGTGGTCATCGCTGGCAGTTGGTAATCAGCCGCCGCAAGCTGCTCAAAGAGCTTTATCCGTTGATGCGCAGCGAGTAAACGCCGCGTCACGAAGGCTTTGTAGTCTGTAACGCGTAATACGCCGGTCAGTTGGCGACGGACCGGCGGATTTTTTCATGTATGATACGCGCCCCATTTCGTTGCCCGACTGTCCGAGAACACCCCATGCAGCTCTCTTCGCTCACTGCGGTTTCCCCTGTTGACGGCCGCTACGCCGGCAAAACCCAGGCCCTGCGCCCGATTTTCAGCGAGTACGGCCTGATCCGTGCCCGCGTTCTGGTTGAAGTGCGCTGGCTCCAGCGCCTGGCCGCCCACGCTGGCATCCCTGAAGTGCCAGCCTTCTCCGCCGAGGCCAACGCCGTTCTCAACGAACTGGCTGAAAACTTCTCGCTGGAGCACGCCGAGCGCGTCAAAGAGATCGAGCGCACCACCAACCACGACGTCAAAGCGATCGAATACCTGCTCAAAGAGCAGGCGGCCAAGCTGCCGGAGCTGGCCAAGGTCAGCGAATTCATCCACTTTGCCTGCACCAGCGAAGACATCAACAACCTGTCCCACGCCTTGATGCTGCGTGAAGGCCGTGACGACGTGATGCTGCCGCTGATGCGCCAGACTGCCAACGCCATCCGCGAACTGGCCATCCGTTTCGCCGACGTGCCGATGCTGTCGCGCACCCACGGTCAGCCGGCTTCGCCGACCACTCTGGGTAAAGAGCTGGCCAACGTGGTTTACCGTCTCGAGCGCCAGATCGCTCAGGTCGCTGCCGTGCCGCTGCTGGGCAAGATCAACGGCGCCGTCGGCAACTACAACGCGCACCTGTCGGCCTACCCGCAAATCGATTGGGAAGCCAATGCCCGCGCCTTCATCGAAGACGAACTGGGCCTGGGCTTCAACCCGTACACCACGCAGATCGAACCGCACGACTACATCGCCGAGCTGTTCGACGCCATTGCGCGCTTCAACACCATCCTGATCGACTTCGACCGCGACATCTGGGGCTACATTTCCCTGGGTTATTTCAAGCAGCGCACCATCGCTGGCGAAATCGGTTCCTCGACCATGCCGCACAAGGTCAACCCGATCGACTTCGAAAACTCCGAAGGCAACCTGGGTATCGCCAACGCACTGTTCCAGCACCTGGCGAGCAAGCTGCCGATTTCCCGCTGGCAGCGCGACCTGACCGACTCCACCGTCCTGCGCAACCTCGGTGTCGGCTTCGCCCACAGCGTGATCGCTTACGAAGCCAGCCTCAAAGGCATCAGCAAACTCGAGCTCAACGAGCAGAAGATTGCCGCTGACCTCGACGCTTGCTGGGAAGTCCTGGCCGAGCCGATCCAGACCGTGATGCGTCGCTACAACATCGAAAACCCGTACGAAAAGCTGAAAGAACTGACCCGTGGCAAGGGCATCAGCCCTGAAGCGCTGCAGACTTTCATCGATGGCCTGGACATGCCAGCCGAAGCCAAAGCCGAGCTCAAGCAACTGACCCCGGCCAACTACATCGGCAACGCAGTGGCACAAGCCAAACGCATCTGATCGACCGTTTGCCCCGCTTGAGACGCCCGGCCGCGCTGGGCGTTTTTATTCCCGTCTGAAAAGTGCTTTTTTTCAATAGGTTACATATGAATTCCGATATTCCTCTTCAACTTCTGGGCGGCCTGACAGCACGCGAATTCCTGCGTGATTACTGGCAGAAAAAACCGCTGCTGATCCGTCAGGCGATTCCTGACTTCGAAAGCCCGATCGACGCCGACGAACTGGCCGGCCTGGCCCTGGAAGAAGAAGTCGAATCGCGCCTGGTCATCGAACATGGCGAGCGCCCATGGGAATTGCGTCGCGGCCCGTTCGCCGAAGACGAGTTCAGCAAATTGCCAGAGAAAGAGTGGACCCTGCTGGTGCAGGCGGTTGATCAGTTCGTGCCGGAAGTCAGCGAACTGCTGGAAAACTTCCGCTTCCTGCCGAGCTGGCGCGTCGATGACGTGATGATCAGCTTCGCCGCCCCGGGTGGCAGCGTCGGCCCGCATTTCGACAACTACGACGTGTTCCTGCTGCAGGGCCACGGCAAGCGCAACTGGAAAATCGGCCAGATGTGCGACTCCGAGAGCCCGCTGCTGCAACACGCCGACCTGCGCATCCTCGCTGAATTCCACGAAACCGAAGAATGGGTGCTGGAACCGGGCGACATGCTCTACCTGCCGCCGCGCCTGGCCCATTGCGGTGTCGCGGTCGACAACTGCATGACCTACTCGGTCGGCTTCCGCGCGCCGAGCGCCGCTGAAGTGCTGACCCACTTCACCGACTTCCTCAGCCAGTTCCTGACCGACGAAGAGCGCTACACCGATGCCGACGCCAAACCGGCGGTCGATCCGCACCAGATTCAACACGATGCACTGGATCGCCTGAAAAGCCTGCTCGCCGAGCACATGAGCGACGAGCGTCTGCTGCTGACCTGGTTCGGCCAGTACATGACCGAGCCGCGCTACCCGGAACTGGTGGTCGGCCCGGAAGACGTCGAAGAAGAAGACTTCCTCGCCGCCCTGCAGGACGGCGCCGTGCTGATCCGCAACCCGAGCGCGCGCCTGGCCTGGTCGGAAGTCGATGACGATCTGCTGCTGTTCGCCAGTGGCCAGAGCCGCTACCTGCCGGGCAAGCTGCGCGAACTGCTGAAGCTGATCTGCGCGGCTGACGCCCTGCACGCCGATAACCTCGGCGAGTGGCTGAGCGACGAAGACGGCCGCAGCCTGCTCTGCGAACTGGTCAAGCAAGGAAGCCTGGGGTTCGCCGATGAATAAAATTCGCGTTCGTGTCGCAGACTGGCAGAAGGATATCGCCGAGATCCGGCGCATTCGTGAAACGGTGTTCATCGCCGAACAATCGGTGCCACCCGAGCTTGAGTGGGACGCCGATGACGCGACCGCCGTGCATTTTCTGGCGTTCGAAGGCGACTTCCCGATCGGCACTGCGCGGTTATTGCCCGACGGCCACATCGGCCGCGTTTCAGTACTCAAAGACTGGCGCGGAATGAAGGTCGGTGATGCACTGATGCAAGCGGTCATCGCCGAAGCTGAAGCACGCGGTTTGAAGCAACAGAAGCTCAGCGCTCAGGTGCAGGCCACGGCGTTCTACGAGCGCCTGGGTTTCAGCCTGGTCAGCGAAGAGTTTCTTGAGGCCGGGATTCCGCATGTCGACATGGTTCGGCATTCGGCCTGATTCCGAGACCTCCAGATCCCTGTGGCGAGGGGATTTATCCCCGCTGGGGTGCGAAGCAGCCCCAAATCCAGCAAACTCGGTGAGTCAGTTAAATCGAGCGCGCTGGGTCGGCGACTGCTGCGCAGCCGAGCGGGGATAAATCCCCTCACCACAAAAGGCCGCAAGCACACCACAAAACGCCCCGCCATCCACCGATGCCGGGGCGTTTTGCTGTCTACGATTCAACTTGCCCCACCCCAGGCCGACAAACTGGCAATATCAAGCCTTTCGAACGCGGAGATAACGGACATGTCCCTACGCACCCTGCTCACCACCCTGCTGCTCGGCTGCAGTTTTTCGGTGCTGGCAGCCACAGAAATCGTCCCCCTCAAATACCACACCAGCGCTGACATGTTGCCAGTGGCGCAGGATTTCATCGGCCAGGACGGTCAGGTCAGCGCTTACGGCAATCAGCTGATCGTCAAGGCCGAGCCGGGCAAGATTCAGGAGCTGAAGGATCTGCTGGCGCAACTTGATACCGCGCCGAAGCGCTTGCTGATCACCGTCGACACCAACGAAAACAATGGCCGTGGCGACGAAGGTTATTCAGTCAACGGCGCTCAGCCGAGCCAGACCCGGACCATCAGCCGCAGCACTACCAGCCGCAACGGCGGCGTTCAGCAAGTGCAGACCAGTGAAGGCACTCCGGCGCTGATTCAGGTTGGCCAGAGCGTGCCGATCACTAACACCCAGAGCGATTCCTACGGCGGTTACAGCAGCGAGACCCAATACCGCAACGTCACCCAGGGTTTCTACGTCACCGCCAGCGTCACCGGCGAGACCGTTCATCTGGCGATCAGTACCAACCGTGACCGCATGAGCCAGGAACGTCCCGATGTAGTGAACGTGCAAAGCACCGACACAACCGTCACCGGGCGCCTCGGTGAGTGGATCACCCTGGCGGGCGTCAACAGCCAGACTCAGGCCGATAAACAGGGCCTGACCCGCAGCTACTCGACTCAAGGCCGCGATGACATGACCTTGCGGGTGAAAGTCGACACACTGGACTAAAGCACCGAAAACTGACTGATTAGTCGTATTAGACGAAAGATGTAGTGCCTTGAAAAAAGCACTACAAAACGTTTGACGAGGCCAAAAAGCGAAGGCATGATGGCCTCGCTCCCGCTAATCAGAGGCCCTGGCAAGGGCCTTCGAAGCGCCGCTCGCACCTACCCCGCGAGCCGTTTCGTGTCTGTACCGCCCACAAGGTGTGTTTGACGAGGTTGCCGACTGGAACGAAGTTGTCCCGAGGGACGGAAGCGTATTTAGGTAACCCGGCTTCACGCTGCAGACCGTATAAAGGCCCACGACGCCGGAATGCGCCCGCACCGCGCCACTACCTGCTCACTTCCCCTCGAGCCCATCGTTCATCCCGTCGCCTACCCCGCCGAATCCGACTTGACCACCTAAGCTTCTGGTCAGCGAGCGCAGGAATTTTCCACCGCAGAACAACTTTTCATAAAAGACGCGACGAGGTTTATCTCCATGGCACTGACACGCGAACAGCAAATTGCAGCCCTCGAAAAAGACTGGGCCGAGAACCCGCGCTGGAAAGGCGTGACTCGCACTTACTCCGCTGCCGACGTGGTCCGCCTGCGTGGCTCGGTTCAGCCAGAGCACACCTTCGCGAAGATGGGCGCCGAGAAGCTGTGGAACCTGGTCACCCAGGGTGCCAAGCCGTCCTTCCGTCCAGAGAAAGATTTCGTCAACTGCATGGGCGCCCTGACTGGCGGCCAGGCTGTTCAGCAGGTTAAAGCAGGTATCCAGGCGATCTACCTGTCCGGCTGGCAGGTTGCTGCGGACAACAACTCCGCAGAATCGATGTACCCGGACCAGTCGCTGTACCCGGTGGACTCCGTACCAACCGTGGTCAAGCGCATCAACAACTCGTTCCGTCGTGCCGACCAGATCCAGTGGAAAGCCGGCAAGAACCCGGGCGACGACGGCTACATCGACTACTTCGCGCCAATCGTGGCCGACGCTGAAGCCGGTTTCGGCGGCGTACTCAACGCCTACGAGCTGATGAAGAGCATGATCGAAGCAGGCGCCGCTGGCGTTCACTTCGAAGACCAACTGGCTTCGGTGAAGAAATGCGGCCACATGGGCGGCAAGGTTCTGGTGCCAACCCAGGAAGCTGTACAGAAGCTGACCGCTGCCCGTCTGGCCGCTGACGTTGCCGGCACGCCGACCATCATCCTGGCCCGCACCGACGCCAACGCGGCTGACCTGCTGACTTCCGACTGCGACCCGTACGATCAGCCATTCGTAACCGGCGAGCGTACTCAGGAAGGTTTCTACAAGGTACGTGCCGGCCTGGATCAAGCGATCGCCCGTGGCCTGGCTTACGCACCGTACGCCGACCTGATCTGGTGCGAAACCGCCAAACCGGATCTGGAAGAAGCCCGTCGCTTCGCTGAAGCGATCAAGAAGGAATACCCGGACCAGCTGCTGTCGTACAACTGCTCGCCTTCCTTCAACTGGAAGAAGAACCTGGACGACGCGACCATCGCCAAGTTCCAGCGCGAACTGTCCGCCATGGGCTACAAGCACCAGTTCATCACCCTGGCCGGCATTCACAACATGTGGCACAGCATGTTCAACCTGGCGCACGACTACGCCCGCAACGACATGACCGCCTACGTGAAGCTGCAAGAGCAGGAATTCGCTGACGCCGCCAAGGGCTACACCTTCGTTGCGCACCAGCAGGAAGTGGGCACTGGCTACTTCGACGACATGACCACCGTGATTCAAGGTGGCTCGTCTTCGGTTACCGCACTGACCGGTTCGACTGAAGAAGAACAGTTCCACTGATTCGGCTACACCTGAGCAAACGGCCTTTGCGGGTCGGATAAAAAGCTAACCGCAAAGCCGCAAGACTGACGCCCCGACTGGATCGGGGCGTTTTTTTGCCTGTTGGAATCTCAAAGACACTACAAATCCCCTGTGGGAGCGAGCCTGCTCGCGAAGGCGATAAGTCAGCTTGCACATCTGGAGGCTGATCCCTCGCTTTCGCGAGCAGGCTCGCTCCCACAGGGCTACCGTCAGCCGCGAGAAGAAACATTGATCTGAAGCGCTACAAGCGTCAGAAATTTCCGTTAAAACGGTAGGCTTCGCTACTTGCAGTAACGCGCAAGTAAGACAACTTCCCAGCCACTCACTCGTTAAACAGTTACAAAACCGCGCCAAACGATATTAATTATCATTTAGCTGCAACTATGTTCGTTGCAAACTCTACAAAACATAATTGATGGAAACCCGGCTAATGCCCGCAACGCATGGGCCGCAGCGCCTTCAGGAGGCGCTATGTCCTTAATCCGGTAAATAATTTCGCCTTTGGAATTTTACTTGCCGGGTGTTTAGCCATAAAATCAGCCCGATTGATTGCTGCGACATATCGTCACTGCCTTATTTCTTTATCAAGCTCAGAGACCTTTGCTCTCTGTTAAGGATTACCAGCATGCCCGAAGCGACAGGACTCATGGCCCACAACTGGGGCTTTGCCATTTTCCTTCTGGGTGTCGTCGGCCTGTGTGCCTTCATGCTTGGCGTCTCCAGCCTCCTTGGGTCAAAAGCCTGGGGTCGCAGCAAAAACGAACCGTTCGAGTCGGGCATGCTACCTACCGGTGGCGCCCGCTTGCGGCTCTCAGCCAAATTCTATCTGGTCGCGATGCTGTTCGTGATCTTCGATATCGAAGCCCTCTTTCTCTTTGCATGGTCTGTGTCCGTCCGCGAAAGCGGCTGGACCGGATTCGTCGAAGCTCTCGTTTTCATAGCAATTCTGTTGGCAGGTCTTGTCTACCTGTTCCGAGTGGGCGCCCTTGACTGGGCTCCGGAAGCTCGTCGCAAGCGGCAGGCGAAGCTGAAACAATGAGGCTTTGGCAATGCAATACAATCTCACCAGGATCGACCCCGATGCTCCTAACGAGCAGTATCCGATTGGCCAGCGGGAAACCGTTGCCGATCCGTTAGAAGATCAAGTCCACAAAAACATTTTCATGGGCAAGCTGGAAGACGTGCTGAGTGGCGCGGTCAACTGGGGGCGTAAGAACTCCCTGTGGCCGTACAACTTCGGCCTGTCGTGCTGCTACGTGGAAATGACCACCGCCTTCACGGCGCCCCACGACATCGCGCGCTTTGGCGCCGAAGTGATCCGGGCCTCGCCGCGTCAGGCCGACTTCATGGTTATCGCCGGTACCTGCTTCATCAAGATGGCGCCGATCATCCAGCGTCTCTACGAGCAAATGCTCGAACCGAAATGGGTTATCTCCATGGGTTCGTGCGCCAACTCCGGCGGCATGTACGACATCTACTCCGTGGTTCAAGGGGTGGACAAGTTCCTGCCCGTGGACGTCTACGTACCTGGCTGCCCGCCCCGTCCGGAAGCATTTCTGCAAGGCTTGATGCTGTTGCAGGAATCGATTGGACAGGAGCGTCGTCCGCTTTCCTGGGTCGTTGGTGATCAAGGCGTGTACCGCGCCGACATGCCATCGCAGAAGGAACAGCGCCGCGAACAGCGAATCGCAGTCACCAATCTGCGCAGCCCTGACGAAGTCTGATCCAGTTCTGTTCCAAGTAACGAGAAGCTGGCTTCATTCTTTACGTTGACCGAAAGCGAAAAAATAACCATGACTACAGGCAGTGCTCTGTACATCCCGCCTTACAAGGCAGACGACCAGGATGTGGTCGTCGAACTGAACAACCGTTTTGGCGCCGAAGCGTTCACCGCGCAGGCAACCCGCACCGGCATGCCGGTGCTGTGGGTGGCCCGTGCCAAACTGGTTGAAGTCCTGACTTTCCTGCGCAACCTGCCCAAGCCGTACGTCATGCTCTATGACCTGCACGGCGTGGACGAGCGTCTGCGCACCAAGCGTCAAGGGCTGCCGACCGGCGCCGATTTCACCGTGTTCTATCACCTCATGTCGCTGGAGCGTAATAGTGACGTGATGATCAAGGTGGCCTTGTCCGAAGGCGACCTCAGCATGCCTTCCGTCACCAGCATCTGGCCGAACGCCAACTGGTACGAGCGCGAAGTCTGGGACATGTTCGGCATCGACTTCAAAGGCCACCCGCACCTGTCGCGCATCATGATGCCGCCGACCTGGGAAGGTCACCCGCTGCGCAAGGACTTCCCGGCGCGCGCCACCGAATTCGATCCGTACAGCCTCAACCTCGCCAAGCAGCAATTGGAAGAGGAAGCCGCGCGTTTCCGTCCGGAAGACTGGGGCATGAAGCGTTCCGGTGCCAACGAGGACTACATGTTCCTCAACCTCGGCCCGAACCACCCTTCGGCGCACGGTGCGTTCCGCATCATCCTGCAGCTGGACGGCGAAGAGATCGTCGATTGCGTCCCGGACATCGGTTACCACCACCGTGGCGCCGAGAAGATGGGCGAGCGCCAGTCCTGGCACAGCTACATTCCGTACACTGACCGCATCGACTACCTCGGCGGCGTGATGAACAACCTGCCGTACGTGCTCTCGGTCGAGAAGCTTGCCGGCATCAAAGTGCCGCAGAAGGTCGACGTCATCCGCATCATGATGGCCGAGTTCTTCCGGATCACCAGTCACCTGCTGTTCCTCGGTACCTACATCCAGGACGTCGGCGCCATGACCCCGGTGTTCTTCACCTTCACCGACCGCCAGAAGGCGTACACGGTGATCGAGGCGATTACCGGTTTCCGTCTGCACCCGGCCTGGTACCGCATCGGCGGCGTCGCCCACGACCTGCCGCGCGGCTGGGAAAAACTGGTCAAGGACTTCGTCGAGTGGATGCCCAAGCGTCTGGACGAATACACCAAGGCTGCCTTGCAGAACAGCATCCTCAAGGGTCGTACCATCGGCGTTGCCGCCTACAACACCAAAGAAGCCCTGGAATGGGGCGTCACCGGTGCCGGCCTGCGCTCGACCGGTTGCGATTTCGACCTGCGTAAAGCGCGTCCGTACTCGGGCTACGAGAACTTCGAATTCGAAGTGCCGCTCGCCGTCAACGGCGATGCGTACGACCGCTGCATGGTTCGCGTCGAAGAGATGCGCCAGAGCATCAAGATCATCGACCAGTGCATGCGCAACATGCCGGAAGGCCCGTACAAGGCGGATCACCCGCTGACCACGCCGCCGCCGAAAGAGCGCACGCTGCAGCACATCGAAACCCTGATCACGCACTTCCTGCAGGTTTCGTGGGGCCCGGTCATGCCGGCCAACGAATCCTTCCAGATGATCGAAGCGACCAAGGGCATCAACAGTTATTACCTGACGAGCGACGGCGGCACCATGAGCTACCGTACCCGGATCCGTACTCCGAGCTTCCCGCATCTGCAACAGATCCCTTCGGTGATCAAAGGCAGCATGGTCGCGGACTTGATTGCGTACCTGGGTAGTATCGACTTCGTTATGGCCGACGTGGACCGCTAAGCATGAACAGCACGCTTATCCAGACAGACCGTTTCACCTTGAGTGAAACCGAGCGCTCGGCCATCGAGCACGAGCTGCATCACTACGAAGACCCGCGCGCGGCGTCGATCGAAGCTCTGAAGATCGTACAGAAAGAACGCGGCTGGGTGCCGGATGGCGCCCTCTATGCGATCGGCGAGATCCTCGGCATCCCGGCCAGCGACGTTGAAGGCGTGGCGACGTTCTACAGCCAGATCTTCCGTCAACCGGTCGGCCGCCACATCATTCGCGTCTGCGACAGCATGGTCTGCTACATCGGCGGCCACGAGTCGGTGGTCAGCGAAATCCAGAACAATCTGGGCATCGGCCTGGGTCAGACCACCGCCGACGGTCGTTTCACCCTGCTGCCTGTCTGCTGCCTCGGCAACTGCGACAAGGCACCGGCGCTGATGATCGACGACGACACCTTTGGCGACGTGCAGCCTGCTGGCGTGGCCAAACTGCTCGAGGGCTACGTATGACCCTGACATCTTTTGGTCCAGCCAACCGCATCCAGCGTTCGGCCGAGACACACCCGCTGACCTGGCGTCTGCGTGATGACGGCGAAGCCGTGTGGCTCGACGAATACCAGGCCAAGAACGGTTACGCCGCTGCACGCAAAGCCTTCGCCGAGATGGATCAGGACGCGATCGTCCAGACCGTGAAAGACGCTGGCCTCAAGGGTCGCGGCGGCGCCGGCTTCCCCACTGGCGTGAAGTGGGGCCTGATGCCCAAGGACGAATCCATCAACATCCGCTACCTGCTGTGCAACGCGGATGAAATGGAGCCGAACACCTGGAAAGACCGCATGCTGATGGAGCAACTGCCCCATCTGCTGATCGAAGGCATGCTGATCAGTGCCCGTGCGCTGAAAACCTACCGTGGCTACATCTTCCTGCGCGGCGAATACACCACCGCCGCCAGGCACCTCAACCGTGCCGTGGAAGAAGCCAAGGCTGCTGGCCTTTTGGGTAAAAACATTCTGGGCAGCGGCTTCGATTTCGAGCTGTTCGTCCACACCGGCGCCGGGCGTTACATCTGCGGTGAAGAAACCGCGCTGATCAACTCCCTCGAAGGCCGCCGCGCCAACCCGCGCTCCAAGCCGCCCTTCCCTGCCGCCGTCGGCGTGTGGGGCAAGCCGACCTGTGTGAACAACGTCGAAACCCTGTGCAACGTGCCGGCGATCATTGCCGACGGCGTTGACTGGTACAAATCGTTGGCCCGCGAAGGTTCCGAAGACATGGGCACCAAGCTCATGGGCTTCTCCGGCAAGGTCAAGAACCCGGGCCTGTGGGAACTGCCGTTCGGCGTCACCGGTCGCGAGCTGTTCGAAGACTACGCCGGCGGCATGCGCGACGGCTTCAAGCTCAAGGCCTGGCAGCCAGGGGGCGCCGGTACCGGTTTCCTCCTGCCCGAGCACCTCGACGCACAAATGTACGCCGGCGGCATCGCAAAAGTGGGCACCCGTATGGGTACCGGTCTGGCGATGGCGGTGGATGACAGCGTCAACATGGTCTCGCTGCTGCGCAACATGGAGCAGTTCTTCGCGCGCGAATCCTGCGGTTTCTGCACCCCGTGCCGTGATGGTCTGCCATGGAGCGTCAAGCTGCTGATGGCCATCGAACAGGGCAAGGGCCAGCCGGGCGACATCGAGACCCTGCTGGGTCTGGTCGGTTTCCTCGGCCCGGGCAAGACCTTCTGTGCTCACGCACCGGGTGCCGTGGAGCCGCTGGGCAGCGCCATCAAATACTTCCGTCCAGAGTTCGAAGCCGGTATCGCGCCTGTCAGCGCCGCCGTCCCGCCTCTGGCAAGGCCGATCGTAGTCGGCACGTAAACGCTTAAAAAGGCGAAGGGTCCGTGCCCTTCGCCTTTCGTCCGATGACGCCCTCCGGGGCTGTTTGGATTCGGACGCATAACAAGATTCCATTAGCCACGCCCGCTGACACCGGGCCAACGAAGACCTTTGAACCATGGCCACTATCCACGTAGACGGCAAAGCGCTCGAAGTCGACGGGGCAGACAACCTGTTACAGGCATGTCTGTCGCTGGGCCTCGACATTCCATATTTCTGCTGGCACCCCGCGCTTGGTAGCGTCGGGGCCTGCCGCCAGTGCGCGGTCAAGCAGTACACCGACGAGAACGACACCCGTGGTCGTATCGTCATGTCCTGCATGACCCCCGCCACCGACAACACCTGGATCTCCATCGACGATGAAGAATCCAAGGCGTTCCGCGCCAGTGTTGTCGAATGGCTGATGACCAACCACCCGCACGACTGCCCGGTGTGCGAGGAAGGCGGTCACTGCCACTTGCAAGACATGACAGTGATGACCGGCCACAACGAGCGCCGTTATCGCTTCAGCAAACGCACCCACCAGAACCAGCAACTCGGCCCGTTCATTTCCCACGAAATGAACCGCTGCATCGCTTGCTACCGCTGCGTGCGTTTCTACAAGGACTACGCCGGCGGCACCGACCTCGGTGTGTTTGGCGCCCACGACAACGTGTACTTCGGTCGCGTTGAAGACGGCACCCTCGAAAGCGAGTTCTCCGGCAACCTCACCGAGGTCTGCCCGACCGGTGTGTTCACCGACAAGACTCACTCCGAGCGCTACAACCGCAAGTGGGACATGCAGTTCGCGCCAAGCATCTGCCATGGCTGCTCGAGCGGTTGCAACATTTCCCCGGGCGAGCGTTACGGTGAACTGCGTCGCATCGAAAACCGCTTCAACGGTTCGGTGAACCAGTACTTCCTCTGCGACCGTGGCCGTTTCGGTTATGGCTACGTCAACCGCACCGACCGTCCACGTCAGCCGCTGCTGGCCGACGGCACCAAGCTGAGCCTTGACGCTGCGCTGGACAAAGCCGCCGACCTGCTGCGCGGGCGCAACATCGTCGGCATCGGTTCGCCGCGTGCCAGCCTCGAAAGCAACTACGCGTTGCGCGAGCTGGTCGGCGCCGAGCATTTCTACTCGGGCATTGAGGCTTCCGAGCTGGAGCGCATCCGTCTGGTCCTGCAGGTGCTGAACGACAGCCCGCTGCCAGTGCCGAACATGCGCGACATCGAAGACCACGACGCGATTTTCGTCCTCGGCGAAGACCTGACCCAGACCGCTGCGCGTATGGCGCTGGCCCTGCGTCAGTCGGTCAAGGGCAAGGCTGAAGACATGGCCGAAGCCATGCGCGTACAGCCTTGGCTCGACGCGGCGGTGAAGAACATCGGCCAGCACGCGCTGAACCCGTTGTTCATCGCCAGCCTCGCCGAAACCAAGCTCGACGACGTTGCCGAAGAGTGCGTGCACGCCGCTCCGGATGATCTGGCGCGCATCGGTTTTGCCGTTGCTCACGCACTGGATGCCAGCGCCCCGGCCGTTGAAGGTCTGGACGCCGAAGCCCTGGAACTGGCGCAGCGCATCGCCGATGCCCTGCTCGCCGCCAAGCGTCCGCTGATCATCGCCGGTACTTCGCTGGGCTCCAAAGCCCTGATCGAAGCTGCCGCGAACATCGCCAAGGCCCTTAAGCTGCGCGAGAAGAACGGTTCGATCAGCCTGATCGTGCCGGAAGCCAACAGCCTCGGTCTGGCCATGCTCGGTGGCGAATCGGTCGACGCCGCGCTGCAAGCGGTCATCGATGGCAAGGCCGACGCTATCGTCGTGCTGGAAAACGATCTGTACACCCGCACTGCCAACGCCAAGGTCGATGCTGCGCTGAACGCTGCAAAAGTGGTGATCGTTGCTGACCATCAGAAAACCGCCACCACTGATCGCGCGCACCTGGTTCTGCCAGCGGCGAGCTTCGCCGAGGGCGACGGTACGCTGGTCAGCCAGGAAGGCCGCGCCCAGCGCTTCTTCCAGGTTTTCGATCCGCAATACATGGATGCGAGCATTCTGGTGCACGAAGGCTGGCGCTGGCTGCACGCCCTGCGCGCGACCCTGCTGAACCAGCCGATCGACTGGACGCAACTCGACCATGTCACCGCCGCCGTTGCCTCGAGCACTGCGCAACTGGCACGTATCGTCGATGCTGCACCGTCGGCGGCTTTCCGCATCAAGGGTCTGAAACTGGCCCGTGAGCCGCTGCGTTATTCCGGTCGCACCGCCATGCGCGCCGATATCAGCGTTCACGAACCACGCACCCCGCAAGACCAGGACACCGCGTTCGCCTTCTCCATGGAAGGTTACTCGGGCTCCGCCGAACCTCGTCAGCAGGTGCCATTCGCATGGTCGCCGGGCTGGAACTCGCCACAAGCATGGAACAAGTTCCAGGACGAAGTCGGTGGTCATCTGCGCGCTGGCGACCCGGGCACACGCCTGATCGAAAGCACCGGTGATTCGCTGAACTGGTTCGCCGCTGCGCCGCGTGCGTTCAACCCGGCGCCGGGTACCTGGCAAGCCGTGCCGTTCTTCCACCTGTTCGGCAGTGAAGAAAACTCTTCGAAAGCCGCCCCGGTACAGGAACGCATTCCGGCACCTTACGTCGCGCTGGCGAAATCCGAAGCGGACCGCCTCGGCGTCAACGACGGTGCCCTGCTGAGCCTGAACGTGGCCGGTCAGACATTGCGTCTGCCGCTGCGCATCAATGAAGAACTGGGCGCCGGTCTGGTGGCATTGCCTGCGGGCATCGCCGGCATTCCACCGGCATTCGCCGGCGTGTCCGTCGACGGTCTGCAGGAGGCAGCGCAATGACCTGGTTCACCCCTGAAGTGATCGATGTGATCCTGACGGTCATCAAAGCCATCGTGATCCTGCTGGCCGTAGTGGTTGCAGGCGCCTTGCTCAGCTTTGTCGAACGTCGCCTGCTGGGCTGGTGGCAGGACCGTTACGGTCCGAACCGCGTTGGCCCGTTCGGCATGTTCCAGATCGCCGCCGACATGCTGAAGATGTTCTTCAAGGAAGACTGGACGCCGCCGTTTGCCGACAAGGTGATCTTCACCCTGGCGCCGGTGGTGGCCATGTCCGCCCTGCTGATCGCCTTTGCGATCATCCCGATCACCCCGACCTGGGGCGTGGCGGATCTGAACATCGGCCTGCTGTTCTTCTTCGCCATGGCCGGTCTGTCGGTCTACGCGGTGCTGTTCGCCGGCTGGTCGAGCAACAACAAGTTCGCCCTGCTCGGCAGCTTGCGTGCCTCGGCGCAGACCGTGTCCTACGAAGTGTTCATGGGCCTGGCCCTGATGGGCATCGTGGTTCAGGTCGGCTCGTTCAACATGCGCGACATCGTCGAGTACCAGGCGCAGAACCTGTGGTTCATCATTCCGCAGTTCTTCGGCTTCTGTACCTTCTTCATCGCTGGCGTCGCCGTGACTCACCGTCACCCGTTCGACCAGCCGGAAGCGGAACAGGAACTGGCCGACGGTTACCACATTGAATACGCCGGTATGAAATGGGGCATGTTCTTCGTCGGTGAATACATCGGCATCATCCTGATCTCGGCGCTGCTGGTCACCCTGTTCTTCGGTGGCTGGCATGGTCCGTTCGGCATCCTGCCGCAACTGTCCTTCGTCTGGTTCGCACTGAAGACCGCGTTCTTCATCATGCTGTTCATCCTGCTGCGCGCTTCCATCCCGCGTCCGCGTTATGACCAGGTGATGGATTTCAGCTGGAAATTCTGCCTGCCACTGACCCTGATCAATTTGCTGGTGACCGCTGCGGTTGTGTTGATGAACACGCCTGCGGTTGCGGTTCAGTGAGGATTTGACCCATGTTCAAATATATTGGCGACATCGTTAAGGGTACCGGTACCCAGTTGCGCAGCCTGGTCATGGTCTTCGGCCATGGCTTTCGCAAGCGCGACACCCTGCAATACCCCGAGGAGCAGGTCTACCTGCCGCCGCGTTACCGTGGCCGCATCGTCCTGACCCGCGACCCCGATGGCGAAGAACGCTGCGTAGCCTGCAACCTGTGCGCCGTGGCCTGCCCGGTGGGTTGCATCTCTCTGCAGAAAGCGGAAACCGAAGACGGTCGCTGGTACCCGGACTTCTTCCGGATCAACTTCTCGCGCTGCATTTTCTGCGGTCTCTGCGAGGAAGCCTGCCCGACCACCGCGATCCAGCTGACCCCGGATTTCGAGATGGCCGAGTTCAAACGTCAGGACCTGGTGTACGAGAAAGAAGATCTTTTGATCTCCGGCCCCGGCAAAAACCCTGATTACAACTTCTATCGTGTTGCAGGTATGGCAATCGCTGGCAAGCCGAAAGGCGCTGCGCAGAACGAAGCCGAACCGATCAACGTGAAGAGCTTGCTGCCTTAAGGAAGAACGATGGAATTCGCTTTCTATTTCGCATCGGGTATTGCTGTGGTGTCCACGCTGCGTGTGGTCACCAACACCAACCCTGTGCATGCCCTGCTCTACCTGATCATCTCGTTGATCGCCGTGGCCATGACCTTCTTCGCCCTCGGCGCGCCGTTCGCCGGTGTGCTGGAAGTAATCGCCTACGCCGGCGCCATCATGGTGCTGTTCGTGTTCGTGGTGATGATGCTCAACCTCGGTCCCGCCTCGGTGCAGCAGGAACGCACCTGGCTCAAGCCCGGCATCTGGGCAGGACCGGTGATTCTTGCCGCGCTGCTGCTGGCCGAACTGCTGTATGTGCTGTTCGCTCACCAGAGCGGCCAGGCCATCGGCCACACCACCGTAGACGCGAAAGCCGTGGGCATCAGCCTGTTCGGCCCGTACCTGCTGGTGGTCGAACTCGCCTCGATGCTGCTGCTCGCCGCAGCCGTCACGGCGTTCCATTTGGGCCGTAACGAGGCGAAGGAGTAAGACATGCCTGCTATCCCTCTCGAACATGGTTTAGCCGTTGCCGGCATCCTGTTCTGCCTTGGTCTGGTCGGCCTGATGGTCCGCCGCAACATTTTGTTCGTGTTGATGAGTCTGGAAGTGATGATGAACGCCTCTGCCCTGGCCTTCATCGTCGCGGGCGCCCGCTGGGCGCAGCCGGATGGACAGATCATGTTCATCCTGGTGATCAGCCTTGCAGCGGCCGAGGCCAGTATTGGTCTGGCGATCCTGCTGCAACTGTATCGCCGCTTCCACACGCTCGATATCGACGCTGCCAGTGAGATGCGCGGATGAACCTACTCTTTCTGACTTTCGTATTCCCTCTGATCGGGTTCCTGTTGCTGTCGTTCTCGCGCGGCCGCTTCTCGGAAAACCTCTCGGCGCTGATCGGTGTCGGTTCGATCGGCCTGTCGGCCATCGTCACCGCCTACGTGATCTGGCAATTCAACGTCGCACCGCCGGAGGGTGGCGTGTACACCCAGGTGCTGTGGCGCTGGATGTCGGTGGAAGGTTTCCAGCCGAACTTCGCGCTGTACCTGGATGGCCTGTCGGTGACCATGCTCGGTGTGGTCGTCGGCGTCGGCTTCCTGATCCACCTGTTCGCGTCCTGGTACATGCGTGGCGAAGACGGTTACTCGCGCTTCTTCTCGTACACCAACCTGTTCATCGCCAGCATGCTGTTCCTGATCCTCGGCGATAACCTGCTGTTCATCTACTTCGGTTGGGAAGGCGTGGGCCTGTGCTCGTACCTGTTGATCGGTTTCTACTACAGCAACCGCAACAACGGTAACGCCGCACTCAAAGCTTTCATCGTCACCCGCATCGGCGACGTGTTCATGGCCATCGGCCTGTTCATCCTGTTCCAGCAACTGGGCACGCTGAACGTCCAGGAACTGCTGGTACGTGCGCCGGAGCACTTCAAGGTCGGTGACTTCTGGATCGTTCTGGCAACCCTGATGCTGCTCGGTGGTGCTGTCGGTAAATCGGCGCAACTGCCGCTGCAAACCTGGCTCGCGGATGCGATGGCCGGTCCTACCCCGGTTTCGGCACTGATCCACGCCGCGACCATGGTCACCGCCGGTGTCTACCTGATTGCCCGTACCCACGGCCTGTTTGCGCTGGCGCCGGACATCCTGCACCTCGTCGGCATCGTCGGTGGCGTGACCCTGGTACTGGCCGGTTTTGCCGCGCTGGTACAGACCGACATCAAACGTATCCTCGCCTATTCGACCATGAGCCAGATCGGCTACATGTTCCTGGCGCTGGGCGTTGGCGCCTGGGAAGGCGCGATCTTCCACCTGATGACCCACGCCTTCTTCAAGGCCCTGCTGTTCCTTGCTTCCGGTGCGGTGATCGTTGCCTGCCACCACGAGCAGAACATCTTCAAGATGGGCGGTCTGTGGAAGAAACTGCCACTGGCCTACGCCAGCTTCATCGTCGGTGGTGCCGCGCTGGCCGCTCTGCCACTGGTTACCGCAGGCTTCTACTCCAAGGACGAAATCCTCTGGGAAGCGTTCGCCAGCGGTAACCAGGGTCTGCTTTACGCAGGTCTGGTCGGTGCGTTCATGACTTCGCTGTACACCTTCCGCCTGATCTTCATCGCGTTCCACGGTGAAGCCAAGACCGAAGCCCACGCCGGCCACGGCATTGCTCACTGGCTGCCATTGTCGGTACTGATCGTGCTGTCGACTTTCGTCGGCGCAATGATCGTGCCGCCGCTGCACGGCGTATTGCCGCAAAGCGTCGGGCATGCCGGTGGCGAAGCCAAGCACAGCCTGGAAATCGCCTCGGGCGCCATCGCCCTGGCCGGTATCCTGCTGGCAGCGCTGCTGTTCCTCGGCAAGCGTCGCTTCGTCACGGCAATCGCCAACAGCGGCATCGGCCGTTTCCTTTCGGCCTGGTGGTTCGCTGCCTGGGGCTTCGACTGGATCTACGACAAACTGTTCGTCAAGCCGTACCTTGCGATCAGCCATGTACTGCGCAAAGACCCGCTCGACCAGACCATCGGTCTGATCCCGCGTATGGCCAAGGGTGGTCACACTGCCCTGAGCCGCACCGAGACCGGTCAACTGCGTTGGTACGCCGCCTCGATGGCTGCTGGTGCCGTGCTGGTGATCGGCGCCATCGTGCTGGTAGCGGTCTGATATGAACCTTGCGAATTTGCGAAAGGAAACGAGCCCGTCATGATTCTGCCTTGGCTAATCCTGATCCCCTTCATCGGCGGCCTGCTGTGCTGGATGGGTGAGCGCTTCGGCGCTACCCTCCCGCGCTGGATTGCGCTGTTGACCATGACCCTGGAACTCGCGCTCGGCCTCTGGCTGTGGGCCCACGGTGACTATTCATTCGCACCGGCGCCGGGCGCCGATCCGACCTGGGCGCTTGAGTTCAAGCATGTCTGGATCCAGCGTTTCGGCATCAACGTGCACCTGGCCCTCGACGGCCTGTCGCTGTTGATGATTCTGCTGACCGGCCTGCTGGGTATCCTCTCGGTACTCTGCTCGTGGAAAGAGATTCAACGTCACGTTGGCTTCTTCCACCTCAACCTGATGTGGATCCTGGGCGGTGTGGTCGGCGTATTCCTCGCCCTCGACCTGTTCATGTTCTTCTTCTTCTGGGAAATGATGCTGGTGCCGATGTACTTCCTCATCGCGCTCTGGGGTCACAGTTCTTCGGACGGCAAGAAAACCCGGATCTACGCAGCGACCAAGTTCTTCATCTTCACTCAGGCGTCCGGCCTGATCATGCTGGTGGCGATCCTCGGTCTGGTGCTGGTCAACTTCAACAACACCGGCGTGATCACCTTCAACTACGCCGACCTGTTGAAAACCAAGATGTCGATGACCACCGAGTACATTCTGATGCTCGGCTTCTTCATCGCCTTCGCGGTCAAGCTGCCCGTCGTACCGTTCCACTCCTGGCTGCCTGATGCTCACGCCCAGGCACCGACTGCCGGTTCCGTCGACCTCGCCGGTATCCTGCTGAAAACTGCGGCCTACGGTCTGCTGCGTTTCGCCCTGCCGCTGTTCCCGAACGCTTCGGCCGAGTTCGCGCCGATCGCCATGACCCTCGGTCTGATCGGGATCTTCTACGGCGCGTTCCTGGCGTTCGCACAAACCGACATCAAGCGTCTGATTGCCTTCTCTTCCGTTTCCCACATGGGCTTCGTGTTGATCGGCATCTACTCCGGCAGCCAACTGGCGCTGCAAGGTGCAGTGATCCAGATGCTGGCGCACGGTCTGTCGGCAGCGGCGCTGTTTATCCTCAGCGGTCAGTTGTACGAGCGTCTGCATACGCGTGACATGCGTGAGATGGGCGGTCTGTGGTCGCGTATCGCTTACCTGCCGGCGATCAGCCTGTTCTTCGCGGCGGCGTCGCTGGGCTTGCCGGGCACCGGTAACTTTGTCGGCGAATTCCTGATCCTGATCGGCTCCTTCGCCAGCGCTCCATGGGTCACGGCGATTGCCACTTCCGGTCTGGTGTTCGGTTCGGTCTACTCGCTGATCATGATCCACCGTGCCTACTTCGGCCCGTCGAAATCCGACGCGGTGTTGCACGGCATGGATGCGCGCGAACTGATCATGGTGCTCGGTCTGGCGGTATTGCTGATTTACCTCGGCGTCTACCCGCAACCGTTCCTCGACACCTCTGCCGCCACCATGCATGGCGTGCAGCAGTGGCTCGGCACCGCCTTCTCTCAACTCGCTTCGGCCCGGTAAGAGCGCTATGGAATTCACGATTCAACACTTTATTGCGCTTGCGCCACTGTTGATCACCAGCCTCACCATTATCGTGGTGATGCTGGCAATCGCCTGGCGCCGCAACCACTCGCAGACCTTCCTGATTTCGGTGGCGGGTCTGAACCTGGCCCTGCTGTCGATCCTGCCTGCGTTGAAAGTCGCGCCTCTGGCCGTGACCCCGTTGCTGCAGATCGACGCGTTTGCCTGCCTGTACATGGCGATGATCCTGGTCGCCACCCTCGCCTGCGTCACCCTCGCCCACGCCTATCTCGGTGATGGCGGTTCGGGTTACCCGGGCAACCGCGAAGAACTGTACCTGCTGATCCTGATGGCCGCCGCCGGTGGTCTGGTGCTGGTCAGCGCGCAACACCTGGCCGGGTTGTTCATCGGTCTGGAACTGCTCTCGGTACCTGTCTACGGTCTGGTGGCTTACGCCTTCTTCAACAAGCGTTCGCTGGAAGCCGGCATCAAGTACATGGTGCTGTCGGCCGCCGGTTCCGCGTTCCTGCTGTTCGGTATGGCGCTGCTCTACGCCGACGCCGGTTCGCTGAGCTTCGTCGGCATCGGTCAGGCCCTGGCTGCAACCGGCCTGCCAAGCCCGCTGGCGCAACTGGGCCTGGGCATGATGCTGATCGGTCTGGCGTTCAAGCTGTCGCTGGTACCGTTCCACCTGTGGACGCCGGACGTCTACGAAGGTGCTCCGGCACCGGTGGCGGCGTTCCTCGCTACCGCTTCGAAGGTCGCAGTGTTTGCGGTGATGGTGCGTCTGTTCCAGCTCTCCCCTGCTGCCAGCAGTGGTGTGCTGAGCGATGTGCTGAGCGTGATCGCGGTCGCCTCGATCCTGTTCGGTAACCTGCTGGCCCTGACCCAGAGCAACCTCAAGCGTCTGCTCGGTTACTCGTCGATTGCGCACTTCGGCTATCTGCTGATCGCGCTGGTGGCGAGCAAGGGTCTGGCGGTGGAAGCCATCGGCGTCTATCTGGTCACCTACGTGATCACCAGCCTCGGCGCGTTCGGCGTGATCACCCTGATGTCGTCGCCGTACAACGGCCGCGACGCTGACGCGCTGTACGAGTACCGCGGCCTGTTCTGGCGCCGTCCGTACCTGACCGCCGTGCTGACCGTGATGATGCTGTCCCTGGCCGGCATCCCGCTGACCGCCGGCTTCATCGGCAAGTTCTACATCATCGCCAGCGGCGTCGAAACGCGTCAGTGGTGGCTGGTCGGCGCACTGGTACTGGGCAGCGCCATCGGCGTCTTCTACTACCTGCGCGTGATGGTCACCCTGTACCTGATCGAGCCTAACCTGCGTCGCCACGACGCCCAGCTGCACTGGGAACAGAAGGCAGGCGGCGTAATGCTGCTGGCCATCGCCCTGGTCGCATTCTTCCTGGGCGTGTACCCGCAACCGTTGCTGGTGCTGGTACAGCAGGCGGGTCTGGCGGGCTGATTGCTCGGCTGATCTGGCTGGAATGGAAACGGCACCTTCGGGTGCCGTTTTTTGTTTGTAGCAGAAGTCGATATCGCCGGCGTTTGTGCAAGCGTCATCGCGGGCAAGCCCGCTCCCACAGGTGTGTGTGTCGCTCATAGCATCCGGGTGCATCGCACACCCAGCAGGAGTGAACCTGCTCGCGATGGCGTCCTACAAGTCGACGGATATGCTAACCGACCCTCCGCTTTCGCGAGCAGGCTCGCTCCCACAGGGATCTCGGGTGCCACCAATTTTGAGTAGCACCGCTCCAATGTGGGAGCGAGCCTGCTCGCGAAAGCGGCAGATCAGGCAGCAAAAAAAACGGCACCTTCCGGTGCCGTTCGCTTCTCACATTTCCAACATCATTTGCGCGCATCAGCCCAGGATTTCAGCAGTTCGCTATAGCTCACGGTTTCACCCTTCGGCTTCTCGTTGGCCAGTTTCGGCTTCGGTGCGCCCGGTTGATCGAACCAGTATTGCGCATCGCGTTCCGGGTTCATCTTCGGTGCGCAAGTGGCCTGGGCCTTGGAGCGTTCGAGGCGTTCCATGATGCGGTCCTGATCCTTGGCCAGGCCATCGAGCGCTTGTTGCGGTGTTTTCTCGCCGCTGGCGGCTTCGGCGATATGGCTCCACCACAGTTGCGCCAGACGTGGATAGTCCGGCACGTTGGTGCCGGTCGGCGACCATTGCACGCGGGCTGGGCTGCGATAGAACTCGACCAGACCACCGAGTTTCGGCGCCAGATCGGTCATGGCCTGCGAGTTGATGTCCGACTCGCGAATAGGTGTCAGACCGACGATGGTTTTTTTCAGCGAAACAGTTTTCGACGTGACGAATTGCGCGTACAGCCACGCCGCAAGTTTCTGTTTCTCAGGCGTGGATTTCATGAACGTCCACGACCCCACATCCTGATAGCCGAGCTTCATGCCCTCTTCCCAATACGGGCCTTTAGGCGACGGCGCCATGCGCCATTTCGGCGTGCCGTCGGCGTTGACCACCGGCAGGCCGGGTTTGGTCATGTCGGCGGTGAACGCGGTGTACCAGAAAATCTGCTGGGCGATGTTGCCCTGCGACGGCACCGGGCCAGACTCGGAGAAGGTCATGCCGGCCGCTTCCGGTGGCGCATATTTCTTCAGCCAGTCGACGTATTTGGTGGTGGCAAACACGGCCGCCGGGCCGTTGGTGTCGCCGCCACGGGTCACGCTTGAACCGACCGGGTGGCAGTCCTCGACGCGGATGCCCCACTCGTCCACCGGCAAGCCGTTGGGCAGTCCCTTGTCGCCGCCACCGGCCATGGAGAACCAGGCATCGGTGAAACGCCAGCCCAGCGACGGGTCTTTCTTGCCGTAATCCATGTGGCCGTAGACGCGTTTGCCGTCGATTTCCTTGACGTCTTCGCTGAAGAATTTGGCGATGTCTTCATAGGCCGACCAGTTCACCGGTACGCCCAGCTCGTAACCGTACTTTTCCTTGAACTTGGCTTTCAGATCGGCGCGCTCGAACCAGTCGGCACGGAACCAGTACAGGTTGGCGAATTGCTGGTCGGGCAGTTGATAGATCTTGCCGTCCGGCGCGGTGGTGAAGGAGATGCCGATGAAGTCCTTGATGTCGAGGGTCGGCGAAGTGAAGTTCTTGCCTTCGTTGGCCATCAGGTCGGTGATCGATTCGGTCTTGCCGTAGCGAAAGTGCGTGCCGATCAGGTCGGAGTCGTTGACCCAGCCGTCATAGATGTTCTTGTCCGACTGCATCACCGTCTGCATTTTCTCGACCACGTCGCCTTCCTGCAGCAGGTCGTGGGTGAGTTTGATCCCGGTGATTTCGCTGAAGGCCTTGGCCAGCACCTTGGACTCGTATTCGTGGGTGGTCAGGGTTTCGGAAACGACCTTGATGTCCATGCCGCGAAACGGCTCGGCGGCCTTGATGAACCACTTCAGTTCTTCGAGCTGCTGTTCGGCCGTCAGGGTCGAGGGCTTGAACTCGCTGCCAATCCATTTTTTTGCAGCATCTTCGTAGGCGTCGGCCCAGGCAGATGCGCTCAGACCGCTGAGTGCCAGCATGGCTGCCAATGAAATGCTATGTCGCAGCTTATTGTTTTTATCGAACATAGAGACCTCCTGTTTAAGTTGTGGAGCCGCGTTGCCGAACGATTCGACTAGCCCCAACGCATCACAGCCAACAGCCACACCAGGGACAACGCGGACGCCACCCAGATGCTCCAGTCGGTGACGCCGATTACCAGCAAATGCAGGTAGGCGCTGCCGAGAAGACCGATAAACAAGCGATCGCCACGGGTGGTGGCAATCGGCAGAAACCCGCGCCGCAGAATGCTCGGCGAGCGCAATTCCCAGGTGGTCATGCCCACCAGAATCAGACCGATGCCGATGAAGAACGCGGCGGTCGGTGTCGTCCAGCTCATCCATTCCATCATCAGCTCCTCAGACTCGACCGAGGGCAAAGCCCTTGGCCACGTGGTTGCGTACAAACCAGATCACCAGCATGCCCGGCAGGATGGTCAACACCCCCGCCGCTGCCAGCACGCCCCAATCGATCCCCGACGCCGACACCGTGCGCGTCATCACCGCCGCAATCGGCTTGGCGTTGACCGAGGTCAGCGTGCGCGCCAGCAGCAGCTCGACCCAGGAAAACATGAAGCAGAAAAACGCCGTGACGCCGATACCGGAACCGATCAACGGGATGAAAATCTTCACGAAAAACTTGGGGAAACTGTAGCCGTCGATGTAGGCCGTTTCGTCGATCTCCTTGGGCACGCCGGACATGAAACCTTCGAGAATCCACACCGCCAGCGGCACGTTGAACAGGCAGTGCGCCAAAGCCACGGCGATATGCGTGTCGAAAAGGCCGATCGACGAATACAACTGGAAGAACGGCAGCAAGAACACCGCCGGCGGCGCCATGCGATTGGTCAGCAGCCAGAAGAACAGATGCTTGTCGCCGAGGAAACGATAGCGTGAAAACGCGTAAGCCGCCGGTAACGCCACGCTCAGGGAAATCACCGTGTTGAGGCTGACGTAATACAGCGAGTTCAAGTAGCCGGTGTACCAGCTCGGATCAGTGAAGATCACCTTGTAGTTCGCCAGCGTGAAATCCTGTGGGAAAAGCGTCAGGCCGCCGAGGATTTCGGTGTTGCTCTTGAACGACATGTTCAGCAGCCAGTAGATCGGCACCAGCAGGAACAGGATGTACACCAGCAATGGAATAAGCTTTTTCTTGCTCATGGCCGGGCCTCAGCGGTTGGCGTCGGAGTGCGTCATGGCGGTATAGAACAGCCACGACACCAACAGGATGATCAGGAAGTACACCAGCGAAAACGCCGCCGCCGGACCGAGGTCGAATTGCCCTACAGCCATCTGCGTCAACGTCTGACTCAAGAAGGTCGTGGCATTGCCCGGCCCGCCGCCGGTGAGCACGAACGGCTCGGTGTAGATCATGAAACTGTCCATGAAGCGCAGCATCACCGCGATCAGCAACACGCTTTTCAACTTGGGCAATTGAATGTGGCGGAACACCGCCCAGGCCGAGGCGCGATCAATGCGCGCGGCCTGGTAATAGACGTCGGGAATCGCCCGCAGGCCGGAGAAACACAGCAGCGCGACCAGCGAAGTCCAGTGCCAGACGTCCATCACCAGCACCGTCACCCAGGCGTCCATGGTGTTGGCCGCGTAGTTGTAGCTGATGCCCATCGCGTTGAGGCTGGAACCGAGCAGGCCGATGTCGGCGCGGCCGAAGATCTGCCAGATGGTGCCGACCACGTTCCACGGAATCAGCAACGGAATCGCCAGAATGATCAGCACCACCGAGGACCAGCGACCCTTGGTCGGCATGGTCAGCGCGACGGCGATGCCCAGCGGGATTTCAATCAGCAGCACGCACGCCGAATAGATGAACTGGCGCAGCAGCGAGTCGTGCAAACGCGGATCGAGCAGCACTTGCTTGTACCAGTCCGCGCCAACGAAGTAGCGGCTGGACTGGTCGAAGATGTCCTGCACCGAATAGTTGACAACGGTCATCATCGGGATCACCGCACTGAACGCCACCAGCAGGAACACCGGCAACACCAGCCACCAAGCCTTGTTGTTCTGCACTTTGTTCATGGCTGCGCCTCCTCGTCGCTGACTTCCAGGAGAAATTCATCGGCATAGACCATCAGCCATTGCGCCGGGAAACTGATGTACGCAGTGCCCTCGGGTACCGGCTTGTCTTCTGCCAGGCGCACTTTCAACGGCGCGCCGTCGAGGTTGAGGGTCATGATCTTGTAGGTGCCGAGGTCTTCGACGTGTACGACTTTTGCCTGCATCGCGTCGTCAAACGGCTCGTCCCACACATGAATGAATTCGGGGCGGATGCCGACCTTGAGATTTTTCCACTGGCCGTGCTCGATATGGCGCTGCAAGGCGTCGGACAGCGGCAGGTGCGTCGAGGCGAAACCGACACCACCGGGCTGCGGCTGCACCTCGATCAGATTCATCCCCGGGCTGCCGATGAAATAGCCGACAAAGGTGTGGCTCGGCCGCTCGAACAATTCCCGTGGCGTGCCGAACTGGACGATCTGGCCGCCGTACATCACCGCAATCTTGTCGGCGAAGGTCGAGGCTTCGAGCTGATCGTGGGTAACGTAGACCATGGTGATGTTGAACTGCTCATGGATCTGCTTGAGCTTGCGCCGCAGTTTCCACTTCAAGTGCGGGTCGATCACCGTCAGCGGCTCATCGAAGAGGATCGCCGAGACGTCGTCGCGCACCAGCCCACGGCCCATGGAGACTTTCTGCTTTTCGTCGGCGGTGAGATTGCGCGCTTTTTTGCTCAGCAGATTCTGCAGGTCGAGCACTTCGGCAATTTCCTGCACCTTGCTGTGCACTTTCGCCTCGGCCATGCCCTGGTTTCGCAGCGGGAAGGCGAGGTTGTCGAACACGGTCATGGTGTCGTAGACCACCGGAAACTGGAAAACCTGGGCGATGTTGCGCTTCTCCGGGGTCAGGTCGTTGACCGCTTTGCCGTCAAACAACACGTGGCCCTGGGACGGGCTGAGCAGGCCGGAAATGATGTTGAGCAAGGTCGACTTGCCGCAACCGGACGGGCCGAGCAAGGCGTAGGCGCCGCCCTGCTCCCAGACGTGATCCATCTCGCGGATCGCATAATCCTCGGCGCCGCTCGGGGTTTTGCTGTAGCTGTGGGCGAGGTGTTGCAAACGGATTTCGGCCATCAGGCAACCCTCGCGACACGCCGGCCCGGTGCTTGCACCAGACGGCCTTGCGCATCGAAAACGAACAGTTTGTGGGTCGGGATATAGATGCGGATCGGCGCATCGACGTCGTATTCGTGAACACCCGGCAAGTGCAGCACCAGCAGGAAATGCTCGTTGCGCACATGCAGGAAGGTTTCCGAACCGCTGATCTCGGCCACCTCGACGGTCACGGCCAATTCGAGATCGTCATCGTTGCTCGGCACCAGCGAGATATGGCTGGGGCGCACGCCGAAGCGGAACTCACCCTCGCCCACCGGGCGCAGATCGACGTTCAACGGAAAGTGTACGAAGTTGGCGAAGCTGACTTCGTTGCCGGCAATGCGTCCCGGCATGAGGTTGATCGGCGGTTCGGAGAACAATTCAGCGGCGAGCACCGACTGCGGCTGGTGATAGACCTCGGTCGACGGCCCGCTCTGGATCACCCGGCCTTCGTGCAGGATGGTGGTGGTGCCGCCGAGGGCCAGCGCTTCGTTGGGCTCGGTGGTGGCGTAGATGGCGATGGTGTGGCGGGCCTTGAACAGCTCGCGCATTTCCTGACGCAGCTCTTCGCGCAGCTTGTAGTCGAGGTTGACCAGCGGCTCGTCGAAGAGGATCAGTTCAGCATCCTTGACCAGCGCGCGGGCCATGGCCGTGCGCTGTTGCTGCCCACCGGAGAGCTCCAGCGGATAGCGCTGCAAGAACTTCTCGATGCGCAGCATGCGTGCGGTTTCCTGCACCTTGCTGTGGATGATCTCTTTCGAGATGCCGGCCTGACGCAGTGGCGAGGCGATGTTCTCGAACACCGTCATGGTCGGGTAATTGATGAACTGCTGATAGACCATCGACACGTTGCGCAGCCGCACCGGGCGCTGGGTGACGTCGACGCCGTTCATCAGCACGCGGCCGCTGTCGGGCTTGTCGAGGCCGGCCATCAGACGCATGAGGCTGGTCTTTCCGGACAGCGTGCGCCCGAGCAGAACGTTGAAGGATCCGGGTTCGAATTTCAGGCACGCATCGTCGATCCAGATCTGGCCCTCGACGGTACGGCTGACGTGCTCCAGGGTGAGTGACATGGCTCGGCCTTTGTTATTTTTGGAGTCAAGCGACCGGAGCAACAGAGCGACATTCGTGCCAGAAATGGCAAGTGCTTGATTTGTCTTGAGAAGCAGTGTTTACGGGGGCAAGCGGCGTTCACAGCTGAACACTTTTGAACAGTCGGGGTGATTGACATTGAACAATAGTGAACAACACTCTATGCACGCTTTTGCCCAATCCTCAATGCAAATGGATCCCCTGTGGGAGCGAGCCTGCTCGCGAAAGCGGTGTGTCATTCAATGAATCCATTGACTGAACCGACGCTTTCGCGAGCAGGCTCGCTCCCACAGGGGGTTTGTGGAGTTTTGAAGATCGGGTTCATAACAATAATAAAATCGCTGCACTCAGAGGCTCGCCCCCATGGCCGCACCTGCTTCGCCGCTGTCCCACGACGCGATCGTCCAGACCTCCTGGCAACGTTGCCGCGCGTTTGGCCTCGACCACCAGAGCGCCCCGGCCTTCGATCAATTGCCCGCCGCCGGCATTGCGCGGTTGCTCGACTGCCATCACTCGCTGGTGCAGACCACGCATCAGGAAGTCCTGCCCTACTACGAAAACATCCTCAGCAACTCCAACTGCCTGATCATGCTCGCCGACAATCAGGGTCAGGTGCTGACCTCGTGGGGCACGCAGCGCTTTATCGAGCCGAATCTGGCCCGGGGCTTTCAGGCCGGGGCGAGCTGGATGGAGCGCAGCAGCGGTACCAACGCGATCGGCACCGCACTGGCCTGTGAGCAGGCGGTGCACATCGAACACGACGAACACTTTCTCAAGGCCAACCGCTTCATGACCGGCTCCGCCGCGCCGATTTTCGACGCCGAGCGCAAGGTCATCGCCGTGCTCGATGTCTCCAGCGACAGCTACCTGCCGCCCTCGCACACGTTGGGCATGGTCAAGATGATGAGCCAGACCGTGGAGAACCGGCTGATCCTCAACCTGTTCCATGGCCAGCATTTTCAACTGACCTTCAACACCGGGTTGAACAACCTCGACAGCCAGTGGGCCGGGTTGTTGATTTTCGATGAGAGCGGACAGGTGCTGTCGGCCAATCGCCGCGCCGACAATCTGCTCGGTGTGCGTTTGTCCCGCGTCAGCGTTGAAAGCCTGTTCAAGGTGTCGCTGCTGGAGTTGATCAATCAGCCCGAGGGTCTGCCGTTTGCCCTGCAGACCTCTGGACGCAACCGTTTCCAGTGTTTGCTGAAACGGCCGAAACAGACACCGGTGCAGGCGCGGGTGTTTGTCGCCGAGGACAAGCCTGCGTCAGCCAGTGCGATCAGCCTCAATTCGCTGCACTTCGGCGACAGTCGCGTGGAAAAAGCCGTACGCCAGGCCGAGCGCTTGCTGGAAAAAGACATTCCGTTGCTGATTCACGGTGAGACCGGCGTCGGCAAGGAAGTCTTCGTCAAAGCCTTGCACCAGGCCAGCTCACGGCAAAAACAGGCATTCATTGCAGTGAACTGCGCAGCGATCCCCGCTGAACTGGTCGAGTCCGAGTTGTTCGGTTACGAGAAAGGCGCGTTCACCGGGGCCAACCAGAAAGGCAGCATCGGCCTGATCCGCAAGGCCGACAAAGGCACGCTGTTTCTCGATGAGATCGGTGACATGCCGCTGCCAACTCAGGCGCGTTTGTTGCGCGTGTTGCAGGAGCGCTGCGTGCAGCCGGTGGGCAGCAGCGAGTTGTTTCCGGTGGACTTGCGGATCATTTCCGCGACCAACCGATCATTGCGCGAGCAGGTACAACTGGGCCGCTTTCGCGAAGACTTGTACTACCGCATCGGCGGCCTGACCCTGGAGCTGCCGCCGTTACGCGAGCGCAGTGACAAGCAGGCGCTGTTCAAACGGCTGTGGGAGCAACATCGCGAGCCGACGCAATGGGCGGGGCTGAGCCCGGAGGTGTTGGAGCTGTTTGAAAAGCATCCGTGGCCGGGGAATTTGCGTCAGGTCAGCAGCGTGATGCAGGTGGCGTTGGCCATGGCCGAGGAGCAACCGGTGCGGCCAGAGCATTTGCCTGATGATTTTTTTGTCGATCTGGAGATGGAGCCAGTGGAGACGGCGGCGCCGTTGGGGCTGGATTTGAATGATGTTGAGGCGTTGAACCGCGAGTTGAAGGCGGCCGGGGGGAATATTTCGCATCTGGCGCGGCGGTTGGGGGTGAGTCGGAATACGCTGTATAAGCGGTTGCGGCAAATTGGCAACTGAGTACACCCCTTTGCCCCTCACCCCAGCCCTCTCCCCGAGGAGAGGGAGCCGACCGAGGTGTCTTGCGTTATACATCGACCTGAAAAACACGCGTCGATTATGGATTAGGCGAACATCGTCCTGTTCGGCTACTGCATCAACCCCTTGCCCCTCACCCCAGCCCTCTCCCCGAGGAGAGGGAGCCGACCGAGGTGTCTTGCGTTATGCATCGACCTGAAAAACACGCGTCGATTATGGATTAGGCGAACATCGTCCCTGTTCGGCTACTGCATCAACCCCTTGCCCCTCACCCCAGCCCTCTCCCCGAGGAGAGGGAGCCGATTGGGGGATATTCGAGAGATACGCCGACCTGACCTTGCTTCATCGAATCCATAATCGACTCGATCGTTCAGGTCGGCGTATAGCAAAAGACACCTCGGTCAGTCCCCTCTCCCTCCGGGAGAGGGCTAGGGTGAGGGGCTTTTGACTTTTGGCTTTTGAGTCAGTCAGCCAGACGCCAGGTAGTCCCACCCTTGCCATCTTCCAGCACCACACCCATCGCCGTCAGCTGATCACGAATCCGGTCCGACTCGGCCCAGTCTTTCGCCGCCCGAGCTGCCAGGCGCGCCGCAATCAGTGCATCGACTTCAGCCGCATCGACCCGCCCTTCAGCGCCCGCCTGCAAAAAGTCATCCGCCTCCAACTGCAACACACCCAACACGCTCGCCAGTTCTTTCAGACGTGCCGCCAGCCCCGCCGCTGCATCGAGATCGCTCTCGCGCAGACGGTTGATCTCACGGACCATCTCGAACAGCACGGCGCAGGCTTCAGGGGTGCCGAAGTCGTCGTTCATCACCGTGGTGAAACGCTCTACAAACGCTTCGCCGCCTGCCGGCGCGACGCTCGGCAGGCCTTTCAGCGCATGGTAGAAACGCTCCAGTGCGCCCTTGGCGTCCTTGAGGTTATCTTCCGAATAGTTGATCGCGCTGCGGTAGTGGCTCGACACCAGCAGGTAACGCACTACTTCCGGGTGGTACTTGTCGAGCACGTCGCGGATGGTGAAGAAGTTGTTCAAGGACTTGGACATCTTCTCGCCATTGATGCGAATCATCCCGCAATGCATCCACGCGTTGGCGTAGGTCTTGCCGGTGGCCGCTTCGCTCTGGGCGATTTCGTTTTCGTGGTGCGGGAACTCCAGGTCGCTGCCGCCGCCATGAATATCGAAAGTCTCACCGAGGCAGCAGGTGGACATCACCGAGCACTCGATGTGCCAGCCCGGACGTCCGGCGCCCCATGGCGATTCCCAGCTCGGCTCGCCCGGCTTGGCGGCTTTCCACAGGACGAAGTCGAGCGGGTCTTGTTTCGACTCGTCGACTTCGATGCGCGCGCCAATGCGCAAATCTTCGATCTTCTTGCGCGACAGCTTGCCGTAGCCCATGAACTTGGCGACGCGGTAGTACACGTCGCCATTGCCCGGCGCGTAGGCGTAGCCCTTGTCGATCAGGGTCTGGATCATCGCGTGCATGCCAGCGATGTGATCGGTGGCGCGCGGTTCCATGTCCGGCTTCTGGATGTTCAGGCGCGCTTCGTCTTCGTGCATCGCGGCGATCATGCGCTCGGTCAGCGCTTCGAACGATTCACCGTTCTCGCGGGCACGATTGATGATCTTGTCGTCGATGTCGGTGATGTTGCGCACGTAAGTCAGGTCATAACCGCTGAAGCGCAGCCAGCGCGTCACCAGGTCAAACGCGACCATGCTGCGGCCGTGGCCGAGGTGGCAGTAGTCGTACACGGTCATCCCGCAGACGTACATGCGCACCTTGTTGCCATCCAGCGGCTTGAAGACTTCTTTGCTCTTGCTGAGCGTGTTGTAGATCGTTAGCACGTTAGTTCCTTGACTCACTCACTGGCCCCACGAATCACGCAGGGTCACGGTACGGTTGAATACCGGCTGACCGGGTTTCGAGTCCTTCAGGTCCGCGACGAAGTAGCCTTCGCGCTCGAACTGGAAACGGTCTTCCGGCTGTGCGTTGCCGAGCGATGGCTCGGCGCGACAACCGGTCAGCACTTGCAGCGAGTCAGGGTTGATATTGTCGAGGAAGCTGGCGCTGTC